>DATEIO010000550.1:0-6518 GCA_035278895.1 Thermoanaerobaculia bacterium | reverse complement strand
GGCGCCGATGCGCGACGAGAACCAGCTTCACGCGGCCGTGGTCGAGCTCGTGGCTTTGAAGGACGCCACGATCAAGTACTCGACCGTCCAGAACTGGTACCCGGGCGACGAGAACGGCAAGGGCGGCATCTACAACTTCGTGACCAAGCGCGGCAAGTGCGAGGCGAACGCCAAGATCTCCTGGACGCAGGTGGAGACCGGCTCGGCGATCACCTGGAAGTACCCGAGCGTGATCCTGAAGGGGGACAACTCGGTCGGCGAGTTCTACTCGGTGGCGCTCACCAAGGGGCGCCAGCAGGCGGACACCGGCACGAAGATGATCCACATCGGCAAGAACACCCGCTCGACCATCGTGTCGAAGGGCATCTCGGCCGGCCACGGGCAGAACACCTACCGGGGCGCGGTGCGGATTCTCAAAGGCGCGGACGGCGCGCGCAACTTCTCGCAGTGCGACTCCATGCTGATCGGGGACCAGTGCGGCGCGCACACGTTCCCGTACATCGACGTGCAGAATCCGACGGCCCAGATGGAGCACGAGGCGTCCACGTCGAAGATCGGCGAGGACCAGATCTTCTACTGCAACCAGCGGGGGATCTCGACCGAGGACGCGGTGTCGATGATCGTCTCCGGCTTCTGCAAGGAGGTCTTCCGCGAGCTGCCCATGGAGTTCGCGGTCGAGGCCCAGAAGCTCCTGGCGGTCAACCTGGAGGGGAGCGTCGGCTGAGGCGCCGGCCCTCCTCTTCTTATCCAAAATCCAAAAATACGAATTCAAAAATTCGAAGATAAAACCGAGACAACTGCCATGCTTGAGATCAAGAACCTGCATGCTTCCGTGGAGGGCAACGAGATCCTCAACGGGATCGAACTGACGATCGGGCCCGGCGAGGTACACGCCATCATGGGGCCGAACGGCTCGGGCAAGAGCACGCTCGCCCGCGTGCTGGCCGGCCAGGAGGACTATGAGGTCACCGCCGGCCAGGTGCTCCTGGACGGCAAGGACCTGCTGGAGATGGACCCCGAGGAGCGCGCCCGCGAGGGCGTGTTCATGGCCTTCCAGTACCCGGTCGAGATCCCCGGGGTGAGCAACACCTACTTCCTGAAGGCGGCCTTGAACGCGGTGCGCAAGCACCGGGGCCTGCCGGAGATGGACGCCTTGGAGTTCCTCACCCTCGTGCGCCAGAAGATGAAGCAGGTGCAGATGGAGGAGAGCCTCCTGAACCGCCCGGTCAACGAGGGCTTTTCGGGCGGCGAGAAGAAGCGCAACGAGATCTTCCACATGTCGGTCCTGGAGCCCCGGATGTGCATCCTGGACGAGACCGACTCCGGGCTCGACATCGACGCGCTGCGCATCGTGGCCGAGGGCGTCAACGCGCTGCGCCAGAAGGACCGCTCGTTCCTGGTGATCACCCATTACCAGCGGCTCCTGAACTACATCGTGCCGGACTACGTGCACGTGCTGGTGGACGGCAGGATCGTCCGCTCGGGCGGCCGCGAGCTGGCGCTGGAGCTCGAGGAGAAGGGCTACTCCTGGCTCGACGGGATGGCGCCCGAGAGGCCCGTGCCGCAGCCGGTGGGGGCCTGAGCCATGGAAGCGATCGAGACCCTGGAAAAGACGACAGGGGAGATGGAGGCCACGGCCCCCTATCTCCTCGACTTCGACCGCTTTCTCCGGGAGGTTCCCGGAGACGAGCCGGCATGGCTCAAGGGTCTGCGCCGGATGGCGATCGACCGCTTCGCGGCCCTGGGCTTCCCCACCTCCGACCAGGAGGAGTGGCGGGCGACCCCGATTGCTCCGCTCGTCCGCCAGACGTTCGAGCGGGCTACGGGAGATCCTGATACGGCCGATCCCGCGGTTGGTTTGGAATCAATCGCGCCCCATGACTTCGAGGCCGCGGCGCGGCTGGTGTTCGTCAACGGGCGCTTCTCGGCGCGGCTGTCCTCCGTGGGCGAGCTGCCTGCGGGCACGGTCGTGGCGAGCCTCGCCGAGGTTCTGGAGCGCGCTCCGGAGCGGATCGAGCCCTGGCTCGGCCAATTCGCCGAGCTCGAAAACCCGTTCGTGGCGCTCAACATGGCGTTCGTCAAAGACGGCGCGGTCGTGCTCGTGCCGCGCGGCGCCAAGGTGGGAACGGTCCACCTGCTCTTCCTGGGCACCGCCGAGAACGGCAAGGCGACCGTCTCCTATCCGCGCACGCTGATCGTGGCGGGGGAGAGCAGCGAGCTCTCCGTGGTCGAGACCTACGCCGGCACGGGCGCCTACTTCACCTGCGCGGTCACCGAGCTGGTCTCCGGCCCGAACGCGGTGGTGGACCACTACAAGGTGCAGCGCGAGAGCCGCGAGGCCTTCCACATGGCCACGTTCCAGATCCGGGCGGACCGCAGCTCCGTGCCCTCGTCCCACTCGATCTCGATCGGCGGCGGGCTGGTCCGAAACGATGTCAACGCGGTCTTGGACGGCGAGGGCGTCGACTGCATCCTGAACGGGCTCTATCTCGCCGACGGGCGGCAGTTCGTGGACAACCACATGCGGGTCGAGCACGCGAAGCCCCACTGCGCGAGCCACGAGCTCTACAAGGGCGTGCTGGACGGCAAGGCGCGGTCGGTCTTCAACGGCCTGATCCACGTCCACCCCGGCGCCCAGAAGACGGACGCCAAGCAGTCGAACCGCAACCTCCTGCTGTCGAAGGACGCGGTCGCCAACTCCAACCCGCAGCTCGAGATCTACGCGGACGACGTCAAGTGCACCCACGGCTCGACCGTAGGCCAGCTCGACGAGGACGCGGTCTTCTACCTGCGCTCCCGCGGGATCGGAGCCGAGGCGGCGCGGAGCCTGCTGACCTATGCCTTCGCGAGTGACATCGTGGAGCGCATCAAGGTCGAGCCGGTCCGCAAGGATCTGGAGGAGTTCCTCTTCTCCCGTCTTCCCCAGGGGGAAATCGTCCGGCAGGCGGTCTAAGCTAGAGGGGAGAGCCTCATGGTCACTGCAGCGGTGCGGCCGGTTTCCGCAGAGCCCGCGTTCGATCTCGACCGGGTGCGGGCGGACTTTCCCATCCTCTCCCGGGAGGTCCACGGCCGGCCGCTCGTCTACCTGGACAACGGCGCTTCCACCCAGAAGCCGCGGGCGGTGATCGACGCCGTCTCCGGCTGTTACGAGGGCTATTACGCGAACGTCGAGCGCGGCGTCCACACCCTCTCGCAGCTCTCGACCGAGGCGCGGGAGCGGGCCCGGGCCGCGGTCGCGCGGTTCCTGAACGCCTCTTCTCCCGAGGAGGTCGTGTTCCTGCGCGGCACGACCGAGGCGCTCAACCTGGTCGCGGTCTCCTGGGGCCGGCAGACCGTGGGGCCGGGGGATGAGGTCCTCATCACGGGCCTGGAGCACCACTCGAACATCGTTCCCTGGCAGATGCTCTGCGAAGAGAAGGGCGCCACCTTGCGGGTCGCCCCTCTGGACGACCGGGGCGAGGTCCTGCTGGACGAATTCGAGCGTCTGCTCTCCCCGCGCACCCGCATCGTGGCCGTAGCCCACGTCTCGAACGCCCTCGGCACGGTGAATCCAATTCGCGAGATGGCGGATCTCGCCCACGCCCGGGGCGCGGTGGTGGTGGTGGACGGGGCCCAGGGCGTTCCGCACCTCACGGTCGACGTCCAGGCGCTGGGCTGCGACTTCTACGCCTTCTCCGGCCACAAGGTCTACGGTCCTTCAGGGATCGGCGCGCTCTGGGGCAGAGCGGAGCTTCTCGCGGAGATGCCTCCCTGGCAGGGGGGCGGCGGCATGATCCGCACGGTTACCTTCGAGCGCTCCACCTACGCGCCGCCGCCCCACCGCTTCGAGGCGGGGACCCCCGCGATCGAGGCCGCGATCGGCCTCGGGGCGGCGCTCGAATACGTCAACGGGATCGGGCTCCCCGCGATCGCCGCGTGGGAGGGCGAGCTTCTCACCCGGGCGACCGAGCGGCTCTCCGAGATTCCCGGCGTGCGGATCGTGGGCACGGCGCCCCACAAGGCGGCCGTGCTCTCGTTCGCCGTGGCCGGCATCCATCCCCACGACCTGGGGACCATCCTGGACCGCGAGGGGATCGCGGTGCGCGCCGGGCACCACTGCGCGCAGCCGGTCATGCAGCGCTTCGGCGTGCCGGCCACCACCCGCGCCTCGTTCGGCCTCTACAACACGCTCGCGGAAGCCGAGGCCCTGGCGGCCGGCGTCCTCCGGGCGGTGGAGCTCTTCTCCTGATGACCGATCTGCGCGACCTCTACCAGGAGGTCATCCTCGACCACAACAAGCGCCCCCGGAACTTCGGGGTGATGGCTGGCGCCGACCGTCAGGCCGAGGGGCACAATCCTCTCTGCGGTGACCGGGTGACCGTATTTCTGAAAATGGACGGTGACCGGATCGCGGACATCGCCTTCGAGGGCGCGGGCTGTGCCATCTCCACGGCCTCGGCCTCGCTGATGACCGAGGCGCTCAAGGGCAAGCGGGTGGAAGAGGCGCGCGCGCTGTTCCAGGATTTCCACGAGCTGGTGACGAAAGGGGACGCGGGCGCGGACGTCGGCAAGCTCGCGGCCCTGGGCGGCGTGCGCGAGTACCCGATGCGGGTCAAGTGCGCTACCCTCGCCTGGCATACCTTGCAAGCCGCTCTCGAAGAGCGGGACCGTCCGGTCTCGACCGAGTAGGAGGACCATCCCATGGCGGAGGAGCTGAACCAGGAAACTCCCGAGGCGCAGGCGGCCGTGACGGCCGACCCGGCGGACGTCGAGAACGGGATCGTCGAAGCGCTCAAAACCGTCTTCGATCCGGAGATCCCGGTCAACATCTACGAGCTGGGCCTGATCTACGACGTCGACCTCCAGGAGAACGGGCACGTCCACGTCAAGATGACCCTGACAGCCCCCGGCTGCCCGGTGGCGGGCTCGCTTCCCATCGAGGTCCAGACCAAGGTGCAGAGCGTCCCCGGGGTCTCCTCGGCCGAGGTCGAGCTGGTCTGGGATCCGGCCTGGAACCCCTCCATGATGTCGGAGGCGGCCCGGCTCCAGCTCGGGATGTTCTGACCTCGGCGGTCCGTAGACCTGGACCAAAACCTGCATAGATCTCCGCCCGAGAGGAGCCATTCGGGGGCCGCCCCGGGAAACGCTCCACCTGGAGACGAAAGAGATCCCTATGCGAACACACGCTCAGAACACGGGTCTGGTCAGAGCTGTCGAGGACCTGCCGCGCGAGGACGCCAAGGCAGCGGAAACCCGTCGCCTGTTCCGGTCCGGGGAGGAGCTCGCGGGGCAGGCACAGAATATGGACGCCATGGGCCGCCTGGCCGGAGGCATCGCGCACGTCTTCAACAACCTGCTGACGGCGATGGCCTTCGAGACCGAGCTGGCCCTGACCCGCCTGCCGGTGGACGACCCGGCGCGCAAGCACCTGCGGGAGATCGAGAAGGTCGGCGAGCGGGGCGCGGCCCTGGCCCGGCAGCTCCTGGCCTTCAGCGGCCGGCAGGTCCTCCACCCCAAGATCGTGCAGCTCAACCACGTCCTCACCGGGATGGAGGAGAGGCTGCGGCGCTTCCTGGGAGACGACATCGAGCTGAAGCTCGAGCTCCACCCGGATCTCGACCGGGTGAGCGTCGACGCCGAGCAGTTCGAGCAGGTCCTCCTGAACCTGGCCTCGAACGCCCGGGATGCCATGCCCGAGGGCGGCCGGCTGACCCTCGAAACCCAGAACGCGGACGTCCAGGCCGGTGGCCACGCCCACCCGCTGCGGTCGCAACCCGGGCGCTACGTCGTCCTCAAGGTTGCCGACACGGGCCCCGGCATGCAGGAGGATGTACGCCGGCACGCCTTCGAGCCCTTCTTCACCACCAAGGGAGGCGAGATCACGGGCCTCGGCCTTTCGACTGCCTATGGCATCGTCAACCAGAGCGGCGGCCATATCCTGGCCGACAGCGAGCCGGGCCGGGGCTCGCGGTTCTTCATCTACCTGCCGAGCGCCGACGCCAGCGGAGAGGCCGCGCTGGCCGAGGAGGAGGGGAACTGGCAGACCCTCCTGGTGGTGGAGGACGAGGAGAACATTCGGAAACCGCTCGTGCAAATTCTGGAAGGCCACGGCTACAAGGTCCTCGAAGCCGCGGACGGCGACGAGGCGATCCGGGTGAGTCAGGGCCACCCCGGCCCGATCCACCTCATGGTGACGGACCTCCTGATGCAGGGCATGGACGGCGTCGAGCTCGCCGAGCGCCTCTCCTTCAAGCGCCCGGAGATGAAGGTCCTCTACGCCACCGGCTACCCCGCGGGAGTCGCTGAGCGCCCGAACCTGATGAGCGAGAACACGCCGCTCTTGAAGAAGCCCTTCAGCGGAAGGGAGCTGGCGGCGAAGATCCGCGAGGTTCTGGAGAGCGGGGATTAGCGAGCCGTCCCCCGCCCCGGCCCTCACACTCCCCCGACCCCTCTCTCCCACCACGCCAATCCCCTTCCCTGGGAGAGAGGGGAGGCTTGTTTCTGTAGGGTGCGCTGTGCGCACGTTCTGTTTTCCACCG
>DATEIO010000549.1:0-6515 GCA_035278895.1 Thermoanaerobaculia bacterium | reverse complement strand
CGGAGGTTCATGCGGCGGGCCTGGAAGTCCTCGCAGTTGCTGCAGGAGGAGATCTCCCGGTACGCCTGCTGGCCCGGGAGCCAGACTTCGAGGTCGTAGGTCTTGGCCGAGCCGAAGCCCAGGTCGCCGGTGGCGAGGCTCATCACCCGGTAGGGCAGCTCCAGGAGTTGGAGGACCCGCTCGGCGTTGCCAGTCAGCTCTTCCAGAGCGTCGTAGCTCGTCTCGGGAGCCGTGATCTGCACGAGCTCGACCTTGTTGAACTGGTGCTGGCGGATCAGGCCCCGCACGTCCTTGCCGTAGGAGCCGGCCTCGCTCCGAAAGCACGGGGTGTAGGCCGTGTAGCGGAGCGGGAGGCGGGCCTCGTCCAGGATCTCGTCGCGGTGGAGGTTGGTGACCGGGACCTCCGCCGTGGGGATCAGGTAGTAGGGATGGCCTTCCAGATGGAAGAGGTCCTGCTCGAACTTGGGGAGCTGCCCCGTGCCGATCAGCGTCTCCCGGTTGACCATGAACGGCGGCAGGATCTCGGTGTACCCGTGGGACTGGGTGTGGAGGTCCAGCATGAAGGAGATGAGGGCCCGCTCCAGCCGGGCGCCGGCTCCGGCATAGACGGTGAAGCGGGCGCCCGTGATCTTGGCGCCGCGCTCGAAGTCGAGGATGCCCAGGGCCGGTCCCAGGTCCCAGTGGGCCTTGGGCTCGAAATCGAAGGTCCGGGGCTCGCCCACCACGCGCTCGACCCGGTTGGCGCTCTCGTCTCTCCCTTGCGGCACGCTCGGGTGGGGGAGGTTCGGGAAGCTGTATTCGATGTCCAGCAGCTCCTGGTCGATCTGCGCGAGCCGGCCCTCCAGCTCCTCGATCCTCCCTTTGAGCTGGCCGACGGCCGCGATCTCGGCGGAGGCGTCGCCGCCGCGCTTCTTGACCTCGCCAATGGCACGGCTCGCCTCGTTTCTCTGGCGCTTCAGGTCTTCGACCTCGACCAGGGCGGCGCGGCGCTCGGTGTCCAGCCGGAGCCAGCCTTCCAGGAGGGCAGGGTCGGTGTTGCGGCTCGCCAGGCCCTGGCGCACCTTTTCGGGGTCTTCGCGGAGGAGGTCTCGGGAAAGCATGACGGGGGAGTCTATCTCGCCTCGCGGGGGAAGGGGAGGCCCGCGACGCCGAAGGGCCGGCCTCCGTAGAAAAGACAGCGACCTGCTGCGAGAAGCGATAACATCCAACCGCCGTCCCGGCGGAACGCCTCGTCAGAGATCCAAAAGGCTCCGTGTGAACGCCCGACCCGACCGCCCTTCGCTCCGGAGCGCGCTGCTCCGGTTTCTGGTTCCCCTTGCCGCGCTGGCGGCGATGGCGGCCTACGCGTCTCTGGAGGTGGACCCGGCCGGGGCCGCGGAGAGCGGGTATCTCGCGGTGCTCGCTACGGCGGTGCTCCTGGCGGTGGCCGCGCTCGCTCCCGCTCCGGCCGTGGAGCTGGGGCTCGGGGCGACGCTCGCGACGGCCGTGGTCTGGGCTCTTCCACAGGGATCCGGACGGGGAGCGGCGATGGGGCTGCTCCTCGCGGCAATGCTGGCTGTGGCAGCGGGACGGGCTCTCGGCTCCCTGGCTTCGTGTAGGGGCGGGTCTTTGACCCGCCCGGTAAGGGCAATACCGCTCCGGAAAGAGGGGCGGGTCACAGACCCGCCCCTACACGAAACGATTCTTCCCCTCGGCGTCACGATCCCCCTCGCTTTCGGGGTGCAGTTCCTCCTGCGAGGGGAGCTTCTTTTCCACCCGCAGCCCGATGTCCGGACGCTGGTGGCTCTTCTCGTTCTCCCCCTGGCGGGAGCGGCGGCGGTGACGGTGCTTTCGGAGCGGCACGGGACGCTCCCGTTGATCGCAGCCGCCACGGCGGTGGCGGTCGCGCCCGGATGGGACGTGGCTTCGACTCTGGGGATGGTCGTCCTCGCGGCGGGTGAGCTGCTCGGCCGGCGGGACGCGAACCGGTGGGTCCGGGTGGCGGCGGTCGTCCCGTTCCTCGTAGCTGTCGCGTGGGAGCCGGGGCCGGGGCTCGCGGCGGCGGTGTGCGGTCTGGCGCTCTGGCGGCCCCGGTTGGCACTGGGGCTCGCCGTGCCGGTGGCCGCGGCTCTCCTCTGGGTTCCCTGGGGGGATGAAGGAACGCTCGAGGGCCTGCACCAACTCGCCTGGCTCTTCTTGCTTGTGCCGGCGGCGGTCCTGCCCGCGCGGGACCGGATCGAAAACCTTGCCACGGCCGTGCTGATGGCGGCGACCGTTCCCCTGATTCCGGACCGGGCCGTGCTCGCGGCCCCGCTCGGGCTCGCAGCGCTCGCGCTGCGCCCGGACGGCCCGGCGACCGTGCCGCAACGGGTTTGGACCAGTGCCCTCCTGGGAGGCACGGCGCTCTTCGCCTCCTATCCGTGGCTTCGCGAAGAGCCTCTCGCGGAGGTCCTCTCCCTCCTGGGCTTGCCTCCCGGCTGGGCCCTCGCGGCGGGGATCGTGGCCGTGGTCCTGATCCTCGCGGCCGCGAGCGCCGGGCTCCGGCTTTCGTCCCGGGCCTCGGCGGGGCTCGCGGGCGCGGTGCTCCTCCTGGTCCTGGGAACCGCGCTGCCTCCGGCCGGCACGCCGCTCCTCTCTCCCGAGATGCCGGTAGTGCTGGATGCCGGAAAACCGGTCTGGGAAACGGTGCTCGACCCAGAGAAGGTGGAGAGCGTGGTCGTCGAATCGAGCCTCGGCAATGGGGCCTCGCTCGCCCCGGGCACGCCGGTGGCGATCCTGCACCTCCAGAATCCGGACGGCGGAAGCGCCTGGACTCTCCACGCCGGGGACGACACCGGCGAGTGGGCGGCGCGGCGGCCGGACGTGGCCAGGACCGGCAGCCGGGCTCCGAGCCCCTGGGTGTCGTGGGTGGCGGGCGACTTCTTTGCCCAGCGCTACCGCAGCCGGTGGGCCCTCCCGCGGCCGGAGCGGTTCGCCCGCCTGCGGATCGAGCGGGCCCCGGGCCTGCCGCCGGAGGTCGTCTTCGCCCTGCACCAGTTGGAGGTGCGGCAGTGAGGACGAAGCCGTGGATCGCGATCGCCGTCGAGACCCTGGTGGCGCTCGGGGCCTCGACGCTTCTCGCTCTGCGGCTGCCGCTCCCGGAAGGCGGCCCCCTGCGGGACACCCTCGTGTTCCTGCCGGTCTTCCTCGTGCTGTTCGGGGAGATCGGCCGCTGGACCGCGCTCCGGGGAGGAGACCGGCTCTCGCCGCGCGGCACGGCCGGAGAGCTCGCCGCGGTGGGATTCCTCGTCTTGCTCGCCCTCGCCCGTCCCCATCTCGGTCTCGCCCGGTCCGAGGAGGTGATCGCTGCCGGGTTCCTGCTGGTGCTCGCCCACCGCTTGGTCCGGCAGGTCTTGGCGTTCCGGCCGCTGCTGGGCGAGCGGCTCCCTTCGCGGCCCGCGGTCTTCTTCTTCCTGCTGCCGTTCGCGGCCTATCTCGCGATCCTGCCGTGGTCGGCCCGGCACCGCCAGCCGGATGGCGACGAGCCCTACTATCTTCTCGTCACCCACAGCCTGGCGTACGACTTCGACGCGGACTTGACCAACAACTACGCCGCGGCCGACTGGCGGCACTTCATGGACCGCGCGATCGAGCCACAGCCCGGCGATCCGGTCGGCCCCCACGGCGAGAAGTTCTCGCGCCACAACGAGCTTCTCCCCATGGCGCTGGTGCCGGCCTATCTCGTGGGTGGAAAGCTGGGAGCGCTCGCCACCATGGCGGCGATGGCTGCGGCGCTCGCGTGGATCACGCTGCGGCTCGGCTGCCGCTACTTCCCCGAGCATCCGGGGGAGACGCTCGCGGCCTGGGCGCTCGTGGCGTTCACGCCGCCGCTCCTCCTCTACTCGTATCAGGTCTGGGTCGAGGTGCCAGCCGCCCTTCTCCTCGCGATCGCTCTCGACCGCATCCTGCACCTGGACGGGCGGCGTTGGGGGTGGAAGGAGTGGCTGGCGATCGGTCTGCCCGTGCTCCTTCTGCCGCTCGTCAAAATCCGGTTCGTCCTGATCTCCGGGCCTCTCCTCGCCATGGGATGGTGGTACGCCGGGAGACCCCGCCGGCCGATCCTGATCCTCGGCCTGCTGCTCGCGGGCGTGGCGGCGGGCATCCTGCTCTACAACCAGGCGCTCTACTCGAATCCGCTCAAAATCCACACCTGGCAAGAGGTCGATCCCCAGCACTACACGCTCCTCGACTATGCGAAGGGAGGGCTGGGCTTCTTCTGGGACTCGGCCTTCGGGCTCTTCGGGTCGGCGCCGGTCTGGATGCTGTTGCTGCCGGCGGCCCTTCTTCTCGGGATCCGCAGGAGCCGCCTTCTCGTCCACCTGGTCTGGCTGACGTTTCCGTACCTCGTCATCGTGGCGCCGCGCATCGAGTGGTATGGCGGATGGTCTCCCCCCTTCCGCTACGCGCTGATCGCTCTCCCGCTTCTGGGGCTCGCCCTGGTGCCGCTCCTCGCAAAGCGGGACCGGCCGGGGGCGCGGGCTCTGCTCGCGGCGCTCGCGGCGGTCACGCTGGTCTTGACGATCCTCTGGGTGACTGTACCGGGCTGGACGTACAACTTCGCGGATGGCCGGACCTACGCGCTGGACCGCCTGAGCGAGCGGCTGGGTACCGATCTGACAAGGCTCTTCCCCAGCTCGGCGCGCCCGCGGGCGGCCACCTGGATCTGGCCGCCGGTGTCGATCCTTCTCGTGTCGCTCTTTTGGTGGCTGCCGGCCCGCCGCCGCCCGGAGACTGCGGCGGGGCTCGCAGGGATCGCCGCGCTTCTGATCCTTGTGGCGGTCCTCCCCGGGGCCGCGGCCCGGCTGCCCACGCGGGTGGTGGAGCTCGAAGATCCCCACGTGTGGAAGAGCGGCGGGCATCCCCACCCCGAAATCTGGGTGGTCGAGCGGACGCGCTACCGGGGCGGCTGGGTGCTCCGGGTCTCCGAGAAGCTGAAGGTGCCGGTGTCCCCGGGTGGAAAACGGGTGCGGATCAAGCTGGAGGCCGAATTCATCCGCAACCAGCCGGCGCCGTTCACCCTGGAGGTCTGCGAGGGGGACCGGCGAATCGCTCTCTGGCGGCCGGAGCGGCAGCGCGTGTGGGAGACGGTCGTGCTCGGCCCCGTCGAGTGGAGGGACGGCGAGCCGCTGGTCCTCGAGGCCCACGGCCCCGCGCCTCCGGGGCAGCTCAACGGCGTGATCCTGGATCGCCTGGAGCTGGAGTGGATGTAAGCGCGATTGTCCCTACCCTGGGGAGGAGCCCCTGGCTTCTTCAATGCCTCGAAGCGCTCCGGCGCGAAGGCGCGATCGAGATCGTGGTCGTGGACCAGGGGGAGACGCCGGCCGATCTGCCAGAGGGAATTCGGGTCGTCCGGCCGGGGCGAAACCTCGGGTTTGCGGCGGGGACGAATCTGGGGATCGCGGAGTCGTCCGGGGCGCTGATTGCGATGGTGAACGACGACGCGATCGTGGAGCCCGGGTGGCTCGAAAGGCTGCGGGCGGCGCTGGAGCAGGACCCCGAGGCGGCGGCGGCTCAGGGGGTGAACCTGCTGATGGACGATCCGGAGCGGGCGGACGGCTGCGGCATCGCCTGGAACCGCTGGTGGCAGGCGGTGCAGATCGGCCATGGCGAGACGGCGCCGCCCCCCACGCCGGGGGTGCAGGAGATTTTCGGCGTCTCGGCGACCGCGGCGCTCTTCCGCCGGGAAGCCCTCCTTGCCGTTTCCTTCGGGGACGAGGTTTTAGATTCGCGCCTGATCTCTTATTACGAAGACGTGGAGCTCGCCGGCCGCCTGCGCGCCGCGGACTTCCGTGCTCTCCTCGTGCCCGCGGCCCGCGCCCGGCACGCCGGCTCGGTGACGGGTCGCACGTTGAGCCGCGAGCGCTGGCGGCTGATCTATGGGAACCGGTATCTCGCTGTGGCTCGCTTCCTGGGTTGGGGCTTCTGGCCGCGCCTTCCGATCCTGATCCTGCGGGATCTCCTCGACCTGAGGCACGGCGACCGGACCGCCGGCATCCTGGCCGGGTGGGGGCGGGCGTTCCGGCTGCTGATAACCTCACGCGCGTGAGCCCTCTCCCGATCCTCTCCGGCGTGGTCGTCCACTGGCGCAACGAGGAGCTTCTGGCCGAGCTGGTCGCTGCCTGGCCGCGGGACCCGCGCTTCGAGCTGCTGGTGGTGGACAACGCCTCGTCCTCGCCTCTGCCCTCCGGAGCCCGCGTGATCTCTCCGGGGCGGAACCTGGGGTTTGCCGGAGGCGCCAACGCTGGAGTTGCGGAGGCGAGAGGGGAAATCGTCCTGATTCTGAATCCGGACGTGGTCCCCGAAGAAGGAGCGCTGGATCGTCTTCTCGAAGGATTCGCGGCGCTGCCCGATGCGGTGGGCCTCGCTCCCTGTCTTCTTGGACCTGAAGGCGAGCCTCAGGCGGACTGGCAGCTCCGTCCGATCCCAACCCCCTGGCAGTGCCTGCTCCATGTCTTTCCCCTGACACCGTCCGGCGGGTCTGGGGAGCCCGCGGCCGG
>DATEIO010000548.1:0-9340 GCA_035278895.1 Thermoanaerobaculia bacterium | reverse complement strand
CCGATCATGTGGCAGAGGCTGTTGATGAAGAAGGTCCCGTGGTGGCTCACCACGATGCGGAGCACGCCGCCGATCAGAAGGCAGCCGAGCACGCGGCCGGTCAGGAGGCCGACGATCAGGGGGATCCCCAGGGCCACGAAGAGCCCGATGTACTTGTAGTACCGGTCCTGCCAGACCACGAGCGGATCTTCGGAGAGGTCGCGCACCACGCTCTTGGGGATCTCCTCCGGAGCTTCGAAGAAGATCCAGCCGATGTGGGCCCACCAGAAGCCCTTGGTGATGTTGTAGGGATCGCGGTCGTGGTCCACGTGCGCGTGGTGAACCCGGTGGTCCGCGGCCCAGTTCAGGACCGAGTTCTCCAGGGCGCCGGCGCCGAACACCAGGAGAAACAGGCGCACCGGCCAGGAAGCCTGGTAGGTCTTGTGCGCAAAGAGCCGGTGGTAGCCGGCGGTGACTGACAATCCGACGAAGAGCCAGATGACAAAGAATGTCACGGTCTCCGGCCAGCCAAGGCCCACTTTCACGAGGTACCAGGGGGTGCTGATCAGGGCGACCAGCAGGGTGCCCAGGAGGAAGACGGTATTGAGAACGTTCAGACGGGGCCTATGGACGATCGCTTCGCTCACTCGAATCTCCCCTGTGGTGAAATGATGGGCGCTCCAGTGCTGTTACCCGGGATGTCAGCCCGGCAGCCGGATAACCGGTCCTCAAACAAAGGAGCAAAGAGGATACCAGTTTAAGGGCCGTCTGTCGCGGGTCTTCTTCAAAACCCGGTCAGCACCCTTCGAAACGTTGAAAGGAGACGAGATTATGCCCGTTCGGAAAAATTCCTTCACCCTGGCCGTCCTTTGTGCCTTCGTCCTGCTGGTGGCCGGCCTGGTCTCCGTGGCCCACGCCGGGGAGACGAGCCCCGTCCTGAAGCGGGTCGAGGCCAAGAAGGTCTGCATGGTGAACAACCAGGTCTTCGAGAAGGACCAGATCCCGGTCCAGGTGGGCGGCAAGACCTACTACGGCTGCTGCGAGATGTGCAAAGAGCGCCTGGCCAAGGATGCCGACGCACGGACCGGAGTCGACCCCGTGACCGGCAAGAAGGTCGACAAGGCCACGGCTGTCATCGTGGCCCAGACGGACGGCAGCGTGCTCTACTTCGAGAGCGAGAAGACGCTCCAGCAGTATCAGAACAAGAAGTAGGCCCTCACACCGCCACGCCCAGCGCCTGCTGAACCCACCCCTCGATGGCCGCCGCCGGACGGGCCCCGCTCGTCCGGGCGGCCTCGCGGCCTCCCTGGAACACCGCCATGGTCGGAATGGAGCCGATGCGGTGGGTGGCCCCCACGGACGGGTCCACGTCCGTGTTCACCTTGACGACCAGGAGCCGACCGGCGTTTCTCTGCGCGACCTTCTCGATCTCGGGCGCGACCATGCGGCAGGGCCCGCACCACGGCGCCCAGAAATCCACCAGAACGGGCAGCGCGGACTCGGAGAGCAGCCCGGAGAGCTCGTCCCCGCGATCCACCGCGACCGGCTCGGACGGCGGCGGCAGCGCTGCCTGGCACGAGCCGCAGCGCGCCGGCCCACCCAGCCTGGAGTACAGCACCCGGTTCTTCTTGCCGCAGGACGGGCAGGTCTGAACAATGCCTGAATTCATCGGAAAGTCCCTCCTTTCGACTCCGTGGGGAACAACAGGGCGGCCCCCTCGGGGGATTCCGCGCCGGCCTTATGGTACGTTCCAATCTCGAACGACTGGAGGGACCGACATGAAGCGCTATCGGGTGGAGCCGGGCAGCCAGGTGGACCTCGCGAAGATCGATCCGGGTTCGACGAAGGGGTTCAAGGGAGGGAAGAAGGAGGCCGAGAAGGTCTTTCCGAAGCTCAGCGCCCGGCTGGAGGAGATGCAGGAGCTGCTCTGGGCCGAGCACCGGCACAAGGTGCTCATCGTTCTCCAGGGTATGGACACGAGCGGCAAGGACGGCACCATCCGCCACGTCTTCGAAGGGGTCAACCCAACCGGCGTCCGGGTAGCCTCGTTCAAGGCTCCGACCCCCGAAGAGCTCGATCACGACTTCCTCTGGCGCGTCCACCCGAAAGTGCCGGGCCGCGGGGAGATGGTGATCTTCAACCGCAGCCACTACGAGGACGTCCTCGTGGTCCGCGTCCAGAACCTGGCACCGGAAGCGGTCTGGCGCCAGCGCTACGACCAGATCAACGACTTCGAGCGGCTGCTCGCCGAGACCGGAACGACGATCCTCAAGTTCTTCCTCCACATCAGCAAGGAAGAGCAGAAGGAGCGCCTGGAGGCTCGGATCGACGATCCCACCAAGCGCTGGAAGTTCCGCAAGGGCGACCTCCTCGACCGCGAGCGCTGGGACGACTACACGAAGGCCTATGAGGAGGCGCTCTCCCGGACCAGCACGAAGCACGCCCCCTGGTACGTGGTGCCGGCCGACAAGAAGTGGTACCGGAACCTCGTGATCGCCACGATTCTCGACGAGACCCTGAAGGGGCTCGACATGAAAGCCCCGGAGGCCACGGAGGATCTGTCGGGGGTGGTGATCTCGTAGGGACTCCCCCCGGGTCCGCCCCGGACCCGGGGATCAATTTTTGACCATCCCCTAAGATGCTTTTCGGGTCAGTGGATGACCCCGTTCTCCCCTTCTTCCCTCGATGACGGCACCGGCATGTCCCTTGCGAGGCTTGGGATGTACCAGTCTTGGTGGAAGCAGTCTTCCGTTGGCAGTTGGACCACCAACCGACCTGTCAGAAGGAGAGAGCTGTGAGAAACCGTTCCACCCGTCTCCGCCGTCTGTCCCTCGCCTTGCCGCTGGCCGCGGTTCTCCTCGTTCCGGCGTTGGCGCTCGCCATTGAGCCGCCCCAGGGGGCCCCAGGCCTCCCCCGCCAGTTTTCCGTTCCGGATCTGGAGGTGGGCCCTTCGCTCACGATCCACGGCCGCGGCGCCCGCGAGGCCGCCGAGATCCCTGGCCTGCAGCGCCTGTTCGCGATCCACTCCGACCAGTGGGAGGTCCGCTGGGATGACCGGGGCAACCGCCCCAATCTGGTCGAAGGCGCGGGCATTCCGCTCATCCCCGGCCGGGGCAACAAGCTCAAGGCGGCGGGGCCTGCCACGGTGAAGGACGTGGAGACGGCGGTCCGCGGATTCCTGGCCGACTTCCCCGAGGTGCTGGACGTGGACGGGCTCGACCTGCGCCTGAACCCCGAGGCCACGGTCAACGTGGGCCAGGACCAGCAGATCTGGCTCGTCGAGCTCCAGCAGTATCAGGACGGGATTCCGGTCGAGGGGGCGAACGCCTTCTTCCGCGTCAACCACGGCAACCTGATCCAGTTCGGGGCCGAGAAGCTCGCGCCGGTGCGGATCAACACCACGCCGCGGCTCGACGGCGTGGCCGCTTTGGCGGCCGTGCTCCAGGCGACCGGCTTCTCCGCCGAAGAGCTCTCCGAAATCCCCCAGCCCGGACGGCTCAAGATCGTGCCCGCGTTGAACGTGGGCGAGCGGCCGGCCGAGCGGTTCACCGGCGTGCGCGGCCACGGCTACCGCCACCTGCTCGTCTGGGAGGTCGCGTTCCGCCGCGCGGGCGACGACGTCACCTACCAGGCCCTGGTGGACGCCCGGACCGGCAAGGTGCTGCAGCTTGTCGACCAGAACGCCTACGTGACCGCGCAGATCTCGGGCGGCATCTACCCCAAGAGCAACCTGGACACGGAAGTGGTGGTCCCCTTCCCCTTCGCCAACGTTGTGAACGGCACCACCAAGATCACCAATACCTCCGGCAATTATGACTATTCGGGCGGCACCGCGACCGTGACGCTGAACGGCCGCTACATCAACATGGTCGACAACTGCGGAGCGATCTCCAAGGCCGACAGCTCGACCGGCAACATCAACTTCGGCACGAGCGGCGGCACCGACTGCACCACGCCGGGTTCGGGCGGCGCGGGCAACACCCACTCGGCCCGCACCGGCTACTACCACCTGACGAACATCAACCGGAAAGCCGCCTCGTTCCTCACCACCAACACCTGGTTGAACGGCACGCTCACCGCCAACATGAACATCAACCAGACCTGCAACGCCTTCTGGAACGGCAGCACGGTCAACTTCTACCGCTCGGGCGGCGGCTGCTCGAACACGGGCGAGCTCGCGGCGGTGTTCCTCCACGAGTGGGGCCACGGCATGGACACCAACGCCGGCGGCGCCGCGAGCGACAAGGGCACCGGCGAAGCCGTGGGCGACACCTTCGCCTTCCTGGAGACCAAGGACTCCTGCATCGGCACCAACTTCCAGCCCGGCGTGCCCTGCGCCAACTGCGGCACCTGCACGGGCGTGCGCGACATGGCCGCGTTCGCCGAAGGCGGCCCGAAGACGATCGCCAAGCCGAGCACCGTGGCGGACAACAACGGCATCAACTGCGACCGCTTCTCCTGCCCGTACTACCAGTTCATCTTCATCGGCGCCTACCAGGGCCCGATGGGCTACGAGGGGCACTGCGAGAGCTACATCGCCTCGAGCGCCAACTGGGACCTCGCCCAGAAGCTCGTCGCCCGCTACGGCACGACCGCCGGCTGGGCGGCGATGGATCAGATCTGGTACAAGAGCCTGACCCCCAGCAAGAGCGCCTATCAGGTCGCCTCGGGCGGCAAGTGCAACCCGGCGGCCACGGTGAACGGCTGCGGCGCGACCAACTGGTACACGGTCTACCTCTCGGTGGACGACGACGACGGCAACCTGGCAAACGGCACGCCGAACGGCTGCCGGATCTGGGACGCCTTCAACGCCCACGGCATCGCCTGTGGGAGCCGCCCGGCCTGCACGCAGTAACCGGGGCTCTTTTCGTTCGTATCTCTTCGGGCCGGACCTCGCGTCCGGCCCTCTCTTTGCTATCCTCCTTCATCCGAGCGAGACACCATGAGCAGAACCCGGAGCGACCGGAAGGCACGGCGCGAGGTTTTTCGGCAGGAAAAAAAGGCAGGGCAGGCCCCTCGCGGAACCTCCTCCCGCGCGGACTGGAAATGGGCGCTGGGCCTCACCTTTCTGGCCTGGCTCCACCGGATCTTCTTCCTGCGCTCGAACCGCGACTGGAGTTGGCCCTATACCATCTTCTATGAAGGGGATTCGGAGACCTTCTACCGCTACGCCCGCTCGCTTCTGGCCGGACGGCTTTACGACAACGGCATCCCGTTCCACCCTCCCGGCTTCGCCTGGCTCCTCGCGGGCATCCACACGCTCGTGGGCGCCGACGCCGTCGAAGACCGCGTGCCGTACTTTGCGGTCAAGGTGGTGACGGCCCTCCTCGGCAGCCTGCCGGTCGGGCTTCTCTATCTTCTCGCCAAACCTTACCTGGGCCGCACGATCGCACTCGCCGCCTCGTTCCTCGCCCTTTATCACTTTGGCCTTTACGTTCTTGCCGTGGCTCCGCTGACCGAGGGGACGTACCTCGCGCTCCTCTTCCTTTCTCTTCTCGTCTGGAGCCGCAGGCTGGATCACCCGCTCTCCGCGCCAGGAGCCACGCCGGGTGGATGGAAATCCGCGCTCGCGCTCGGCATTCTCCTCGGAGCTCTCGCGCTCACCCGGGCGGAAGGCGTGCTGATCGCGGGAATCCTGGTGGGCACAGGCCTCCTTGGATGGCTGCGCCGCCGCCGGGAGGAGGGATTCGCCGGCCTGCGCCCCTGGGCCCTCGTGGCCGCGGGATGGATTCTTGCGGTGGCGCCGTGGACGGTGAGAAATGCGATTCGACTTTCAGAGATGAACGAACGCCTGGCCGGACAGCTCGCCGAGCCCCTCCCCACGTTCGTACCGCTCACGATCTATGGACCGCTCAATTTCGCGCTCGCGAACAACCCCGGAGCGAACGGCACCTTTTCGCGGGATTTCCTCGCCTCGCGCGCCCACTCGCCGGTGCTCGACCTCACGGACCGGGAGCATCTGGAATTCATCCTGCACGGAGATCGCATCGCCCGGGAATGGATTTTCGAAAATCCGGGAGATTTCTTCCGGCTCGTGCTGCGCAAATGGGCTCTTTTCTTTTCCGCGTGGAAGCTCGGCTGGACGCAATGGAACGTGCCCGCCGGCTTGACGGGCACCCGTTGGCCCGTGGACGTATTTCTGCCGGATTCTCCCGCCGCTCTTGCGCTTTCTCTTCCCTTCACGGTGCTCGGCCTGCTCTATGGCCTCGCGATTTCCGGAGCGCCGCGGCGCTGGGCCGTCCTCGTTCTTCTGTTGACCGCCGCGGGTCTGATCACGACCGGGCTCTTCTTCGGCTACGCCCGCCTGGGCCTCCTCGTGCTCCCGTTCCAGCTCACCTGGACCGCCACCGGGCTCGTCTGGATCGCCGGGCGGCTGATCCACCGGAATCAGGGGTGGAGCCAGAATCTTCAGGATTTTTCCTTTTCCCCTGTTGTGCTGCGCGCATTCGGTGGTATCATGATCGCTCTCTTCCTTTGTGAATTTTGGGGAGCCACTACGGACCGGAACTACCGGGCCACGGGGACGAATGTACCCGGGCAGACCTACCTGGACCGCGACCAGCCGGTGCTGCTCGAAGTAATTTCGTCGCCGTGACCGCAGAGCCGAAGATGAGCCATGTCAGAAAAAAACCGATTCGAGCGGCTCGAATTCCGAGTCGCGTGACACCTTATATTGTAGAGCGAAGCCGCGGGAAGCGCGGAACGGCGGCAGAAGGCTGCTTTTCCGTGAGTACAAGGATTTTTCATGTTCAATCTTAGGAGGCGATGATGCGCAAGAATGCGATCCGGTTTCTTGTTGACCTTTCGAAAGATCCGCTGCAGCGGGAAGCGTTCCAGAGAAATCCCCGAGCCGTGCTCGAAAGCGCGGGAATCAGCGATGAAGAGGCGAAAGCGGTGCTCGGTGGAGGCGATCCGACCCTGATCCGGCAATATCTGGCGACCGAAACGGCGGAAGAAGAAGAACCTCCGGTCCTCGTGCTCGTTCTGAGCTGATGAAACCGGGATCTCTCTGGGTCGTCGGAACGGGATTTCTCGCGGCCGGCCAGACCACGCCGGAGGCGATCGTCTGTATCGAGCGCGCCGAGAAACTGTTCCACATGGTGAGCGATCCGGTCGCGTGGGCCTGGCTCAAGGAGCTGAACCCCACGGCCGAATCGCTCCATGATTGCTATGCGGAAGGAAAATCCCGGCATCAGTCCTACGCCGAGATGGCGGAGCGGATGCTCGCTCCGGTCCGCCAGGGATTGAACGTCTGCGCCGCTTTCTATGGCCATCCGGGCGTGTTCGTCACTCCGTCGCACGCTGCCATCCGCCAGGCGCGCCGCGAGGGCCACGTCGCCCAGATGCTCCCCGGGATCTCGGCCGAAGACTGTCTGATCGCGGATCTCGGGATCGATCCTGCCCAGTATGGCTGCCAGAGCTTCGAAGCGAGCTATTTTCTCACCAGGAACGTCCGCTTCGACGTTCATACCTCACTGATCCTCTGGCAGATCGGCGCGGTCGGCGTGACCTCGTACAGTCGCAACAGCCTGTGGAGCCAGGAGGGGGTGGAAATCCTGGAGGAATTCCTTCTGGAGCACTACCCTGCCGATCACCAGGTGACCGTGTATCAGGCGCCGCAGCTTCCCGTCCTCGCGCCGATCATCCAGCCCGTGCCCCTGGCCGGGCTCTCCCAGGCGAAGATTTCGGTGGCTTCGACGCTCTACGTGCCCTCGATCGGCCAGCCATCTCTCAATCAGAAGATGCTCGAACGCCTGGGCATGCCGCGCCCTTCCTGATCGGAAGCTCTCTGCCCGGCACCGATCGTGCTGTCGTTCTGCACGGGAGGTGCCGTGCATGCCTGGACCGCGTCCATCCGAAGTCGTCGTCATCACCGGAGCGTCCGCCGGAGTCGGCCGCGCCACGGTTCGCGCGTTCGCGGAGCGCGGAGCCTCGATCGGGCTGATCGCCCGGGGACGGGAGGGGCTCCTTGCCGCGCAGCAGGAGGTGGAAGAGCTGGGCGGGAAGGCCCTGGTTTTGCCTCTGGACGTGGCCGACGCCGATCAGGTGGAGCTCGCGGCGGCGGAGGTCGAAAAGAAGCTCGGACCGATCGACGTCTGGATCAACAACGCCATGGTGTCGGTCTTCTCTCCTGCGCGGGAGATGACGGCCGAGGAGTACCGGCGGGTCACGGAGGTGACCTACCTCGGGTACGTCTACGGCACACTCGCGGCCCTGCGCCGCATGCTGCCGCGCGACCGGGGCACGATCGTGCAGGTCGGGTCGGCCCTCGCCTACCGGGGCATCCCCCTCCAGTCCGCCTACTGCGCGGCCAAGCACGCGATCCAGGGGTTCTGCGACTCGCTGTGGAGCGAGCTGATCCACGACGGCTCGAATGTCCGTCTCACCATGGTCCAGATGCCGGCGATCAACACACCGCAGTTCGGCTGGGTGAAAAGCCGCCTGCCCCGGAAGCCCCAGCCCGTGCCGCCCATCTTCCAGCCCGAGGTGGCCGCCAAAGCCATCGTCTGGGCCGCGCACCATGACCGCCGCGAGGTGTGGGTGGGCTGGCCTACGGTCAAGGCGATCGTGGGCAACAAGATCGCCCCCGGCTACGCCGACCGCTATCTCGCGAAGAACGGCTACGAGTCGCAGCAGTACGACGGGCTGGACGACCCGCACCGCGCCCACAATC
The DNA here is from genome assembly GCA_035278895.1 of Thermoanaerobaculia bacterium. Lineage (GTDB taxonomy): Bacteria > Acidobacteriota > Thermoanaerobaculia > Multivoradales > UBA5704 > DATARR01. The sequence continues at coordinate 687 of DATEIO010000548.1, read as the reverse complement.
TCTGGGAGCCCCTCCCCGGTGATCCCGGCGCGCACGGCGATTTCGACGACCGGGCCACCTCGCGGAGCCCGCAGCTCTGGGCCACCACCCACCGCGGCCTGCTCGCGCTGGCCGGCGCCGGCCTCGCGGGGCTGGGGCTTCTCTGGACCCTGGCCCGCAACTCCCGTCCTCCGGCAGCCGTATCATCCTCCGGATGAATCCATCGTCTCCCTTCCCTCCGGAGATCCTCGCCGCCCTGCGGGAGCTTCCTGATCCTCGCCGCGTTCGCCATCCTCGAAAATATGCGGGCTGCCGGCCTTCTCCGCTGGCCCGAGGGGGCGGAGCCGGTCGGCGTCCTCCTGTTCTTCACCGGCCCGGAGACCGCCTCCTCCTCTTTACCGACGGCATTCCCGAGGCGGCGAGCCCCGCGGGCGAGCAACTCGGCGACGCCGGCCTCCAGCAGCTTTTCGCGGAGCCCTCCGGATCGTCCGCCGAGGCGATCGCGGGAAATCTGATCGAAGGGGTCGAGCGCTGGACGGGCCGGAGCGCCGGCTTCGAAGACGACCTGACGCTGGTCGTGGTGGTGATCCCGTAAAGAGGATTTCCCTTGTAGGGGCGGCCCTGCGTGGCCGCCTTGGGTGGGGGAAAGCGAGGAGTTGTGGAGGAAAGGCGAAGCAAGCAGGGCGGCCACGCAGGGCCGCCCCTACA
>DATEIO010000547.1:0-6398 GCA_035278895.1 Thermoanaerobaculia bacterium | reverse complement strand
GAGGCCGGCGCGGTGACCTATGGCCGCGAGATCTGGACGCCGAGCGTGGGCGGCTCCGCGATCCGCCTGGAGGTCCGCCTGCCGGAGAAGGATCTGGGCGGCCGGGGCTTTACGGTCGACCGGGTGCTCGAGATGTTCGAGCTCGACTCCGAGGGAGCGCCGGTCCTGGGGTTCGGCGGCAACAAGGTCGATTTCAGTTGCGCTCTGGACGCCGCGTGCCAGACTTCCACCGCGCTCGCGACGATGGATACCTATAAGAAGGCGGTCGCCCATCTGCAGTACGTCGAGGACGGGGACGGGTTCATCTGCACCGGCGCCTTGATGAACGATACGGACGATTCGACGTTCATCCCCTATCTGCTGACGGCGAACCACTGCTTCAACACTCAAGCCTCGGCCTCGACGCTGGAGGCCTTTTTCGATTTCATTGCGCCGAGCTGCCTGGGCACCATGCCGAGCCTCTCGTCGCTGCCGCGCACGGTCGGCGCAACGCAGCTCGCCTCCAGTGCCGCGACGGATTTCTCGTTCGTGCGGCTGTCGAGCCTCCCGGCCGGGCGCGCGCTCCTGGGCTCGACCAATGAGACCGTGGCGGGCGGGACGGTGCTCTCCCGGCTGTCCCATCCCTTCGGGATCTCTCAAGGGTTTTCAACGGCGACCGTGGCCCCGACCGGTCCCACGTGCCAGGGAACCCCGCGGCCGAGCTTCCTCTACAGCGTGCGGGCGCAGGGCGCGGTCTTCCCGGGCAGCTCGGGCGCGCCGGTCGTCCGCCCGGACGGCCGGGTCGTGGGCCAGCTCCTCGGCGCCTGTGGGCCCTCGGCCGCCACGGGGGAGGGGTGCGATTCCAGCAACTACACCGTGGACGGCGCTCTCTCCGTGACCTGGTCCTCGATTTCGCAGTGGCTCACCCCGGCGGCGAGCAGCCCGGGCTGTACCCCGGAGGCCACGACCCTCTGCCTCAACAACGGCCGCTTCAAGGTCGAGGCGAGCTACGCCACCGGAACCCAGCAAGGGCAGGCCCAGGCCGTGAAGCTCACGGACGAGACGGGCTATCTCTGGTTCTTCAACGCCTCGAACGTGGAGACGGTGGTCAAGGTGCTGAACGCCTGCGGCGTGAACAACCGCTACTGGGTGTTCGCGGGCGGGCTAACCAATGTGCAGGTGCGGATGACGGTGACCGACACGGCCAAGGGGATTTCGAAAACCTACACCAACCCGCCGGGAACGCCGTTCCAGCCGATTCAGGACACGGACGCTCTGGCGAGCTGCCCGTGAGGACTGACACGGACGAACACGGGCCTTTCACGGACAGAGGGCGGTCGCTTTTCTGTCCGTGTCAGCCCGTGTTCGTCCGTGAAAGTCCTGCTGCCTAGTTCTTCTCCTCCCCGAGAATCCGCTCCAGCTTCCGCTTGAGCCACCCCCCCAGCCGGGCTCCGAAATCCTTCTGGCTCTGCTCGATCGGGGGGAGGTGCTCCAGGTCGCAATTCTCCGTGGGCTTCTGGCCGGGCAGGAAGGATTCGCGGAGCCTTCTCGGGCAGCCGGGGAGCGCCAGGAGGCCGCTGTCGCGGCAGATGGTGGCGTGCTCGATCTCGGGGGGCTCGGGGAAGTCCCGGTTTTTGAGCTCGGGGAGGGCCTCTTTCATGAAGCGGCCCCAGATAGGGATGGCGGCGCGGGAGCCGGAGAGGTTGGTGGCCTTGGGGTTGTCCTGCCCCACCCAGACCACGGTGACGCGGTCGGGGCGGTAGCCGGCGAACCAGCTGTCGCGCGCTTCGTTGGTGGTTCCGGTCTTGCCGGCGAGCGGGCCCGAGATGCCGTAGCGCAGGACGCCGCGGGCGGTCCCGCTGTGGACGACGCCTTCCAGGACCTCGGTCGTGACGTAGGCCACCTGGGGGGTGAGCACCCGCTCGGGCTCGGTGGGCTTCAAGGGCTGGACGGGCCGGCCTTCCGCGTCCACCACGCGGTCGAGGCCGTGGACGACGGGACGGAGGCCGCCGCTCGCAAGCGTCGCGTAGACGGCCGCCATTTCGCGCGGGGTGACGCCGGCCGAGCCCAGGGCGAGGGAGGGGACCGCTTCGAGCGGGCTTTCGACGCCCATGCGCTTGGCGGTGGCCGCGATCTTGTCGATCCCCACCTCCATGGCGAGCCGGACGAGCGGGACGTTCCGGCTCTGCTCCATGGCGGTGCGGGCGGTCAGGCGGCCGCGGAAGGCACCGTCGGAATTCTTCGGGGTCCAGCTCCGCATGCCGCTTTTCAAGGTGAGCGGCTTGTCTTCGAGCCGGGTGGCCGGCGAGGCCTTGCCGGTTTCGAGCGCCGTCACGAGGATGATGGGCTTGAAGGAGCTGCCGGCCTGGCGGCTCGCCTGGGAGACGCGGTCGAACTCGCTCTTTCCGTAGTCCCGGCCTCCCACGTAGGCGAGGATGGAGCCCGTCTGCGGGTCCACGGAGACGAGGGCCGCCTCCAGGGGATCGGCGTCGCGGCGGCCGCGGCGGTCGAGCCCTTCCAGGACCTCGCCCACGGCCTCTTCGGCGATCTCCTGATCGTCCAGGCGGAGCGTCGCGAAGAGGTGGTGGCCGCGGTTGCCCAGGCGCTTGACGCCGAAGCGCTCGCGGGCTTCGGTCGCCATGGCGTCTCCGAAGTAGGGCGCGCGGCGCACACCCAGGCGCAGCGGCGAGGTCTCGACCGGAACGGCCAGGGCCTGCTCCAGGCGGGCCGCGTCGATCCACTCGAGCTCGGCCATGCGGCGGAGCACCTCGTCGCGCCGCTCGCGGGCCTTTTCCGGGGAAGCGAGGGGCGAATAGGCGGCCGGCGCCTTGATCATGCCGGCGATCAGGGCGGCCTCTTCGAGGGTGAGCTCGGTCGCGTCCTTGCCGAAGTAGGCGCGGGATGCGGCGCCGATCCCGTAGTACTGCACGCCGTGGCCGCCGCCCAGGTAGATGCCGTTCAAGTATCCCTGGAGGATGCTCCGCTTGCTGTGCTGGGCCTCGACGGCGAGCGCGATCACAGCCTCCCGGATCTTCCGGAAGAAGCTCCGCTCGTGGGTCAGGAAGACGTTCTTCACCAGCTGCTGGGTCAGGGTGCTACCGCCCTGGGCGACCTCGCCGCGCTGCAGATTGATGAGCGCGGCGCGGGCGATGCCGGTGGGGGAGACGCCGGGGTGCCAGTAGAAGGAGGAATCCTCGGCGGCGAGGATGGCCTGGACCACGTGCTCGGGGAGGTCTTTGACGTCCACCGGCCATTTCTCGCGCGACTCCCCCTCGTACCAGGTGGCGAGCACGGGCGCTTCGAGCTCGGCGTGGTCGACCGGCTGGCCGTCCAGGCGGAGGTCGGCGACCTTGCCGTCGTCCAGGCGGACGAGGAGGGTCTGCCCGGCGGCTGGCCCCACAGAGGTCATCCGCCGGCGGAGGCGGACGGCCACGCGGCCGTCTCCGGTCCGGTAGCGGCCCGCGGGGGTGGCGTCGCCAGAGGCTTCGCGGTAGCCCAGGGCTTCGAGGGTCCGGGTCAGGCGCGAGGCCTTCATGGGCTGGCCGGTCCACAGGATCTCGGGCGCGCCGTAGAGCCGGGACGGCTGGTTCTCCGGGCCGTCGCCGATGTCTCCAAAGGTCCGCAGGTAGGGGAAGAGGAGCCAGGTGAGAAGGCCCAATCCTACGGCGAGCACCGCGAAGATGCCGAGGAGGACCCTCCGGAGGAGGGGTCGGGCGCGCAGGTAGCGCCCCCAGATGGCAAGGCGGCGGATCATGGGCGGCGGTCTCGAAAGACCGATTCTACGGCAAGGGGAGCAGCGGCCCCCAGGCCCACTCCGGCCGCTCGCCTGTGACCGGGGACATCTCCTGCTTTTCGGAGAGAAGATCCAGAGGCTCGGCGGCCTTGCGGAGGCTCTCGTATTCAGCGCGGTTGGAGCGCACGGCGCTCTCGATCCAGGAGGGCTTGTGGGCGGCGGCCAGGTCTTCGGCGGTGTCCAGCGGCAGGAGGAAGGCGTCCTCAGGGTCGGAGAGGAATCCCCGGTCCGCGGCGCTCCGGGCGAGAGCGCGGTAGGTCGGCGAGAGATGCGTGAGGGCGGCGCGCCAGGCTTCGCGGAAACGGCCTCGGAAGCGGTCGTGGCCGGGCAGCGGGTGGGGGGAGAGCGCGTGGCGGGCCCCTTCGCAGAGCTCGCGGGCCTCGTCCCAGCAGGGGGCGATCGGATCGGGCAGGCCGAAGCGGCGCAGGTTGGCCCTCCCCTTGGTGCGCAGGTTCCAGGCCCCGCGGGAGAGGACCGGCGGCACCTCTTCGCCCCCGGCTCGCAGCGCCCGGCGGTCGAGCGAGGAGATCAGCTCGGCGAGCAGAGCGTCGTTGACGCGCGGCAGGAGCCGGGTCAGGTCGGCGCGGAAGCGGCGCCAGAGGTCCTCGGGGGCCTCGTTCCCCCGCAACGCGGGAGGATTGCCCGACGGAGGCCGGAAGGGGAGGAGGCGCACCCGGTGAAACGACAGGGCGGCGGCCAGCGCGCGCGCCTCGGCCGGCCGGTTGCCCGCGCCGCCGGGCTCCAGGAGCGCCGCGACCACGTCCGGCCCCCCCGGCACGGGGGTCAGGAGCGAGCGCAGCTCCCGGGCGTCCAGGTAGAGCCGCAGGCGGATGATCTTGACCGGCGGGGCTTCGGGGACCGGGAGCCCCAGGTGGTAGAGGGAGTAGCGCAGTCCCGTACCCACGGCGTGCCTCAGGAGCGTCACTCCGAAGTGCGAAAGGGGTGGGAGAGGCCCGGGTAAAAGCAACGTCCGGCTCCAGGCGGGACGCTGGGTGGGCGGGGCGTCGAGGATCGAGAGGTTCGCGGAAGGTCTCACAAAGCAGGCTCCTCAATGAGATCAAGGTACCATGGACGCCCGCGAAAGTTGCGCTACGATTGACTTTTCCTCGCCCGGCCCTGTATAACGGACCGCAACTTTTCGCGTTTTTCTGCACGACTTCCCCTGGCGTGCGGCCTCCGCCCCACGCCTTCGAACCTGTGGAGGTTTCACATGCGTGGCAAGCTGCGGATCTGTGGTATCGCCCTGTCCCTGCTCCTCCTGGGAGCCGGGCTGGCATCTGCCCAGGAGAGCGGGCGGATCGAAGGCAAGGTGACCCGGCCGGACGGCACCGCCATCGGCGGCGTCTCGGTCCGGATCGACGAGCTGGACCGGTCGGTGCTGACCCAGGACGACGGATCGTTCGTCCTCACCGACATCCCGGTCGGGACGTACGACCTGAGCTTCACCCTGGTCGACCGGACGGCCGAGGAGGCCGGGGTCCAGGTGGCGGCGGGCGGGACCGCCCAGGTGGACAAGAAGGTGGACTGGGACGTCTCGTTCGCCGAGTCGATCACCGTCTACTCGGTGTCGCGGAGAGCCGAGCGGGTCACCGAGGCGCCCGCGGCGGTCACCGTGGTCCCCGAGGCCGAGATCGAGCGGGAAGCCGCCACGGGACAGGTTCCCAAGCTCATCGAGTTCACGCCCGGCGTGGACTTCACCCAGAGCGGTCTCTACGACTTCAACTTCAACACCCGCGGCTTCAACAGCTCGCTGAACCGCCGCGTGCTTACCCTGGTCGACGGCCGCGACCCGGCGGTGCCGTTCCTGGGCTCCCAGGAGTGGGCTGCGCTCTCCTTCCCCATGGATGAGCTCGCCACGGTCGAGCTGGTCCGCGGCCCCGGCTCGGCGCTCTACGGCGCCAACGCCTTCAGCGGCGTCTTGAACATGACCACCCGCTCGCCCAAGGGGAGCGAGGGAGGCAAGGTCCGCGTCACCGGCGGCGAGCTGTCGACCCAGCGCGCCGACTTCCGCTGGGCCTGGGACTTCGGCAACGAGTGGTACGGCAAGCTCGTGGCCGGCTACCAGAGAAGCGACGACTTCACCCGCTCGCGCAACACGCAGGTCGAGTACTCGTCGTTCTGCACCTCCGCGGCCCAGACGAACTGCATCCGCCGCGAGGCGCGCGGCCTGGAGCTCGACGAGGCCAAGATCGGCTTCGGCGGCCTGCGCATCGACAAGTACTTCGGCAACCGAGCGCTCACGATCGAGGGCGGCACGGCCAACCTCGAAGGCCCGACCTTCCTGACCGGCATCGGCCGCGTCCAGGTGACCGACGTCAAGCGCCCGTGGAGCCGGGTGAACTTCAACACCCTGCACTGGAACGCCCTCGCCTACTACGACACGCGCAAGGCCGAAGAGCAGGTGGCCCTGTCCTCCGGCGCCCTCCTCTTCGAGGACTCCTCGAACCTCCACGGCGAGATCCAGGGCAACACCGGCTTCGCCAATGGCAAGGGCTTCCTCGTGGGCGGCCTCGCCTACCACGAGCAGGACGTCGACACCGCCAACAACGCGGGCGTGCAGACCCTGATGGCCGCGAAGCAGAGCTCGGACCAGCAGGCGGCCTTCGGGCAGGTCGAGTACAGCTTC
>DATEIO010000546.1:0-11251 GCA_035278895.1 Thermoanaerobaculia bacterium | reverse complement strand
TGCCGCCCGGGGAGAGCGTGAACGCGCGGCAGACGGTCGAGGCCCCGCCCGCGCCGGGCACGTACACGCTCGTGCTCGACCCCGTGTTCGAGCAGATCGCCTGGTTTGCGGACAAGAACGGCGGCAAGGTCTACCGGGCGCAGGTCGAGGTGGTTGCTCCATGACCGCCCGCCACCGCGCGATCCTCGTCGTCCTGACCCTTGTCCAGATCGCCGTCTCCGCCGTCCTCCTGAACACCCTCTCCCGGATCAACGGCTGGTCGGCCGTCTACGGGGAGGACAGCACGGGCTACCTCCTCGTGTCTGCGAACTTCGCGGGATATCCGATCGCCGAGGCGGACGTCCCCCTGATGCGCTACCGCCTGTTCAATCCGGTGGTGCCGGGGCTCGCGTCCGTCCTCGGGCGGTTCGTGGGGATCGAGGCCGGGTTCCTCGCGATCAACGTCCTCCTCTGGATCGGAACGACGCTCCTCCTCTACGAGATGGCCGGATTCCTCGCGGCGGCACTCTTCACGACGGCGATGCCCATGATCGAGTGGGGGCTGCCGGTGATGCTCGACACCGGGGCGTTCTTCTTCGCGGTCCTCACCGTGTTCCTCTTCCTGCGGTGGAAGGACGGACCGCTCTCCCGCGCCGTCCTCCTCGGCGTGGTCGTGGCCCTGGCGATCCTGGTGAAGCCGACGCTTCTCACCCTTGCCCTCTTCGTGGGTTGTGCGTGGCTTTTCGAGCGGCGGTGGCTCCACGCCATCGTCTGCGGGCTCGTGGCGGGGCTTCTGCCGCTCGCCTGGTATCTTGCCCTGGGGCTCGGGGTGGAGGACTTCACCCGCTTCGGCTCGCCGCGCCACCAGGGGCTCGTCTATCTCCTCACGGCCGCGCTCTTCTGTTTCCATTGGGGATGGTTTTTCGTCCCCGAAGGATGGCGGCGGGAGGGGCGGCTGCGGAGGACGTATGTCCTCTACGCGTTGTCCTTCCTGGTATCCTTCCTTCCCTTCGTCCACAGCCCCCGGCTCTTCTTCCTCGTGTTCCCGGCGGTGATCCCGCTGATCGCGAAGGGGATGGAGGCGGGGGGGAAGGGACGCCGGTGGCTCGCGGCCTGGATCTTGACGTCCAACCTCCTGGCGGCGTTCCATCTGTACGTGATGCGGACGCTCGCCATCCGCGATCTGGAGCAGCTCCGGCAGCTCCTGAGGTGAATCGATTCATGCGTTTCCGGCCGTTGCTGCTTTCAGCGCTCTTCTTCGGCGCTCTCTCCGCCAGCCTCGCCCAACTCGGTCTGATCCTGGGGATGGGAGCCGTACGCTCGTTCCCGGATGCCCTGGTCTTCGGGCTCTATCTGACCCTGGGAGCCGTTCTGGGCTTTCTCGTCCTGAACCTCCTGGTGGGGCTCCTGGGTGTCTTGCTGCGGCGGGGGAGCGCGGCCGGCCGGCTCGCCTTCGGAATCGATACGTTCCTGCTGCTCGTTGCGGTCTCGGTTCCGCTCTTCATCGTGGCGACCCGTCCGTTCTGGCTGGGAAATCCCGGCGACGCCCTGGGTGTCGCTGTCTGTCTCGCCCTTTCCCTCGCCGTCGCCTGGCTCCTCGCCCGCCGCGAGCGGGTTCCGTCCGCGCTCGTCCTTTCCGTCCTGGCCGTCCTGTTTTTTCTTCTCCCCCCTGTGGCGGCCGTGGCTGCGCGCACCGAGAGCCCTTCACCGGCCCTTGCGGCCCAGCCGCTCTCCACCTCGAAGGTTTTCCTGATCGGCTTCGACGGCGCCAACTGGAGCGTCATGGAGCCGCTCCTCCGGCAGGGGAAGCTCCCCAACTTCGAGCGGCTGATGAAAGAGGGCTCCTGGGGCAATCTCCGCTCCGAGGTCGCGGTCAACCAGCCGTTCTCGAACAGCGCCAGCACGGGCATGCGGACTCCGGTCGTCTGGGAGACGATCGTGACCGGCCACTCGCCCGTGGAGCACGGGGTGTGGGACTTCTTCTTCTCCCACGTGCCGGGCATGGAGGGGAACCTGCCGTTCCGGCTGCCGCTCCGCCTGCCCGTCGTGCGCTCGCTCTTGACCCCCTGGGTCGAGGAGTTTCCGGTGCTCTCGACGAGCGGCCAGCGGAGCCGGCTGTGGGAGATCTACGACCAGAACGGCCAGACCAGCCGCGTGATCGGCTTCGTGGACACCTGGCCGGCCTTCGACCTGAAGGGCGGAGAGCTGGTGAGCGACCGCGCCCACCTGGCCGACGATCCGGCTTCCTCCTGGCCCGAGGCCTGGGGAGACGGGGTGGCGCCGCCCCTCTACTTCCACTACCCGGAGCTCGCTGTGCAGAAGCTGGGCGTCGAGTTCGACGCGCGCTACGTGACCCGCTACAGAACGGGAAACTACCGCTTCCAGCTCTTCGAGAAGATCCGGCGCCGGCTGGACCTCCTCGCCTTTCGCGAAGCCACGATGCAGGTCGTGGGCGAGCCTTTCGATCCCGACTATGAGAAGAAGCACAAGCCCGGAGACCCGGCCTACCGCATGAGCCTGCGGCTGAAGCAGCTCGCGGACGATCTCGTGCGCGACCACTACTACGCCAGCGTGGCCGAGCGGGCCGTCTCCGAGGCTGCAGCCCGGGGGGAGAAGGAGCCGGTCCTCTCCGCCTTCTACTTCCGCAGCACCGACACGGTGCAGCACCTGTTCTGGAAGTACTACGAGCCGAAGGTGTTCTCGAACGTGGACCCGGAGGAGGTGCGCCGGTTCGGGGAGACGATTCCCAAGGTCTATGAGGACGCCGACCGCCTCCTCGGCCGCATCCTGGCTCTCGCCGGACCGGACACCACCGTCCTCGTAGTGTCCGACCACGGCGGCGGCGCCTGGACCGAGCTCGAAGGGATCTTCGGCGGAGCGGAGGAGCGGGGCGGCACCTACGAGAACTACTCGGGCAACCACCGGATCAACGGCATCTTCCTCGCGAAAGGGCCGGGCGTCCACCGGGGCCGCCACCTGCCGGACGCCTCGATCTACGACGTCGCTCCTCTCGCTCTCTATCTGGGGGGATTGCCGATCGCGGCCGACATGCGGGGTACGGTCCCCGAGGCCCTGTTCGATCCCGCGTATCTCGCGGCCCATCCGCGGCGGACCGTGCCCGGCTTCGGCCCGCGGCGGATTCCGGAGAGCGCGTTCGCCTCCCGCTCCCACTCGAGCGACGAGGAGTACCGGGCGCGGCTCGAAGCGCTGGGCTACTAGAAGCTGGAGCGGCCGAAGTTTGCGGCCAGAGCCGCCAGATCCTGCCCGTCGATCCGGCCGTCGCCGTTGAAGTCGGCGCTCCGGTCGTAGCGGCGCTCCCCCCGGCTGGCGCCGAAGCGGCGGGCGAAGGAGATGAGGTCCGTGCCGTCCACCCGGCCGTCCTCGTTCAGGTCGCCGTCCAGAAGAGCCGTCCCGGCCGTGCGGAAGCGGGCGATCTGCCGGTCGACCGTGTTGGGCGGGGTGGCGAGGTCGCGGGCGCGCAGGCCCACCGTCACCGAGCCGCTGAGCGGCTGCGGGGGCTGGTAGAAGAGCTTGACCTTCTTCGAATCCCCTGTGACCGTGGCGGGCACCACCTGCCCGTTGACCAGGAGGGCGAGAGTCGTCGTCGACAGGTCGATTCCGCGGCCGAAATCCCACACGTCCACGTCGATCGCGGTCGCGGGCTGCACGCCCCGGGCGCCGTTGACCGGGCGGATCACGCCGTGGACCGGCGGCACGCTGTCCACTCCGGTGATGACGTCGAAGAACACCCGGGCAATCAGGTCGTATCCCGCGGCGTTGGGATGTCCCACGGGATCGCCAGCCGGGGGCGCGTAGAAGCGCTCGAACAGGTTCGACTGCTGGCTGAACACCTCGAAGGGGTCGGCCAGGTCGCGGCCCTGAACGCCGGCCTGGTTGCGGATCAGCCCGTTCAACTGCTGGTTGAGCAGATTGTTCGGATCCAAGTCCGCCTCGGGAATGCGCGGGATCACCGTCGCCTGGATCACCTGCAGGCCCTGCCGCTCCGCTTTGTTGGCCATGGCTCTCAGGTTGTCGATGGTCGTTTCGAGCGAGATCCCTTGCGAGATGTCGTTCGTCCCCTCCATCAGGAGGAGCACGTCGCCTCCCGGGTTCTCGTCGAGGACGATGTCGAGCCGGGTGAGCCCCTCGGGAGTCTTCTCTCCTCCATGGCCGTGGTTCTCGACGTCGGCGGGCTGTCCGGCCTGCACGAGGAGCTGCTCCAGGCGGAACGCGTAGCCGCGCTCTTCCGGCGGGCGCGAGGAGTCGTCCCCAATCCCCTCGGTGACGCTGTCGCCGAAGGCGAGGTAGTTCGTCTGGGCCGAGGCCGCCGAAGCGGCTGCAACCAGGAGGAGCGGCAGCGCGAAGCAGATCTTCCGGCGGATCACGGTGTTTTTCTTTCCAGGGGAGCGGCGGTTTCCTGAGCGGGCCAGCGCATGCGGACCTCTCCCGCGTCGAAGCCGACCACGGGCCGATCGAGAGACGAGGGCACCGCCGCGCGGCCGAGCTCACGGCCGGTGGCATCGAGCTCCATCACCGACCACGAGCGGGGACGGGCCGCGGAGAGGTACACGAGCGCAGGGTGGCCCGCGTCGTCCAGGAACTTCGGATAGAGCGAGCCCGCCGGGGCCACCGTGCGCTCGTCGCGCCACGTGCCGCCCGAGAAGCGGGAAAGGAGAAGGCTGTACCCCTCCGGCGCGAAACGGCTCCAGGAGAGGAGGGCGCCGTCGCCCGCGGCGGTGAGAGCCGGGGTGATGTCGGGCACGCCGTTGTCCACCGAGGCGCGCTGGGATTTGGACCAGGTGCCGTCCGGCGTGCGCCGGCTCCAGACGATCTCGTCGTCCTGCCCGTCGTAGGCGCTCCAGGCGAGGAGCCACGAACCGTCCGTGAGAACCGCGCCCGTGAGCGCGAGCTGGCTCCCCGGACCGGGCCGGGACACGGCCACGGGGGCTTCCCACCGGCCTTCGTTCCAGGCCGACACCCGGACCGCCAGGGTCCGCGGGCCGTCTCCTTCGAGCCAGGCGAGGCCGGCGAGCTCACCGCCCGCGGCGAGCAGGACCGGGCCGTAGCGCTCGTCCTTCTGCCCCGGAGGCACGGAGAGCGCCCGCGAGCCGGCGCCGGTTCCCCGGATCACGAAGAGCTTGCGGACCCCGTCCCCGTCCTCGAAGCTCCCGGCCGCGGCCCAGCCGCCTTCCAGGGCGACGAGCGAGGTGACCTGGGCCCGCTTCGGGAGGGGCACGGCGAGCGAGCGGCCGGCGGGCGTCTCGACCGAAGCGGAGCCCGAGACGGCGGTGAGCACCCAGCGCCGCCCCTCCCGCGAAGCCTGGAGCGGCTCCGTCTGGGAGCGGAGAGCGGGGGCCAACAGGAGGCAGGCGAATACCGCGAGCGCGCGGGCAAACGTTCTCTTCACGGGTCCTATCCTACTAAATCCGGGAATCCGGAGTCGGAAGACGGAATGGTATGCTACGCGCCGACCGCTGAGAACCCCCCGCCGTGATCCGATCTCTTCTTCGCCCGACGCTGTTCCTGTTCCTCTTCGCAGGCGCCCTTCTGGCCGGCTGCCGGGACGGAGAGGAGGCGAAGAAGCCCGCTCATCAGGGACCGATCGTGCTGATCACGATCGATGCCCTGCGGGCCGACATGATCGCCCCCCTGGGAGGAGCTCCCGGACTCACCCCGGCCTTCAACCGTTTCGCCCGGCAGGCCGACTGGTCCGGCCGCGCGGTCTCCGCCTCGAGCTGGACCGTGCCCGCCATGGCCGCCCTGTGGACCGGCTTCCAGCCCTGGCGCACCTCGAACTGGAGCGGCGACCGGATCGTCCTCGCGGACGAGCTCACGACGCTCCCCGAGGCCCTCAAAAGCGCCGGCTATCACACCGCCGCCTTCCGCTCGAACCACTGGCTCCAGAAGCAGTATGGGTACGCGCAGGGGTTCGACCTTTTCCAGTACTTGAAAGAGGGGGGACGGGCCCAGGAGTACCTGATGAAGCTCCAGGGCGGCCGGGAGTTCGTCTGGATCCACATCCTCCCGCCGCATGCACCGTACATCAAGCGCGACCAGCTCCTGCCCCGTCTCAAAGACGCGCCGCCCAACCTGCCGCAGAAGACCCGCATCCTCGACCTTCAGCCCTACTTCGACCCTGCCGTGCCTCTTCCGCCGGAGAAGGAGAGGGAGTTCCGGGCCATGTACGCCCTGAACGCGGCCTGGGCGGACGAGCTTCTCGGCCGCATGTTCCAGGCGCTCAAGAAGAGCGGCCAGTGGGACGACGCTCTCGTCGTCGTCACCTCGGACCACGGCGAGGAGTTCAAGGAGCACGGCCAGATCACCCATGGCGGGAACCTCGGCCGCGTGCTCGTCGAGGTGCCTCTCGCGATCAAGCTGCCCAAGGGCTTCGGCCGGAAGCTCGCGATCGCTCCTGGAAAGACCGTGGCGACGCCCCGCCTCTGGGCGACCCTGGTCGAGGCCGCCGGGGGCCAGCTCGTGGACGGCGTGGCGCCCAGCCTGTTCGAAGACTCCGCCCACGGCGCCCTTTCCGAGCTCTACCAGGCCGACGGCGTCAACCGCTTCTCCCTCGTGGACGGCGGCTACCAGCTCCTCTGGGAGAACCATTTCTCCCCGCCCGAGCCCGAGTACTGGAACGCGCAGCTCGAAGCCCTGGGCGGCAAGGCCCAGCCGCCCCTTTCCGAGCCGGCCGACGCCATCTTCAAGCGGATCGCCGAGCGCTTCGACCGCACCTATCCGTTGACCGGCCCCGCGGACCGGCAGCCGACGCTCACCCTCTGGCGCTGGACGGAGAAGGGCGGGAGCGAGCCGGTGGACGATCCGAGCCGCCTCCGGCAGATGGCCCGCCACCTCAAGGCTTCCTGGATCGCCGCCAACGGCAGCGAGGTCCTCCCCTCGCAGGTGAAGGGCGTGGCCCTGCCCACGCTCACCGCGGAGGACGAAGCCGAGCTGCGGTCCCTGGGCTACGCAGCGCCGCGGCGGCGCCGGTAGCCGGCTTCCACCGGAACACCTCCACCCGCCACCGCCGGACGACCGTCCCCGCCGGCACACCGATCCGGTCCGCCCCCTTCGGCAGGAGAAAACGCGGGGTGAGGAGCCGCGCCATCTTCCCGCGCTCTGCCGTGCGGGTCAGGGGGAGCCGGAGATCCCCGACCGCGAGCTCCCCGAGGCCCGGCCCCTTCCGGGGGACCCAGAGGGCGATAGAGACCACGTCCCCCGGCTGGAGCTCCGGGGGGAGAGGGCGGCGGACCGGAGCGGAAGGGAAGGCGCGTTCGAGCGTCCAGGGGTGGAGACGCACGGCCACGGCCTCTCCCCGGCTCGCAAAGGGTCTCAAGAGATCGATCTGGAGAATTCGCAGCTCCCCGGCTTGGCGGCCGTAGACCTCCTCCTCCCCGATCCGGGTGGCGGGGAAGACTTCGGCATCGGTCAGATCGAGAAAGGCGGGCCCCAGCCAGTCGAGCCTGCCCGAGACCATTCTCGGCCGTCCTGCCGGCGTAAAGAGGGGGAGATCGCCGCGCTCCCCCTCGAATGCGACCGTGCGCAGATCGAGAGGCGCCAGGTGGGCCATCAGGATCTCCGCCGCGAGCTCCTGGTTCGTGGGCACGGCCCGGGGATAGACCACCATCCCCTGCCGGAGAACGAGCGCGTAACCCACCAGAAAGCCCAAGGCCACGGTCGCGGGCCGCAGCCCTGGAATCCTGCGCACGAGCGCACGCCACAGCTCGACCAGGGCCCACGCTGCCGCGAGCGACGAAAAAGGCACGACCGGCAGGTAGTTCTGGGAGCGGAACAACGTCATCCCCGCCGCGTGGAGCACCGAGTAGCCCACGAGCACTGAGAGCACGAGCACCGATCCGAGCCGCCGCTCCCGGGAGTCCTCCGGCGCGGGGCGGGCGATCCGCCAGAGAAGACCCGCCGTGCCCAAAGCCGCCAAGACCGCCACGATCCACCCGTGGTGCTCGGCCAGGAACTCCATCTGGCGCAGGAACACCACCCCATGGTTGCTCTCCTCCTGCGCCCCCTTGGCCGCGTAGCCGTGGACGGTCCGGGAGAGGAACGCGAGCACCGTTCCGAGATACGGGTTGAGCGCCACGAAGGTGGCGACCGACCCGGCTCCCGCGAGCACGAGCCATCCCCACCGCCGCCGGTCGCGCCACCCTTCCCAGAGCGCCGCCGCTGTGACCGGCACTGCCGCCGCGATCCCCGTGTACTTGGCCGAGACCGCGAGGCCCACCCCTACGCCCGCCAGCAGGAACCGGGAGAGCCGGGGCCGGAACGCCGCCTCAAGCGCCCACCAGAAGGTGAGGAGCGTGAGCAGCACCACCAGGATGTCCGGCTTGAAGATGGCTGAAGCCAGGATGTGCTTCGGGAACGCCCCCAGGATTGCCGCCGCGAGGAGCCCCACGCCCGGCGAGTACAGCCGCCGGCCAATGAGGAAAATCAGGAGCAGGCAGAGCGTGCCGAACGCGGCGTTCAGCCCCCGGCAGAGCAGATATCCTGTGGGAGTCACCCCGCTCGGGCCCTTCCCGAACACGGCGAGACGCTCGATCCCCGTCAGCCGGTGGAGCCCCTGGGATGCCGCGAGCACGGCAGCCTGGGGGAGATACGACAGGCTCAGGTAATACGCATTTCTCGGCTGGAAATCCCCGTGCTTGACGATCGCCACGGCGTTGCGCATCGCGAAGCGCTCGTCGAAATAGCGCGTCGAGTTGAGCCCCGGCGACGCATCCCACACCCGGATCGCGAAGCTCGCGAGGAGGAGCGCGGCCAGCAGGGGGACGGCCCAGGGGCTCGAGGGAGATGGAGGAGAGTCGCTCAACGAGGTCGGATTGTCGCTGTTTCGGGCGGATGCTACCATGCGATGTCCTCCCGCCGTACGGCCTTTCACCATGAGCGAAGAAGCGACCCCCGGCAAGCTCAGGATTCTCGTCTGCCTGCTCTACTACCTGCCGCACCGGACGGGGCTCACGCTCTACGTCCAGCGGCTGGCCGAGCGGCTGGCGGCCCGGGGGCACCAGGTCACCGTCGTCTGCGCCCGTCACTCCAAGGACACCCCGGTGGGCGAGTCGGTCGAGAACGGCGTCCATGTGGTCCGCCTCCGGCCCTTCCCCGTGTCCATCAGCCGGGGCATGGTGATGCCGGGCTACCCCTGGAAGGTCCTCCGCCTGATGCGCGAGCATGACGTGGTGAGCGTCCATACGCCGATGGCGGAGACGGCCCTGATCGCCCACCTCGCGCGGCGGACCGGCCGGCGGATCGTCTCCACGCATCACGGCGACCTCGTCCTCCCTGCGGGGCCCGTCAACCGGCTCATCACCCGGGTGATGCTCGCGCTCTACCGGCGAATGGCGCGGGGCGCGGCGGCGTTCGTCTCTCATACGGAGGACTACGCCCGCTCGTCCACCTACCTCTCGCCGTACCTCGACCGGGTGGCGGTCATCCCGCCTTTTGTGGAAGTGCCGCGGCCGAGCCCGGAGCGGGTCCGCGAGCTCCGCGCCCGCTGGGCCCCGGACGGTGGCCCCCTCATCGGCTTCGCAGGGCGCTTCGTGGAAGAGAAGCGGCCGGACCTCCTCATCCGCTCGCTCGAAGTCGTCCTCCGGAGCTTCCCCAACGCCCGGATCGTCTTCGCAGGCCAGCATGAGATTCCCTACGAGTCCTACTGGCCCCGGCACCGGGATCTCGTGGACCGCTACCGCGACCACCTCGTCTTTCTGGGGATCGTTCCGTCCGCCGAGCAGATGGCCGGCTTCTACGCCGCCTGCGACGTTCTGGCGCTGCCGAGCGACACCGAGTGCTTCGCCCTCGTGCAGGTCGAGGCCATGCTCTGCGGCACCCCCGTAGTGATGACCGACACCCCCGGAGGCCGCGTCCCCGTCCAGGAGACCGGCATGGGCCGCATTGTCCCCCGCGGAGACTGGCGCGCTCTGGGGGAAGGGATCGTCGAGGTTCTGCGCAACCGGGAACGGTATGTCCGGCCGGTGGAGGAGATCGAGCGGCGGTTTTCGATCGAGGAGACGGTGACGCTATACGAGCGGCTGTTCCGGGTGCATGCGCAGGCGTCCGCCCGGGGGGAGGCTCGAAACTCGGCCGAGCCTGTGGTATCCTGAAGACGAAAGAGGAGGAGCCGGCGATGTCGCTGATCTTCGAGGCAATTTACGAGAATGGCGTGCTGAAACCGCTCCGCGACCCAGGGCTCTACGAGCATGAGCGGGTCGTGGTCAACGTGGAGCGGGCGAGAGGAGAGGAGGACGCGTCCTCCCAGTTGGCGGCTTGGCACGAAGTGTACTCGGGGCTGTCCGAGAGCGACATCGCGGAGGTGGAGGCGATCGCGCTGGATCGGAGTCACTTCTTCCGTCGAGAGAGTGAATGATCGACTCTCCAGCCGTTCTCGACAGCGATACCCTCTCTGAAGTCATCAAAGGCCGAGATCCAGGCGTACAGCGCAATGCGCACGCGTATCTCGACCTTCATAACCGTTTTCAGTTCTCGATCATCACCCGCTACGAGATCCTGCGCGGCCTCAGGGCGAAGGACGCTTTCCGCCAGGTCGCTCTGTTCGACGTGAGTTGCCGGATGAGCACCGTGCTGCCTCTGACGGATGACGTCATCACAAGGGCAGCCGAGATCTACGCTCATCTGAAGAAAACGGGTAGGTTGATCGAGGATGCTGACATCCTCATTGCCGCGACGGCACTGGCTCGCGGTCTTCCGCTTGTCACGGGCAACCTGGAACATTTCCGCCGTATCCCTGACCTCCGGATCGAGACCTGGCACTCGCCTAAGGTTTTCGAGCCTTCAAGCACAGATTCACCGTAGACCGCCCTGGTGGCTCGTTCATCCGGTTCCCGCGGTCGAGCCGGTTCAGAACCTTGAGCCCCAGGTTGACGGGATGGAAGCGGCCTGGCGTCTCGCGATCGAAGCTCCCACGGTCCAACGCATCGGAGAGGCCCTTCCCCAGGACGCCCGATTCGAGGAGCGGTTTCCCCAGGCCGTACAGAAGGTTGTGGCCGAACGGCAGGCAACGATGGGTGAACGACCGCGTCTCTTCCACTTCAAGCCCTGCCGCCCGCGCCACCTCCTGCAGCCGTTCCGGCGTGTAGAGACGAACGTGTCGGGCCCAGATCCCGGCGAGGGGTCCCCGGCGTGCGTGGATGCCGAAGAGCGTCTGGAGCGTCTTGTTGATCGGATCCCACCAGAACGGATAGTTCGCGTGCGGAACGGTGAGAATCGCGAGCCCTCCCGGCTTCAGCACCCGGCGCACCTCCGCAAGAGC
>DATEIO010000545.1:0-7484 GCA_035278895.1 Thermoanaerobaculia bacterium | reverse complement strand
GCGTCAAAGCCTTTCACAACCGTTTGTGAAAGGGAGCGCCTTCTCCGTCACCACGGTCGTTGCTCCCCAATGTAGAGACGCCACGTGGGGCGTCTCCGGGGCCGCGCAGCCGTTCCAAAAGCAAGATAGACCGAAAACGTTTCTTTTACTTCGCGAGAGGAAGGTCAATCCAGCGCCTCGTACGCCTCCGTCGTCAAAAACGGCACGAAACGCGGGCTCAGCACGAGGTCGTCCAGAATGCGCGCCGCGTCTTTGAGCCTCCCCTGCCCCGCTCCTCCGAGCCTTCCGAGCTCCTGCTGGCTGTATTCGCGGTAGAGCTCCGCCGTGACCGGCCGGCCGTCATCCAAGGTGGCGCCGTTGTGAACCCATTGCCAGAGCTGGGCGCGGGAGATTTCGGCGGTGGCGGTGTCTTCCATCAGGTTGTGGATGGCCACGGCTCCCTGGCCCTGGAGCCAGGAATCGAGGTACAGGAGGGCGATCTCGATGTTGGTGCGGACGCCCGCCTCGGTGACCTTTCCGCCTTCGACCCGGAAGTCCAGGAGGTCTTCAGGGGAGGCTTCGACCTCGTCGCGCAGGCGGTGCTTCTGGTGGGGGCGGTCGCCCAGCGCGCGGTCGAAGATCTCCTTGGCGACGGGGACGAGGTCGGGGTGGGCGACCCAGGTGCCGTCGAATCCGTCTCGCGATTCGCGCTCTTTGTCTTCGCGGACCTTGGCGAGGGCCCGCTCGTTGACCTCCCGGTCCTTGCGGCTCGGGATGTAGGCCGCCATGCCGCCGATGGCATGGGCCCCGCGGCGGTGGCAGGTCGCGACGAGAAGCTCAGTGTAGGCGCGCATGAAGGGGACGGTCATCGTGATCTGGGCGCGGTCCGGGAGCACGGTTCCGTGCGGGAGCTTGCGGATGATGCTGAAGATGTAGTCCCACCGGCCGGCGTTCAGGCCCGCGGCGTGCTCGCGCAGCTCGTAAAGGATCTCGTCCATCTCGAAGGCGGCGGCGATCGTCTCGATCAGGACGGTCGCGCGGATCGTGCCGCGGGGGATGGAGAGCGCGTCCTGCGCCATGACGAACGCCTGGTTCCAGAGCTGGGCCTCCAGGTGGCTTTCGAGCTTCGGCAGGTAGAAATAGGGGCCGCTGCCGCGGGCGAGGAGCTCGGCCGCGTTGTGGAAGAAGTAGAGGCCGAAATCGAAGAGGCTCGCGGAGACGGGGACGCCGTCGATCTTGACGTGCCGCTCGGGGAGGTGCCAGCCACGGGGGCGGACGAGGAGCGTGGCGGTCCGGTCGTTCAACCGGTACTCCTTGCCGTCCGGGCTGTGGAAATGGAGCCGGCGCCTCACCGCGTCGATCAGGTTCACCTGGCCGTCGATGACGTTCGCCCAGGTGGGCGAGAGGGCGTCCTCGAAGTCGGCCATGAAGACGCTGGCGCCGGAGTTGAACGCATTGATCATCATCTTGCGCTCGACCGGGCCGGTGATCTCGACGCGGCGGTCCTCAAGGTCGGGCGGGGCGGGCGCGACCTGCCAGTCTTCCTGGCGAACCGCCAGGGTGTGGTCGTGGAAACCAAAGGGGATTCCGCTCGCCAGGTCTTCCAGCCTTCGGGCGCGCTGCACGAGCAGGTCCTCGCGCGCCGCTCCCAGGTTTCGCTGCAGGTAGGCCACGAATTCCAGGGCCTCCTGCGTAAGGACCGCTTCGTGCCGGGGCTCCCGAGAGCCCGTGACCCGGATTTCCGCCATGTCGCACTCCTCCCTTCAGGATCATGCCGCATTGCGACAACGATGCCAAGATCCTGAAAGGGTTTATCCTGGAAGAGCCATGATCCCCACATTCTCGAAGCTTCGCCCCTTCGTCCTCCCCCTTCTCCTTCTGTCCACCGCGGCTCCCGCCTTTCCCCAGGAGCCGGCCCAGGAAGAGACGTTCTCCGAGGCGATCGAGGTGTCGGTCGTCAACCTGGACGTCTTCGTGACCGACAAGAAGGGGAAACCGCTCGAAGGTCTTCGCCAGGAGGATTTCGAGATCCTCGAGGACGGCAAGCCGGTCGAGATCACGAACTTCTACGCGGAGGGGCGGGCGGCGGCCCGGGTTCCCGGGGCTCCGGCCGCGGCTTCCGAGCGGTCCGAGGAGCAGAAGCTCAATCTCGTGATCTTCGTGGACGACGTCAACACCCAGCCGCGCAACCGCGCCCGGATCCTGGACCAGATCGACGAGTTCCTCGACCAGGCCTTGACTCCGGGCGACCGGGTGATGCTGGTACGCTACAACCTCGGGCTGGACGTCCGGCGGATGTGGACGACGGATCTCGCCCAGGTCAAGGCGGACGTGGAGGCCCTGCAGGGCCTGTCGAGCGACCAGAGGAAGTGGGCGGAATCCTGGGAGCAGGCGATCGACGACCTGATCGAAGCGCTCTACGTGGGTGGCTGGGGACCGCTCGCGGAGAACCGGCTCCAGGCATGGGCCGAGCAGGAGCGGGACGTGGTGCAGGGGGCGTTGAACGGGCTCGACGCGGTGATCGGCTGGATTTCCGGGGTGCCCGGCCGCAAGGCGATCCTCTACGTGAGCGACGGTTTGCCGATCGTCCCGGGGGACGAGCTCATGTCCTGGGCCGCGGACCGCTCGAACTCCATGCGGGGCACGGGGAGGATCTCGGCCCTGAGCTCCCAGAGCAACGACATGTCGAAACGGTTCCGCGACGTCACCTCCCACGCGAGCCGCAACCGGGTGGGGATCTACCCCATCGAGGCCTGGGGCGCACGGGCGAGCCGCGGCCGGCAGATCTCGAGCGTGATCATCAGCAACCGCCAGAACGGGCTCCGCTTCCTGGCCGAGGACACCGGCGGCCGGGTGATGCTGAACGCCGCGGACCCGCTGGCGGCTCTCCGCCTCATGGAGGAGGACCTCTCGGCCTTCTATTCGCTCGGCTACCGGCCGCAACGCGCGGGCGACGAGCGCGAGCACAAGATCGAGGTCAAGGTGAAGGCCAGGGGCGCAACCGTGCGCCACCGCCAGTGGTACCGGGACAAGTCGGTCGCCGAGTCGGTCGCCGAGCGCACCGCCGCCGTGATGCGCTTCGGCCCGGAGGACAACCCGCTGGAAGCGAAGCTCGAGATCGGTGAGCAGAAAGCCAAGGAAGACGGCGGCGTGCTGGTGCCGGTGCGGGTGAAGGTGCCGATCGCGAAGCTCTATCTGACGCCGAAAGAAGGCGTCCGCACCGGAAGCCTCCGCCTCTTCGTGGTCGCGGGCGGCCAAGCCGGGGAGACGCCCGTCCGCGAAACCCGTGTGGTGACGGTCGAGATCCCCGAAGCCGAAGCCGCCGCCGGCACGGCCCGCGAATACGTCCACGACGTGGGGATCACCCTGAAGCCGGGGAGCTACGCGGTGGGGGTGGGGGTGCGGGACGAGGCGGTGTCGGTGACGTCGTATCTGCGGGGGGAGGTGGAGGTGAAACCCGTCATCGCGCAGGGGAAATAACCCCCCACCCGAGCCCTCACCACCCCGGCCCTCCTCTCCCAACCCCCTCCCTGCCGCCGGGAGAGGAGGGAGACTGCTTGGCGCAGGATCGCAAGGACTCCCTCTCCCGGAAGGGCGGGAGGGGGCTGGGAGAGGGTTGGGGTGAGGGTTTCGGGGCGGGGGCGCGCTAGGGCGACGGAATCCTGAAGAGTCACTCCCCCCTGAACAACCGGTTCTGCACCACCGAGACCTCCCCCGTATCCATCTCCGGAATCTCCGGCAGCATCTCCTTCTCCATCTCCTCCTGAGCGTGCGGCTCGACGGGGTCGGGCGGAGCGGGCTGTGCCTTCTCTTCGAGCGGCGGGAGGTAGACGTAGCGCCCCAGGCCGCGGTGGAAGAGGATGCCGGGGGAGGAGTCTCGGGAGGCGCGGAGCTGGTTGAGCTTGGAGTCCAGGTCGTCCACGAAGTGGAGGGCCAGGGCCTCGGGGGTCATGGGCTCGACGGGCGAGGCGAACTCCTTCTTTCCCTGGTGGGAGAGCACCATGTGCTCCAGGAGCATGCGGAGGTCGTCCGGGAATCCCTCGATCGCCCGGCAGCGTTCGATGAGGAGGTCGCGGCCGATGACGACGTGGCCGATCAGCCGGCCTTCGAGCGTGTAGTCGTTGGCGGGCATGGCGCCCAGCTCGCGAAGCTTGCCCAGGTCGTGGAAGAGGACCCCCAGGAGCATCAGGTCCAGGTCCAGATCCCGGTAGTGGCTCGCGACGAGCGTGGCAAGCTCGGCCATGGAGACGACGTGCTCCAGGAGGCCGCCCCGGTAGGCGTGATGCATGTTCTTGGCCGCCGGGTGCTCGCGCAGGGCCTGGCCGTGGACGGCCAGGGTCTCGGCGGCGAGACGGCGGAGGATCGGACGCTCGACCTTCCCGGTCATCAGGCGTTCGAGTCGCGTCCAGAGATCGGCGATGTCCTCCCGGGTGGACGGAATGAGCAGGGACTCATCGAAGCCGTAGCGCCGGTCTTCCTCCCGGGCTTCGCGGCAATCGTCGATGGTGAGCTGGAGCTGATCGCGGTAGCTCTTGACCGAGCCTTTGAAGGCGACGAAGCGGTGGGTCTCGTACTGGCCGGAGAGGGCCGGGCTGTCGGCCCAGACCTTGGCCACGATCGAGCCGCTGGCGTCGGCCAGCTCCAGGTCCAGATAGCTTTTGCCGTTCCGGTCCTGGCGCGTCTCCTTCTTGACGAGAAGCGCGAAGCCCTGGACGACGTCGCCGGCTTTCCAGGAACAGATCGGGGTGTTGCGAAGCGGGCTCGGCATGGCGAACGGCCCCATAGTAGTCTCTCGCGCGGACGAGTGCCACCCCGCCCTCCATCATCTTCTCAAGCAACCCGTGGCACCGGCCGTGCAAAAGGAGCGTTCGTGATCCACCGGAAGTCCCGATTCCTTATCCTGTCCCGGCTCCTCTTCGGGCTCGTCCTCTCGGCGGGGACGGCCTTTGCACAGGGCCTGCAAGAAAACGACGCCACGCTCTGGCCCGAGCCCGAGCGGTCCTTTTTCCAGGACGGTCCCGGGCTCCTCCTGACGCCCGAGCAGCGCACCGACCTGCGGAGCCTGAACCCCGAGGCGCGGGTGCGCTGGATCCAGGAATTCCTGGACCGCGACCCCATCCCCGAAACGCCGGCCAACGAGCTCAGGGAAGGGATCGAGCGGCGCCTTCGTCTCGCCGTGCAGGAGTTCACCTCGCCGTCCGATATCCGCGCCCAGATCCTGTTCCTGAACGGCCCGCCCAAGGAGCGGGAGATCATCGACTGCGGCCAGGTGTTCAAGCCGATGGAGATCTGGCGCTATCCGGGCGGGATCGGGCCGGACGGCAAGCCGGTCGACCGCCCGCTCGTGGTCTACCTTCCAAACAAGGGGGAGGCCTGGCGGCTGTGGGTGCCTTCCGACGCCAAGCGGGCGATGTACACGTCGCAGATGGAGTACTGGCTCCAGCAGTGGGAGGAGCTGCGGGGGAAGATCCGGGCCGTCCGCTTCGACAAGCAGAACTGCAAGGAGGCGGAGAAGGTGGACGTGGCCACGGGTGTGCCGGGGTTGACCGGCGCCCTCCCGGGAGGCGGCGCCCGGGTGAAGCCCAGGGACGCGAGCTCGTTTCTCGCTCCGCCCAAGGACCTCGCCCGCTGGGCTCGCGCAGCCGCGGCCACGGAGCTCGCGCAGGCGGCTCCCGAGCTGAAGGTCTCCTCGCTCGACCTGCGCTTCCCGGAAAAGGACGAGCAGCGCATCGTGACCCGGGCTCTCCTCGAGATCGGGCCGGACGCCGGGCTCCAGGTGGCGGACGAAAAGAAGCGCGAGGTCGGCCTGATCGTCGAAGGGATCGTGGAGCAGGAGGGGCGTCCGTTCGAGCAGTTCCGGATGCGCTTCCACCTGCCCGAGCCCAAGGAGGGAGCGCCCGCCATCCTGGCCGTGGACCGCTCGCTGCGGCCCCGGCAGACGTTCGTGCTGCGGCTCCGGGTGATGGACGAGACGAGCGGCGCCCAGGCCTCGCTCTCGCGCGCGTTCCGGGTCCCCGCGGAGCCCAAGCCGGAGCCCATGCCCGTGGGCGTGGCCGGCGGCGAGCTGCTGCCGGAGACCGTGGCCAAGGGGCCGGACACGCTGCTCCTCATCCCGCCGCCGGCCGACGTGGTGATCGGCCTGTGGCGCGCGGAGACGATCGTCACCGGCGAGCGCATCAAGAAAGTCGTCTTCCTGGTGGACGGCAAGGCCCAGCTCACGCGGTCGAGCCCGCCATACACGGCGGAGGTCCGGCTGGAGCGCTATCCCACGGAGCAGGTCGTGCGCGTCGAGGGCTATGACGACAAGGGCGAGCTGGTCGCGTCGGACGAGGTGATCGTGAACCTCCAGCGCGGCGCCCTGGCCGTAAGGGTCGTGGCCCCGGGCAAGGGGACGCGGACGAACGGCCCGACCCTCGCCAAGGCCGAGGTGGTGATCCCCGACGGCCGGCGGATCCAGAGCGTGGAGTTCAAGGTCAACGACCAGACGGTCCACACGCTGGTCAAGCCGCCCTGGGAGGCCACGGTCGCGCCGCCGGCCAACGTGGACCTGGTCTATCTCACGGTCGTCGCCACGCTGGACGACGGGAGCAAGGCCGAGGCGGTGCGGTATTTGAAGGCCCCGGACTACGTCGAGGAGGTGGAGGTCAACCTGGTCGAGCTGTACGTCGCGGTGACCGACCGGTCCGGAGACCTCGTACGCGACCTCAAACAGGAGGACTTCGAGGTTCTGGAGGGGACGAAGCCCCAGGAGATCGCGAAGTTCGAGCTGGTCCAGAACCTGCCGCTCAACATCGGCGTTCTGCTCGACACCTCGGGCTCGATGGCCTCCTCGCTCGTTGAGACGCAGAAGGCGGCCTCCGAGTTCCTGGAGAGCGTGCTCACGCCGCGCGACCGCTCCTTCGCCGTGAGCTTCGCGCGCCGGCCCCGGCTCGAGATGCCGCCGACGGACGACGTGGGCGCGGTGGTGCGGGCGCTCTCGGACCTCCAGGCCGTGGGCGACACGGCGCTCCACGACGCCCTGGTCCACAGCCTCTACTACTTCCGGGGCATGACCGGGCAGCGGGCGCTGGTGCTCCTGTCGGACGGCGACGACAACGCGAGCTACATCCCGTTCAAGGACGCGCTCGAATACGCCCGGATGAGCGGCGTCGCGATCTACGTGATCGGCCTGAACATCGGGGCCTTCGAAACCGGGCTGCGCACCAAGCTCGCCGACCTCGCCCAGGCGACCGGCGGCCGGTCGTTCTGGGCCGACAAGCCCGAGGAGCTGGCGCCGATCTACAAGCAGATTGAAACCGAGCTCCGGAGCCGCTATCTCGTGGCCTACAACTCGACCGAGACCGGGGGCAAGGGCGGATTCCGGGAGGTCGAGGTGAAGGTGAAGAAGCCGGGGCTCAAGGCCCGCACAGCCCGCGGGTACTATCCGTAAGAATCCGATGTTGTAGGGGCGGCCCTGTGTGGCCGCCCTGGGCGGGGGAAACGTCGAACAGGGCGGCCACACAGGG
>DATEIO010000544.1:0-8207 GCA_035278895.1 Thermoanaerobaculia bacterium | reverse complement strand
GCGAGCAGCACGCCGGAGCGCTCGGGGTTGACCTCGTCGGTCACGGCGTGGGTGGCGAAGTGGAGCACGCCGAATTCGTGAAGGGGGGCGTGCTTCAAGTAAGCCTCGGCAGCCTGTTCCCCCAGCCGTTGGATGCTTCCGCCGCCCATGTGATCTACCGCGTACTCGCTCTCCTGCCGGGCGTAGGGGAGGGCACCCAACCGGAACGCCGAAGAGAAGACGGCGGCGGAGCGTTCGAGCGACGCGACCTGGACGCCCTGGGCTCCACCCGGCGTCGGGGGATCGGCGAACGCGAGGACGGGGTTCGGAGCGGACTCCGGGCGGCCTCCTTCCCACCCCAGCCAGAGAGTGGCGGAGGGGATGAGCGTGATCTCGTAGCGCTCTCCCAGAGGCGGGCCCTCCTTCGTGGCGCGGAGCGCGGCGAAGGGGAGCTGGTGGAGGACGTCGTCCGGAATGATGATCAGCCGCTCGATCTCGGGAGGGAGCTTGTCGAGAGCCTTTCCCAGGAGCGTTTTGTAGAGGACGGCGGCGGGTCCGGCCTCGGAGCCGTTTCTCCGTTCGAAGGTGCCCTTCCACATCCGCACCGCAGGCCGGATCTCTCCCCGGCCGGGCAGGCGGACCACGTGAGTCGCGGAGCGGGTGACGAGGGTCAGCCAGGAGCCGCCCGCGAAGTCGCCCCGCGCGTCCTTCCGGGGAGCAATCTGGAACGAGAGGAGGGCTTCGCGCGGGTCGAGCGCCTGCCGCACCTTGGAGAGCGTGGCGAAGTCGGGCCGGCGAAGGCTGGCGAGAGCGGGGGCGGCACGGGCCAACTGGTCGCGCAGGTTGGCCTCTTCCATTTCGAGACGCTCGAGGTCTTTGCTGACGGCGGTGCGCTCGACCGCCGGAAGGTCCGGGTCCATCAGGCGGCGCTGGATGCCCGAGATGCGCTCCATCACTGCGGCCCTCCGCTGGCGTAGCGGCTCCTCCGCAGCCGGCACGGCCTGGGCTGCCTGGAGAGCGTCCATGAGGGTGCGGGACCGCATCCTTTCCGCCACCTGGAAGGCGCGCTCCGGATCCTGCCATCCCTTCCCGAGATCCAGGTCGAGGAGGCGGCCGGAGAACCAGTAGTAGTCCTCCAGCCAGGAGGAGAAAAACCGGGCCTGGCTGGTCGACCCCGGCTGAAGATCCCGGATGGCCTCGATCGCGTCGAGAGCCGAGTTGGAGTCCGCGATGGCTCTCTCCCGCGGCCCGGCCTCCCAACTCACCCGCATCCGCTCCCGCCAGGCCAGGGCCATGGACCAGTAATCCTCGGCCTCGCGTGCGAGCTCCAGGGACTGGTCAATGGTCTGCTGGGCTTCCCTCGGTGCCGAGGCCGCGAGATAGCGGGCCAGACCGTTCAAGCAATAGCTCTTGATTCGTTCGGTCGGAGCATATTTGAGACAGGTGTCGAAGTGCTTCTGCGCCTCTTCACCGCTCGTCAGAGTTCCGAGCATCCACTCCGCCCGGGACGAGGTCTCGTAGTTGTTTGCCGCCACGCCGAGGTCGCTCGCCTTTCGGGCCAGCCCTGCGGCCTCCAGCCGGTCGGCGTCGTTGGGCAGCTCTCCCATGCCGTCCAGGACCGCGCGAGCCATTCCGTACAACGCCGTTGCCTCCGCATACCGGTCGTTCTCGGAGGCGGCCAGATCCTTGAGCCGGCGGAAGAAGGCGAACCCTTCCTCGAAGCGGCCGAGGTCGATGCTCAGGTTGCCCAGGATGTTCAGGCACTCGCGTTTCGCCGTGTACAGATCGCTGGGGAACAGAGCGGGCTCGGACTGCCGGAGCAGGAGATAGGCGCGTTCCAGGTCCTTGCCGACGCGCCAGAGGTGCCGGGCCATCACGACGCGCCCCTGGGCGACCACCTCGGGCTCGCTCGAACCCTCGGCGACCCGAAGCGCCAGCGCCGCATGGGCTCCTGCTTCGTCCACTCGCCCCATTTCGAAGAGGATGCGCTGGAGGTTGGCGTGGGCCAGAACCTCTCCCAGCCGGTCCCGTCTCGACGCGAAGCCGGCGGCAGCCTTGCGGTACAGCTCCTCGGAGCGCTCGGGCTCGACATGACCCGTATAGAAAGTGATCCAGGGATTGTCGGGATGGGCCGCGAACAGAGCGCGCAGCCGGGCTCCCGCCTCTTCCTGGCGATCCTGGGTTCGACCCTTTTCAAAGAAGCACTTGGCTGCCTCCTGGGACTCCGGCTGCGCAGCGAAGAGCTCTTCGCAGGGAGCGAACTCGCCAGCGGCAGCTGCAGGGAGGGGAATGGCCAGAAGGAGGAGAAGCGCCAGGCTCTTCGAAGTCATCTCGGTGATTTTACCGCACCGCGGCAAGCTCCCGGAGAACCCAGGATCAAAACAGAAAGAGCAGCCGTAGCGGCTGCTCTTTCTCGCTTGATGTTCCCTTGTTCCCTGGGGCTTACGGGGTGCCGTCCGGGCCGGTGCCGCCGCCGCCAGGGGAGCAGCAGTACGGATCGGGGTCGGTGTCGTTGCCGCGGTCGTCCTTCGGAGCCGTGGTCTCGGGGGCGGTCAGGGTCGGCTCATCTTTGATCTCGGGCGTATTCTGTGCGTCGCTCATTGTCAGGGTCTCCTCGGTATCTTTGGTTTTGGCTCTATCGTCTCGGGTATCTCTCGCTGTCCCTCTTTGTAACGAACCCGGCCCCCCGATCCCCTCACCCTTCCCAGATACGTCGGTCAAATTTTTTTGTTGCGGGCAAGTCGCATCTTTGAGGGACTCGCTGCCTTCAACAAAGCGAAGGCCGCGCTTTCTTCCAGGAGGATTTTCTTGAAGTCGAGGATGAAAAAAGGCTCCCCCTCTCCCGGAGTGCGGGGAGGGGAAGGGCTGTGCTACTGGAGTGCGGTGAAGAAGGTCTCGGAGGGCTGGCGGGTGCCGTCGGGGAAGACGGCTTCGACCTGCCAGAGGATCTGGCTGCCGGCGGGGAGGCCGGTCAAGGCGCGTTCAGGCAGCCGGTATTCCGTTCCGGCGAGGCTCTCCTGGGACGCGATCACCTGGAGATCCTCGGTGGTCACCTGGACGTTGTAGGACGACGCTCCCGGCACCGGGGCCCAGCGCAGCGTCGCGGCCTGCCGGGGAATCGCCTGTCCTTCGGGGAGCAGCGAGCGGACTTCGGTGCGCTGCTCGTTGCGGTAACCGGGGGGCTCCTGCCCAGGCTTGACCGAGTCGCCCATCTGGATCCCGACCACGATCAGGATGCCCGCCGCCATGGCAGCTACAGCCGCGAAGGGGCGCCACTGCCGGAACCGGCCGTACACCACATTGGCCGCGGGCCGGGCCGCTTCCGCCACCGATTCCTTCGAGACTTCGGCGGCCAGGCGCCAGTCTTCGGCGCAGGAGGCGCACATCGCCGTGTGCTCCACGACCTCGCGCATCTGCTGGGGGGGCAACTCACCCCGCACCGCCGCCCAGATCGTGTCCGGCTCCGGGTGCGGCTCTGCGGCTGCCTTCGCGGGGGCCGTGAACGCGGCTCGCAGCCAATCCAGTTCCTGGTTGCCCTCGTTCATCTCTCCGTTCTCCTTTTCCGCTCCAGTATTATCGAATCAAGTTGTCCAAAAAAGAGCCTCAAATCATCGCCTCCGGGGGTGCCCTCGGCGGCTTTCACGGAGAAGAACGAAGGGGACCGCGCGTTTCCCTCACCCTTTGCGTAAAAAAAGCCAGGAACGGCGTTGTCCTGCTCCAGTTTGCTGCGGAAGTGGGAGGTCCTACCGCTCGATTCCCTTGGACTGGAGGCAGTCCCGCAGGTCGGACATGCCGCGGTAGACGAGGTTTTCGGCCTTCTTGGAGGTCCAGCCCAGGAGCCGGCCGATCTCGGGGACGCTGTGGCCCTGGAGGTTCAGGGTCACGGCGTGGCGGCGGGGCGGGACCATGGTCCCCATGCAGTCGCGGATGGCGCGGCCGACCTCGCGGCCGGCGGTAGAGCGCTCCGGGTCGGGGTCGGGAGCCGCGGGGTCGTAGGGCGTCGCGTCCTCTTCCTCGCTGCTCCCTTCGATCGAAACCTCCTGCCGGCGGCGCAGGCGCCGGATCTCGTCGACCAGGGCGCTGTAGGCCGCCTTCTTGAGGTAGAAGGAAGAGAACTCGGCCGTCCCCTCTTTTTTTCTCTGGATCTCCATCACCCGCATGAGGGCGACCTGCACGAGGTCGTCCGACCGGTCCTTCAACCAGCGGGGGCAGACGCGGTCGACCGCGCGTACCAGATCCTTCCGAAGTTGGAGAAACTCCTCCGGATTCTTCCAAGGGCCGTTTTCTCTGTCCGTGATCACGATCGCCTTTCCGCCTGCAGAACGGGCATAGCCTACTACGGGCGGAGGGCTACGGCGAGGAAAAAGAGCACGGACGAACACGGACTGACACGGACGACCACGGACGGGAAAAACGCCCGCTCCCTCTGTCCGTGGTGGTCCGTGAAAGTCCGTGCTCGTCCGTGTGATTTTTTTCTACGCGATCAGCCGCGCCACCCGCCCCACGAACCTTGCGGGCACCGAGACCCGCACCTCGGTCTCGCCGTCGTTCACGTGCACCAGGAAGGACCGGCCGCGCTTTTCGATCCGCACGGTCTCGGCGCCGTCCTGGGCTTCGAGGAGCAGGCCGTCGGGGCAGTCCGCGAAGGCGTCGAGCGAGGCGGCGACGGCCGGGCCCCAGTCGCCCAGGTCTCTCCGCAGGTCGGCCTGCACCTGGGCCAGCTCCTCGTCCGGCACCAGCGCCAGCCCGAGGTCCAGGAAGGCGGCGGGCACGGGGATGTAGAGGTCGGTCCCGTCGGCTCTCTGCTCCTCGACCTTCACCGTGACCAGGCCGCCCACGGCGACGGTTCCGGCGAGGAGAAGCCCGGAGCCCAGAACGATCACTGCAAAGAACCCTGCCGCGATCAGGAACAGCTTCTTGAGCAGGCTCATGGTGCTCTCCTTACCGGGCCTCGGAAATGTCGTCCACCCAGATGCGGACGGTCTCGTCGTCGCCGGTCACCGTCACCAGCTCGCCGGCGCCCTGGCGGGCGAGGGCCTGGATGGCGGCTCCGATGTTGAGCTGCTCCCCTTCTCCGGAAAGCAGGGCGTTGATCACGGGCACCGGGATCTTGATCTCCACCTCTTCGTCGCGCTTGCCGACGCCTTTGTCCACCGCGAAGACGTGGAGGGTGTTGCCGCGCTTGGCGAC
Source organism: Thermoanaerobaculia bacterium (assembly GCA_035278895.1). Lineage (GTDB taxonomy): Bacteria > Acidobacteriota > Thermoanaerobaculia > Multivoradales > UBA5704 > DATARR01. Next base: position 3,038 of record DATEIO010000544.1, on the reverse strand, counting down.
CCGCACCTTGCTGTCGCGCTCGTCCACGGTGATGAAGGTGGCGTCGGGCTTTCTCTGCACTTCCTGCCACATCTCGCGCAGCTCGTCGATGGTGAAGTCCTCGTCGTTTCCGAAACGAATCCGGCCGGAGGTCCGCGCCTCGCGGGGAATCATCGGGCCGGCCTTCTCGATGACCGAGAGGGGGAGGTTGATGGTCACCCGGCTGTCCTCGTTCGCGTCGTGCACTTTCACATGAAGCCAGAGATCGTCCGTCGACCGGGAGCCCGCGAAAGCCGCGGAAGCCGTTACACCCGCTGCGAGCAAAGCGATCCCGAAAATTTTCTTGCCGTTCATGATCGTCTCCTTGGATTGCATCGTCCTAGTCCCTCACACACTGGACAAGACGACGGCGGGCGCGTTTGTGTTTCAAGTAGACTCGCGGAAATTTTCGAGGAGGATTTTCATGGACCGCCGCCGCTTCCTCACGCTCGCCTCCGCCCTGGGCGTCACCGTCCCCGCCGGCTGCCTGGCCGCCGAGGAGCACTCCGGCGCCCGCATGCTCGCCGGGTGCGAGGGCCTTCTCGGGTTGGAGCTCACGCCCCAGGAGCGGGAGCTGATGCTCGAAGGGCTCGAGGACCAGCGGGAGGATTACAAGAAGATCCGCGAGGTCCACCTGGACAACTCCGTCTCCCCGGCTCTGCGCTTCGATCCCGAGCCGTTCCCCGAGGGCGCGCCAGTCGCTCCCGAGCGCGGCCCCTTCCGGCAGAGCGCCGCGCCCTCCGAAGCGGCTCCGGCGAATCTCGACGACTTGGCCTTCTGGCCGGTGACGCGGCTCGCTCCCCTGGTGCGGGAGAGAAAGGTCACCTCCGTGGCCCTGACCCGCCTGTATCTCGACCGCCTGAAGCGCTTCGACCCCGCGCTCCACGCGGTGGTCACGCTGACCGAAGAGCGGGCCTTGGAGGAGGCCGGGCGGGCGGACCGGGAGATCGCGGCGGGCAAGTACCGTGGACCGCTTCACGGCATCCCCTGGGGCGCCAAGGACCTGCTGGCCGCCCGCGGCTACCGCACCACCTGGGGCTCCGTGCCGTTCAAGGAGCAGGTGATCGATCTGGATGCGACCGCGGTCGAGAGGCTCACGAACGCCGGGGCCGTGCTGGTCGCCAAGCTGTCCCTGGGCGAGCTCGCAATGGGCGACGTCTGGTTCGGCGGCACGACGAGAAATCCCTGGAACCTGGAGCAGGGCTCGTCCGGGTCCTCGGCGGGCTCGGCCTCCGCCACGGTCGCGGGGCTCGTGGGCTTCAGCCTGGGGAGCGAGACCCTGGGCTCGATCGTCTCCCCCTGCACGCGCACGGGAGCGACCGGCCTGCGCCCCACCTTCGGCCGGGTGAGCCGGCACGGCGCCATGACCCTGTGCTGGAGCTTCGACAAGCTCGGCCCCATCTGCCGGAGCGTCGAGGACTGCGCCGCCGTGTTCCACGCCCTTCACGGGCCGGACGGCAAGGACGAGACCGTGGTCGAACGCCCGTTCGACTGGAATCCGGACCTGGACGTCCGGAAGCTCCGCGTGGGCTACGTCCGCTCCGCGTTCGAGAAGAAGCCCGAAGAGGGGCAGGAGGAATGGCACGCGAACGATCTCGCCTCGCTCGAAGCCCTGCGGAAGCTGGGGATCGATCTGAAGCCGATCGAGCTGCCCACCTTGCCGGTCGGGCCGCTCAGCCTCCTCATCACGGCCGAGTCCGCCGCGGCCTTCGACGAGCTGACCCGGAGCGGGCAGGACGACCTCCTCGTCCGCCAGACCGGCGACGCCTGGCCCAACTCCTTCCGCCAGGGGCAGATGATCCCGGCCGTCTCCTACATCCAGGCGAACCGCATCCGCACGCTCCTGATGCGCGAGATGGCGAAGCTCATGGCGGGCTTCGACGCCTACCTGGCGCCGACCTACGGCGGGAGCAACCTCCTCCTCACGAACCTGACCGGCCACCCGGCCGTGGTGGTGCCGAACGGCTTCCGCAAGAACGGCACGCCCACGAGCCTCACCTTCACCGGAAGGCTCTGGGGGGAGGCGTCCGTGCTGGCGCTCGCCAAGGCGTACCAGGACGCGACGGGGTTCCACCAGCGGGTGCCGAAAGTGGAGGCCAAGCCGACGCCTCCCAGCCTTCGCGCCCCCGGCTGATATACTGAAGGGCGTAACCATGTCGCCCCAACCCCTTTCTCCGCAACGTGTTCTCCGCAAGGCGGCCCTGGCGCTCCTCGCGCTCGGCCTCCTGCTTCCGCTCCTCGGCTTTGCGCAGGGACCCCGCCCGGTCTACCGGGTGAAGGTCAAAGGGGGCATCCACCCGGTTTCGGCGGAGCTGATCGCCGACGCGGTCCGGGAGGCGGATGCGGCCGGAGCCGCAGCGCTCGTCGTCGAGCTCGACACGCCGGGCGGCCTCATGACGTCGACGCGGGAGATCACCACCGCGATCCTGGGCGCGAAGACGCCGGTCGTCGTCTACATCGCCCCGTCCGGGGCCCAGGGAGCGTCGGCGGGGTTCTTCATTCTGATGTCCGCGGACGTGGCCGCCATGGCGCCGGGCACGAACGCGGGCGCGGCCCATCCCGTGGGGGGACAGGGAGAGACGGTCGAAGGAGTGCTCGGCAAGAAGATCGAGGAGGACGCGGCGGCCAACGTCCGCTCCATGGCGCTCCGGAACGGGAGGAACGTCGAGCTCGCCCAGGCCGCGGTCCTCGAAAGCCGCTCCTACACGGCACAGGAGGCTCTGGACGGCAAGCTGATCGACCTGATCGCGCCGACCGTGCCTGCTCTCCTCAACGCCATCGACGGCCGGCCGGTGAAGCGGGACGGCGGGGCCGTGACGCTCCGCACGAGGGACTCCGAAGTGGTCGAGGTCGAGATCTCCCCCTTCCGGCGGTTCCTCGGAGTGCTGGCGGACCCGAACATCGCGTCCATGCTCCTCGTCCTGGGCTTTCTGGGCCTCTACTTCGAGCTGATGCACCCGGGCGCGATCCTGCCCGGGGTGGTGGGCTCGATCTGCCTCATTCTCGCGCTTTTCGCCCTG
>DATEIO010000543.1:0-2343 GCA_035278895.1 Thermoanaerobaculia bacterium | reverse complement strand
TGGAAGCCCCCCATGGCCACCGGCACGCCGCGCCGCCGGTACTCCGAGGCGATCTGATACGCCCTCCTGGCCGTGTAGGTCTCGACGGAGAGGGCCACGAGATCCGTGGGCTCGTCGTAGGGGACCGTCTCCATCCGGTCGTCGTAGAAGCGTACGGAGACGTCCGGAGGCGTGAGCCCGGCGATCAGCGCCGGGGGGAGCGGCTCCATCTGCCAGGTGCGGATGTACGACGTGTCGCCCGCGCGCCGGCCGATCGAAGGGTGGACCAGGGTGATCTTCACAGTGGTTTCAAGCCGCGGGCCGCTCCCGGCCCATCCCCAGAATCCAGTCGCAGTTATAGAACCGGTGGAGGTTGTGGGCGTAGAAACGATACCCGAGGTTGGTGCCGATCCGCACCGGCAGCGGCGACGGCGAGGCGGCCAGGCGCTTGACGATCGACGGGAAGGAGTAGGCGTACCTCCAGGCCTTCTCGATTCCTTGCTGGAGCTCTCCGACGCTCATCTGGGCCGGCTCGAAGACCACGTGCTGTCCGTCGTAGAGCTCCCAGTTGCGGGTGAGGATGCGCCCCTCACGGTCCAGCCGCTGGTAGAGGGCCGTGCCGGGGAAGGGCGTCACCACCGCAAAGCGCGGCAGGTCGATCTTCGCCTCCACGGCGAACCGGGCGGTCTTTTCGAACACGTCCGGCGTGTCGTGATCCATGCCGAACACGAAGCACCCCTGGAGGGCAATGCCGTGGCGGTGGAGCGTCTCGACCAGTTCCTTGTAGCGCTCGGGGGAATTGAAACCCTTCTTCGACTCCCGGAGGTTCTCCCGGGAGATCGATTCGAGCCCCATCAGAATGCCCTTGCAGCCGCTTCTCTGGGCGAGCGAGAGAAGCTCCGCGTCGTCCGCGAGGAGCACGGTCGCGAGGCCATACCACTGGACTTTCAGGGGGATCAGCGCCGCAAAGAGCCGCGCCGCGTAGTCGCGGTCGGCGATCAGGTTCAGATCCACGAAGATGAGCTTTTTGGCGCCCTTCTGGCGGATGTCGGCGATCACGTCTTCCACCGGTTTCTGGTAGGGCTTCTGCCCCCAGGCCGAGGGAACCACGCAGAAGTCGCACTTGTGGATGCACCCGCGGGTGGCCTCGAAGACGTCGTCGGTGAGGAACCGGCTGCGGGGGAGGAGGTCCCGCCGGGGGAAGGGGAGGCCGGCGAGCGAGAGGCCCGGGCGCTGGTCGTAGCGCCGCTTCATCCGGGAGGCGGCGAAGTCCCGCAGCAGCTCGGGCCAGCTCTCTTCGGCGTAACCCACCACGATCGCGTCCGCGTGCGGCTGGGCGTCGTCCGGCACCAGGGTCACGTGCGGTCCGCCGAGCACCACGCGGATTCCCCGCTCGCGGAGCCGGGCCGAGAGCTCGTAGGCCCGCGGAGCCGTACCGGTGATCACGGTCAGTCCCACGAGGTCCGCACGGATCGCCGCCGGATCCACCTCCATGATCCCCTCGTCGATCAACTCGATCTCCGCTTCCAGCTCTTCCGGCACGAGGGAGGCGAGGGTCGTGAGGGTCAGCGGCATGTAGCGGAGCGACTTCTTGAAGATGCCGCCGCGGTGCCGGTAGAGAGGGCCCTTGGGAGAGATCAGGACGATGCGCATGACGGACGGCCTCCCGGGATCAGGAGCATCCTGGCCTCCTGGGGGACTGTTGTCAAGCGGCGAAGAAGACTTTGGGTTGCGCTTTCACGGAAGGGCCGTGTTATGATTCCGCGCCGTGACCAACCAAAATCGTCGTCCTCGGCAGGGACGTTCCGCCTCTACGAGTCGTGGGGAGGAGGTCGCGCAGGCAATTGTGCAACAGCCTGTTGCACAATTGACCCTCGGCTACCCGGCTCTCCTGGAAGACCTGAAGGCCCGCATCCGCTCGGCCCGGCAGAAAGCCGCCATCTCCGTCAACCGTGAGCTGATTCTGCTCCACTGGGAGCTCGGGCGCTGCATTCTGGAGAGCCAGAGCCAGGAAGGGTGGGGAGCGAAGGTCATCGACCGCTTGGCTGCGGATCTGCAGCGTGAATTCCCCGACGCCAAGGGATTCTCGCCCCGTAACCTCAAGTACATGAGAGCTTTAGCGGAAGCCTGGCCCGACAAGACATTTGTGCAAGGGCCTCTTGCACAAATCACGTGGTACCACCACATCACCCTTCTGGACAAAGTCAAAGACCGTAGCGAGCGGGAGTTCTACATCCGCCAGACCATCGCCAACGGCTGGTCGCGCTCCGTCCTCGTCCACCAGATCGAGTCCGGCCTGTTCCACCGCCAGGGCAAGGCTCTCAACAACTTCGACCTCGTCCTGCCGCCGGCCCAGTCCGACCT
>DATEIO010000542.1:0-3747 GCA_035278895.1 Thermoanaerobaculia bacterium | reverse complement strand
CTCTTCGGCCGAGGCGAAGTCGTGGGCCGGCTCGGGAAGCGTGGGGATCACCACCCGGCCGCCCACGTCGTTGATGAACTTCACGAAGCGCATGGCGTGCGTCCGCTCCTCGTCCGACTGGCGGTAGAAGAACTGGGCGAGCTGCGGCAGGGTCTCGAAGTCGAAGTAGCTGGCGATCGAGATGTACTGCATGGAAGCGCCCATCTCGTTGCCGATCTGCTGGTTAAACGCCTGGATCAGTCTCTCGCTGGCGAGCATTGTCGTCGTCTCCCTGAAACGTAGTTGGAAAAGAGGGTGAGCCCTCCGCGCCTTTCTAGCACTCGATCACGTTGATCGCGAGCCCTCCGCGCGAGGTCTCCTTGTATTTGGTCTTCATGTCGGCCCCGGTCTCCCGCATGGTCTTGATCACCCGGTCGAGCGACACTTTATGCGAGCCGTCACCCCGCAGCGCAATGCGGGACGCATTGATCGCCTTGACCGAGCCCATGGCGTTCCTCTCGATGCAGGGGATCTGGACGAGCCCCCCGACCGGATCGCAGGTCAGCCCCAGATTGTGCTCCATGCCGATCTCGGCCGCGTTCTCCACCTGGGCGTTGGTACCCCCCAGGGCGGCCACGAGACCGCCGGCCGCCATGGAGCAGGCGACGCCCACCTCCCCCTGGCAGCCGACCTCGGCGCCGGAGATGGAGGCGTTCTCTTTATAGAGGATGCCGATCGCCCCGGCGGTCAGGAGGAAGCGGATCACCCCCTCCTCGTCCGCCCCGGGCGTGAATTTCCGGTAGTAGTGGAGCACGGCAGGCACGATCCCGGCGGCGCCGTTGGTGGGGGCGGTGACCACCCGGCCCCCGGCCGCGTTCTCTTCGTTGACCGCCAGCGCGTAGAGGTTCACCCAGTCGAGCACGGTCAGCGGGTCTTTCATCGCGTCCTCGGGGCGCGAGGCGAGCTCCGAGAACAGGGTGGGAGCCCGGCGCGGCACCTTCAAGCCTCCGGGGAGGACCCCGGTCTGCCGGCAGCCGCGCTCGACGCAGCTCCGCATGGCCTCCCAGATCGCGAGGAGCCTCGCCCGGACCTCCTCTTCGCTCTGCCAGGACTTCTCGTTTTCGAGCATCAGCTCCCAGATCGAAAGGCCGTGCTCCTCGCAGACCTCCAGGAGCTCCGCGCCGCTCAGGAAGGGGAAGGGCACCGGCGTCGTGTCCTCGACCAGGTGATCCTCCCCCGAGGCCCCCTCGTTGATCACGAAGCCGCCGCCCACGGAGTAGTAGATCCGCTCCGTCAAAACCCCGCCCGCCGGGTCGAGCGCTTTGAAGCGCATGCCGTTCGAGTGGAGGGGGAGGAGGTCCTTCCGGTTCCAGAGGACGTCGGCCTTCTCGTCGAACGCAATCCGCCGGCGGCCGAGGAGGGAGAGGGCCTTCTCCCTCCGCACGGCCTCAATTCGGGGCGCGACGGTGTCCGAATCAATCCCTTCCGGCGTCTCGCCTTCGAGCCCGAGGAGCACGGCGCGGTCGGTCCCGTGCCCCTTGCCCGTGTGGGCGAGAGAGCCGAAGAGCTCGGCCTTCACCCCGGCGGTGCGGTCGAGGAGCCCGTCCTGCTCCAGCCGCTCGGCGAAACGCCGCGCCGCGCGCATCGGCCCCACGGTGTGCGAGCTCGAAGGGCCGATGCCAATGGTGAAGAGGTCGAAGGTGCTGATTGCCATCCAGGAAGCCTCCGCGGCGGATTGTACACGCGGGAAGGAAGGCCGTCCGGAAGAGAGGACAACCCGTCCTCTTCCGGCTCCATCCCGGCGCCCTCTCTCCCCGAGAGAGACTCCTTTTGGCCCTGGCAAGAGATTCGCAATATTGATTTCTCGACGCAGTTGAGTTAAAAAAGTGAAACAGGAGGTCCCACTCTCCAAAGTGGTTGGATTTCTGGTTTTGGTGCAGCCAATATCACGGCCCGTCCTTCCCGGGGCGCCTCCCCCGGGGAAAGGCGGGCCCCTTTTTCTTTGCAGAGGAGGATCCATGCGCTCGCTGCGGACTCTGACATCCATTCTGGCCCTCGCGCTCCTCGCCTCCCTCGCTCCTCTGGCCGCCCAGGAGCCTGAAATCGAGGCCGCCAAGCCGCCCTCCGGATACCCGGTGCAGCCGGGGGTCTGGCAGCTCCCGCACGGCAACGATCCCACGCGGCCGCTCGACGATCTGGAGCCCCTGCGGGCGTTGATCGGCAAGGCTTCGGTCGTGGGCCTGGGGGAGACCATCCACACCTCGGGCGGCTATTACCGGATGAAGCACCGGGTCTTCCGCTTCCTCGTCGAGAAGATGGGCTTCCGCGTCTTCGCCTTCGAGAGCCCGTGGGAGAACGCGGAGAAGGTCGCCCGGTACGTGGCCAGTTGCAGCGGGAGCGCCGGGGACGCCGTGAGCCAGGGGCTCTTCGGCGTCTGGGCGAGCGAGGAGGTGCGCGACCTCGCGCAGTGGATGTGCGACTGGAACCGCACCCATCCCAAGCCCAAGGACCGCCTCTACTTCTTCGGCTTCGACATCCAGCAGCCGGAAACGGACGGTCCCGCCCTGATCGCGTTTCTTGCGCGGATCGGTATCCCCGGGAACGATCCGGCGGCCGACGGCATCCGCCAGTGCGAGGGGGTCGAGCGGGACTGGTATCCCCAGCCGATCCCCGAGGAAGTCCACACGCGGTGCATGGACGCTCTCGCCTGGATCGAGACGCACTTCGCCCGCAACGCCAAGGCGATCGTCCGCCAGACGTCCAAGGCCGATTTCGAGTGGGCCAAGGTCCGCCTGGTCGGCCTGCGCGGCTGGGAGTATCAGATGTGGTATCCGGACAGCCGCTCCTACACCGGGCGGGACGAGGCCATGGCCTATGCCTTCCAGGTCATCCGCAAGCTGCGCCACCCGCGCGCGAAGATCGCGGTCTGGGCCCACAACTCCCACGTCTCCCACGCTCCCCACCCGCTGAACGGCGGTATTCCGATGGGGATGTTTCTCACCCGGGCCCTGGGGCGCTCGTACGTCAATCTCGGGCTCGCCGCCCGGGAGGTTTCGATCGATTGGGCCAGCCTCGGCTGCGGCCCGCAGCCCCTCGGGCCCAATCCGGCCGAGGAGGTCTTCCACGGCGTCGGCCAGGGGGACCTCCTGATCGATCTCGACGCGCCGCTCCTCGAGCCGGGGGCGGTCTACACCCTGGGCGCCCGCCGGATGGTGCCCCGGGAGCACTTCGACGGCCTGCTCTATCTCGAGCAGTCCCCGAAGATGACGCCGCTCAAGTGGGAGCCCTGCCGGTGAACGCTTCCGGGATCCGCCTCCTGCCCGTCCTCTCTCTCCTCCTCTCTCTGGGGTCCATCCCCCTGGGAGCGCAGGAGGCCGCCCGGGCTCCCCGTCCCTCCGGGTATCCCGTGCAGCCGGGGATCTGGCGGCTCCACGGCACCGCTCCCGGCCTTCCCCAGGACGATCTCGCGCCGCTCCGGCAGATCGTGGGCAAGGCCACGGTCGTAGGGCTCGGCGAGTCGTTCCACACCTCGGGCGGCTACTACGAGGCCAAGCACCGCCTCTTCCGCTACCTGGTCGAGACGATGGGCTTCCGCGTCCTCGCCCTCGAAACCTCCTGGGTGGACGCGGACCGGGTCGCCCATTACGTCGAGACCTGCGACGGCACCGCGGAGGAGGCCTTGATCCAAGGCGTCTTCCCCGTCTGGGCGAGCGCCGAGACCCGCGAGCTCGCCGAATGGATGTGCGAGTGGAACCGCTCCCACCGCAA
>DATEIO010000541.1:0-14253 GCA_035278895.1 Thermoanaerobaculia bacterium | reverse complement strand
GGCCTCCGGCGTCCGCCGGGCCTGCGCTTCGAACAGGCCGGCGAGCGTCTCCTCCCGCGGCGCGAGCGCCCGTCCCGCGCCCCATTCGGCCAGGAGCTGCTCTCTCTCCGCCGCGCCGAGCACGGGCAGCTCCGAGAGCCGCAGGCCGGGGTCGGCGGCGGCGCCCGCGAGCAGCGTTCCCAGGTGCTCGAGGAGACGCAGGGCCGTCGCGCGGTCGAACCGGTCGGTGCTGTACTCGAGGACCGCGTCGAGACCGGTCTCGTCCTCCTCCAGGGCGAGCGTCAGCTCGAACTTGGCCGTCCCCGTCCCCCGCCCGTCCCCGCGGAGCTCGAGACCCGGCATCGCGGGGAGCAGGGAGCCGGTGTTCTGGAGCGCCAGGAAGACCTGGAACAAGGGCGTGTGGGAGAGGCTGCGCTCGGGGTGGAGCTCCTGCACCAGCTTCTCGAAGGGGAGGTCCTGGTGGGCGTAGGCCCCGAGGGTCACCTCCCGCACCCGGCTCATCAAGGTGCGGAAGGGCGGGTCGCCCGAGAGGTCGGTCCGCAACACCAGGGTGTTGACGAAGAGCCCGATCAGGGACTCGGTCTCGATCCGGTTGCGGCCGGCGATGGGCGTGCCCACCGTGAGGTCCTCCTGCCGGGTCGACCGCGAGAGAAGCGCCTGGAAGCCGGCGAGGAGGGCCATGAAGAGGGTCGCCCCCTCGGCCCTCGCCATCCGCCCGAGCCCCCGGGCCAGCTCGGCGGGCCAGGTGATCGGGACGGAGCTCCCGCGCTGGCTCAGGAGAGCCGGCCGGGGGCGGTCCGCCGGCAGGTCGAGGACCGGAGGGCTGCCCGCCAGGGTCTTCCGCCAGTAGGCGAGCTGGCTCGCGAGCACCTCCCCCTCGAGCCATTGCCGCTGCCAGACCGCGAAGTCGGCGTACTGGATCGGGAGCCCGGGAAGCCGCGCCGGGCTCCCGGCGGCCGCGGCTTTGTAGAACGCCGCCATCTCGTCCAGCAGCAGCCGCAGCGACCAGCCGTCGGCGGCGGCGTGGTGGAGGTTGAGCAGCAGGGCGTGCTCCCGCCGGTCCAGGCGCAGCAGGCTCGCGTGCAGCAGGCTCCTGCCCAGGTCGAACGGCCGGACGGCGTCGGCCGCGATCCGGCGCCCGGCCTCCTCCTCCCGGGCGCAGGGCGGCAGCCCGGAGAGGTCGATCACGGGGAGCCCGGCCGGCCCCGGGGGATCGATCGCCTGACCCGCGCGGCCCTTCTCGACCTCGACCAGGCGGGTGCGCAGGATCTCGTGGCGGCGGACGGCCTCGCCCAGGCTCTGCTTCAGGGCTGCCACGTCCAGGTCACCCGCGAGGCGCAGAGCCGCGGGGATGTTGTAGGCCGGGCTCCCGGGCTCCAGCTGCTCCAGGAACCAGAGCCGTTCCTGGGCGAAGGAGAGGGGGAGCGCGGCCGCGCCGCGCGGCACCGGGACGAGGGGAGGGGCGCCGTCCGCCTCGGAAGCCCGGGTGTGCACCGCTTCGGCCAGGCCGGCGACCGTGGGCCGCTCGAAGAGCCGCCGCAGCGGGAGGTCGGCTCCCAGGAGCTTGCGAATCCGCGACATCACCTGGGTCGCGAGCAGCGAATGGCCGCCGAGCGCGAAGAAGTTGTCGCGGATTCCGACCCGCTCGACTCCCAGCAGCCCGGCCCAGATCTCGGCCAGGATCTCCTCGACCGGATTGCGGGGCGGCTCGTATCCCTCCTCCCGGGACGAGAGATCCGGCTCCGGCAGGGCCCGGAGATCCACCTTGCCGTTGGGCGTCAGGGGCAGCTCCGGCAGCACGACGAGCGCCGCGGGCACCATGTGGTCGGGAAGCTCGGCATGGAGGAGCTCGCGCAGGGACGCCAGGTCCTGCCCTCCGTCCGAGGGCCCGACCACGTAGCCGACCAGACGCTTGCCGCCGGCCGCATCGCTCGCCTTGACCACCGCCTCCCGCACCGCCGGGTGGCGGCCGAGGACGGCCTCGATCTCCCCGGGCTCGATCCGGAACCCCCGGACCTTGATCTGGCGGTCCACCCGGCCGAGGAAATCGAGAGCACCGCCGCGCAGCCAGCGGGCGAGGTCGCCGCTCCTGTAGAGCCGCGCCCCCGCCATGCCGCTCCACGGATCGGGCACGAAGCGCTCCGCGGTGAGCGCCGGCAGGTGGTGATAACCGCGGGCGAGCACGGGGTCTCCGAGGTAGACCTCCCCCGGGACTCCGGCCGGGACCGGCTGCCCGTCCCGGTCGAGCAGGTAGACCGTCCTGCCGGGCAGGGGGCGCCCGAGAGGCACCAGGGCGCCGGGCGCAAAACGGCGCAGATCGGGAGGCACCCGGAAGAACGTGCTGGTGATCACCGACTCGGTGGGGCCATAGCCGTTCGCGAGCGCGACCGCTCCGAAAGACGAGCGTTGCCAGAGGAGCGCGCTTTCGAGGACCATGGCGTCGCCGCCGGCGGTGACCAGGCGCAGGCGGCCCGCGTCCACCGGCCCGTCGCCCAGCCGGGCGACGATCTGGTGCCAGAGCGGGGGCGGCAGGTCGGCGACGGTGATCCCCAGCGCCGCGAAACGCTCCAGCGTCTCCTCGGCCCCCCAGAGATCTTCGCCGCGCAGCACGAGCGTCGCGCCGGAGAAGAGCGGGGGGACGGCCTGCTCGAGCCCGGTGTCGAAGCTCAGCACGGAAAACTGGAGAACCCGGTCGGACGGACCGAAGCCATAGAACTCGGCGATCGCGGCGCAATGGGTGACCATGGCCCCGTGCGACACGCCGACCCCCTTGGGCCGGCCGGTCGAGCCCGAGGTGTAGACGACGTAGGCCAGATTGCCGGGTTGAAGTCCGGCGCCGGTCACGCCGCCGGCCGGGCCGTCGAGCGCCTCCCCGCCGTCTTCCAGGAGCACGGTCCGCGCCTGGTGCGGGGGGAGAGCCCCGGCGAGCCGCTCCTGGGTGACGAGCACCGGCACCTCCGTGTCCGCCAGCAGGAACGCCAGCCGCTCCCGAGGGTAGGCCGGATTGATGGGAACGCAGACGCCGCCGGCCTTCCAGATCGCGAGGAGCCCTTCGATCATCTGCACCGACCGCTCGGCGCAGAGCCCGACGAGGACCTCCGGCCCGACTCCCAGGGCCCGCAGCCGGTGCGCCAGCCGGTCGGTCCGCCGGGCGAGGTCCCGGTAGCTGACGGCGTCCTCTCCGAGCTCGACGGCGACCGCGTCCGGGGTCCTCTCCGCCTGCCGGTCGAAGAGCGCTCCGAGCGGGCCCTCCCAGGCCGGCGGGGAGCCCGTGTCGTTCCACTCGAACAGCAGCTGCCGCCGCTCGGCCCCGGTCAGCAGGGGGAGCTCGGAGACCGGCCGCCCGGGATCGGCCAGGATCCCGCCCAGGAGCACCTCGAAGTGGGCGGCCATGCGGGCGACCGAGCTCTCGTCGAAGAGGTCGGTGTTGTACTCGAGCGCCGCGTCGAGCCCTTCGTCCGTCTCCCAGGCCAGGAGCGACAGGTCGACCTTGGCCGTCCCGGTGTCCAGCTCGCGCGCGTCGGACGTCAGCCCGGGCGCGATCTGCCGCGGCGGGCGCGGCGCGTTCTGGAGGGCGAACATGACCTGGAAGAAGGCCAGCCGGCTCAGGTTCCGCTCGATCTTGAGATCCGCGACCAGCCCTTCGAAGGGGAGGTCCTGGTGCGCGCTCGCCTCGATCGCCGCCTCCCGGGTCCGCGCGAGGAGAGCCCGGAAGCCGGGCCGGTCGGCCAGACCGACGCGCAGCACCAGCGTGTTGGTGAAGAAGCCGATCAGCTCCTCGACGTCGGCGCGGTTCCGGTTGGCGATCGGGTAGCCGATCAGCACGTCGTCCTGCCCGCTCATCCGGCCGAGCTGCACGCCGAAGGCGGCGAGCAGGCTCATGAAGGGCGTGGCCCCCTGCCTCCGGCTCAGGGCGGAGAGCGAACGGGCGAGGTCTCCGGGCAGCTTGAAGTCGTAGCGCTTCCCGGTGAAGGTCACGGTCTTCGGCCGGGCACGGTCGGTGGGCAGCTCCAGGGCGGCCGGCGGGTTCGCGAGCTGCCGGCGCCAGTAGTCGAGCTGGCGCGCGAGGATCTCGCCCCGGAGCCAGCCGCGCTGCCAGAGCGCGAAGTCCGGATACTGGACGGGGAGCTCCGGGAGCGGCGACGGCTCGCCCGCGCGGAAGGCCCGGTAGATCGTCCCCAGCTCGCGCGCGAGGAGCCAGATCGACCAGTCGTCGGAGATGACGTGGTGGAGGTTCAGGAGGAGCAGGTGCTCCTCTCGATCGATCCGGAAGAGGTGGGCGCGCAGCAGGGGCAGGCGGGCCAGGTCGAAAGGCTCGCGCGCCAGCTCCCCGGCCAGGCGGCCGGCGGTCTCCTCCCGCTCTCCCGCCGGCATCGCCGACAGGTCGGTCACCGGCATGTCGAGGACGAGCTCGGGCGCGATCACCTGGCGGGGGCTGCCGTCCACCGGCACGAGCGCGGTCCGCAGGGCCTCGTGCCGGCGGACGACCTCGTTCAACCCGCGCACCAGGATCCCGGAGTCGAGCGGCCCGCTGAAGCGCATGGCGACCGGCACGTTGTAGGTGGCGGTGCCCGGCTCGAGCTGCTCGACGAGCCAGAGCCGCTCCTGGGCGAACGAGGGGGGCATCCACGGCTCGCGGGGGAAGCGCGTCAAGGGCGGGATCTCCGGGTCCGTCCCGGCCCGGCGCGCCTCCTCGACGGCCGCGGCGAGACCCGCGACCGTCGGCGCCTCGAACAGCCGGCGCGGGGCGAGCTCGGCGCCCCAGGCGTCGCGCACCCGCGAGAGGACCTGGGTGGCATGGAGCGAGTGCCCCCCGAGCGCGAAGAAGTCGTCTTCGACCCCCACCTCCCCGGCCTCGGCGCCGAGCCCCAGGACCTCGCTCCAGAGGGCGGCCATCTCCCGCTCGAGGCCGGTCCGCGGGGCGACGAAGGGCCCGCGGTCGGCGCCGGCCCTGTCCGGAGCGGGCAGCGCCTTGCGGTCGATCTTGCCGTTGGGGGTGAGCGGAAAGGCGTCGAGCCGCACGAAGGCGGACGGCACCATGTGCGCCGGGAGCTTCTCCCGCAGAAAGTCCCGCAGCTCGTGCGCGGCCGGGGCCACGGGAGCGTCCGCTCCCTCGCGCGGGACCACATAGGCCACGAGACGGCGGTCCCCCTCCCGGTCCTCCCGGGCCACGACGAGGCTCTGCCCCACCCCGGGATGCCGGCCGAGCCAGGTCTCGATCTCCCCCAGCTCGATGCGGAAGCCGCGGATCTTGACCTGGTGATCGAGCCGGCCGAGGAAGTCCAAGCCGCCGTCCGGCCGGAGGCGCGCGAGGTCGCCGGTGCGGTAGAGCCGTTCGCCCGGCCGGTCCGCGAACGGATCGGGCACGAAGCGCTCGGCGGTCAGCTCGGGGCGGCCGAGATAACCGCGCGCGAGGCCGTCCCCGGCCAGGAAGAGCTCCCCTTCCGCCACCGGCTCCCCTGCCGGGTCGAGCAGCCAGGCGCGGGTACCGTCCAGGGGGACGCCGATCGACGGGGGGCCGTCCTCGCCCGGCAGGACCGCGGTCCAGGTCGAGTAGGTCGTGTCCTCCGAAGGGCCGTAGAGGTTGTAGAGGCGGCGCACCGTGTCCAGCCCGTGGATCCGCTCGGCGAGCGGCCGCGGCAGCGGCTCGCCCGCCAACCCCACCGCCAGAACGGAGCGCGGCACCCCTCCCGAGCGCACCAGCTCCGTCATCGCCGACGGCACGGTGTTGACGAAGGTCACCTCGGACGCCGCCGGCAGCGCCGGCAGCTCCAGGGCGTTGGCCGCCAGGATCACCTTGCCGCCCGAGGAGAGCGGGACGAACAGCTCGAAGACCGACAGATCGAAGTTGATCGACGTCGAGGCGAGCATGCCCGCCAGCTCGCCGGCCGGGAAGCTCCGCAGAGCCCAGTCGACCAGGGCCACGGCGCTCCGGTGCTCGATCGCCACCCCCTTGGGGCGGCCCGTCGAGCCCGAGGTGTAGATCAGGTAGGCGAGGTTGCCGCTCTCCGCCCGCCGCTCCGGCTCCCCCACCGGCGCCTCCCCCTCCTCCTCCCGGTCCAGGCAGAGAATCCGCGCCCGGGAGCCGAGCCCGGCCAAGCGGTCGACGAGGGCTTCTTCCGAGAGCACCACCGCGGCGGCGCTGTCTTCGAGCAGGAAGCGCAGCCGCTCCTCCGGGTAGGCCGGATCGAGCGGCACGTAGGCGCCCCCCGCCTTGAGCACGCCGAGGATGGCGGCCACCAGCTCGGCCTTCCGCCCCAGGCAGATCCCGACCCGCACCTCCGGACCCACGCCCAGAGCCGCCAGCCGGCCGGCCAGGCGGCCGGCGCGGCGGTCGAGCTCGCGGTAGCTCCACCGCAGCGCGCCCGCCACCAGGGCCTCGGCCTCCGGCGTCCGCCGGGCCTGCGCCTCGAACAGGCCGGCGAGCGTCTCCTCCCGCGGCGGGCTCATCCAACGTCCTCCGCGGCCTCTTCGTCTTCGCCGGGCAGCTCGTCGAGCGCCGCGATGACCAGGTCCTCGATCACCAGGGCCAGCTCGGCGACCGTGGGCCGCTCGAACAGGGTGCGCAGCGGCATCTCGATCTCGAAGGCGTCGTTGATGCGCAGCACCGCCTGGGTGGCGAGCAGCGAGTGGCCGCCCAGATCGAAGAAGTTGTCGAAGACGCCGGCGCGGCCGATGCCGATCACCTCGGAGAAGATCCCGGCGACCACCTCCTCGACGGAGCTGCGGGGCGCGAGATACGCCGGCTCGAGCTCGGGCCGCGGCTCCTCGGGGGCGGGCAGCGCCTTGCGGTCGAGCTTGCCGTTCGCAGTGAGCGGCAGGCGGTCCAGAGCCACGAACGCGGCCGGCACCATGTAGTCGGGCAGGCGCTCGCGCAGGCGGCTGCGCAGCCCGGCGGCGTCCACCGTCCCCCCGGCCTCGGGGACCAGGTAGGCCACCAGCCGGGCCTCGCCGGGGAGCGGGGCCGCGCCCTCGCGCGGCCGGTCCCGGCGCGCCAGGACGGCCGCCTCCCGGACCCCGGGCTCGGCGGACAGCACGGCCTCGATCTCCCCGAGCTCGATCCGGAAGCCCCGGATCTTGACCTGGTGGTCGAGGCGGCCGCGGAACTCGAGGACGCCGTCCGGCAGGAAGCGGGCGAGGTCTCCCGTGCGGTAGAGCCGCTCGCCCGGCCGCGAGGCCAGCGGATCCGGGACGAAGACCTCGGCCGTCCGCCGGGGGGCGCCCAGGTAGCCCCGGCCCACGCCCACGCCCGCGACGCACAGCTCGCCCAGGGTCCCCGGGGGGACCGGCCGCAGGCTGCGGTCCAGAACGTAGAGCCGCAGGTTGGCCACCGCCGGTCCGATGGGCACGAGGGCGGAGGCCGGAGGCGCGGTGCGCACCGGGTGGTGGGTGACGTCGTCGGAGCACTCGGTGGGGCCGTAGGCGTTGAGCAGCGGCACCTCCGGGTGGATCGCCAGCCAGTCGCGGCAGAGCTGGGCGGGGAGCGCCTCTCCGGTCGCGATCAGCCAGCGCAAGGGGAGGGCCGCGGCGGCCGAGCGCTCGTCCAGGATCACCCGCAGGAGCGAGGGGACCGTCTCCAGGATCGTCACCCCTTCGCTCCGGACTTCCGCGAGCAGCCGGCGGGGCTCCAGGTTCACCTCGTCGTCCACGACGTGCACCCGGCCGCCCACGAGGAGCGCCGCCAGGAGCTGCCAGACCGAGATGTCGAAGCACTGCGAGGCGGTCTGGGCCACCACGTCGGCCGCGGTCAGCTCCAGGTCCCGGACCTTGACGAACAGGTGGTTCAGCATCCCCACGTGCTCGACCATCGCCCCCTTGGGCAGGCCGGTCGAGCCGGAGGTGAAGATCACGTAGGCGAGGTCGCCCGGCCCGGCGGCGGCCGGGAGGCTCTCCTCCGGACCCGGGGCCGTCAGGTCCTCGATGCGCAGCACCCGCGGCCGCGCCCCTGCAGGCAGACCGTCCAGCACCTCGGCCAGGGCGGGCGCGAGAGCCTCCGTGGTCACCACGGCCCCCGGCGCCGCCTGCCCCAGCACCTGGCGGGAGCGCGCGGCCGGATGCAGCGGGTCGAGCGGGAGGTAGGCGGCCCCGGCCTTGAACGTGCCCAGGACCGCCTCGGCCAGCGCCGGCGAGCGGTGCAGGAAGAGGGCAACCAGGGCCCCGCGGCCGATGCCCGCCTCCCGCAGCCGGTGGGCCGCGCGGTTCGTCCGCCGGTCGAGCTCGCGGTAGGTGAGCCGCTCGCCGCGCCAGGAGAGCGCGGGCGCCTCGGGGGTCCGCGCCGCCTGCTCCGCGAAGAGCTCGTGGACGGTGCGGTCGAGCGGGAAGGCCACGGCGGTGTCGTTCCACCGCCGCAGCACCTGGTCGAGCTCGGCCGCGGGCATCAGCGGCAGCTCCGCGACCGGCCGGTCCGGCTCCGCGGCGGCCGCGGCGAGCAGGGTCTTCAACTGCTCGACCGTGCGGCGCACGGTCGCGGCGTCGAAGAGGTCGTGGTTGTACTCCAGGGCTCCGGAAACCGTCCCCTCCGCCTCCTCGAGCACCAGGCTCAGGTCGAAGTTCGCCACCTTCCGCTCGCCCCGCAGGGGGGTGAGCGTGAGGCCGGGGAGCCGCAGCTCCTCGTGGGGGAGGTTCTGGAGCACGAAGAGAACCTGGAAGAGCGGCGTGTGCCGGAGGTCGCGCACCGGCTGCAGCTCCTCGACCAGCTTCTCGAAGGGGACGTCCTGGTGGGCGTGGGCTCCGAGCGAAGCCTCCCGGGCCCGCGCGAGCAGCGCGCGGAAGGTGGGCTCGCCGGAGACGTCGGTGCGCAGCACGAGAGTGTTCAGGAAGAAGCCCACGAGCCCCTCGATCTCGACGTGGTTGCGCCCCGCGATGAGCGTGCCGACGCTCACGTCGGACTGGCCGGAGGCGCGGGAGAGGAGGACCTGGAAGCCCGCGAGGAGCGTCATGAAGAGCGTCGCGCCCTCCTGCCGGCCGAGCCGCTTCAGGGCCTCGGTCCCGCTGGCGGAAAGGGCCAGGGGCTCGCGCGCGCCGCCGTAGGTCTGCACCGCGGGCCGCACCCGGTCGGCCGGCAGCTCGAGAACGGGCGGCGCGCCGGCCAGCCGCTCCCGCCAGTAGCCGAGCTGGGCTTCTACAACCTCGCCCGACAGCCACTCGCGCTGCCAGCTCGCGTAGTCGGCGTACTGGATGGGGAGCGGCGGCAGCGGCGACGGCCGCCCCGCGGCGAACGCCCCGTAGAGCGCTCCGATCTCGCGCAGCAGGATCGACATCGACCAGCCGTCCGCCACGATGTGATGGACGGTCAGGAGAAGCCGGCTCTCCCCCTCTCCCAGGCGGACGGTCGCGGCGCGCAGGAGCGGCCCGCGGACGAGGTCGAACGGCCGCAGGGCCTCGGCCTCCGAGAGCCGCGCGGCCTCGCTCTCGCGGACCGGCTCCGGGAGGGCCCGGAGATCGATCTCCGGCACCTCGACCACGAACGGTGGATGGATCCGCTGGGCGGGCCGCCCCCCCGCGGTCGGGAAGGTGGTCCGCAGCGCCTCGTGGCGCAGGACGAGCGCCGAGAGCGCGCGGCCGAGAAGAGACGGATCGACGCCGCCGGAGAGCAGCGACAGGGTGGGGATGTTGTAGGCCGGGCTCCCGGGCTCCAGCTGGTCGAAGAACCAGAGTCGCTCCTGGGCGAAGGAGAGGGGGAGATCCCCCGCGCGCGGCACCGGCCGGATCGCCGGGGCCCGGAGCTCCGTGCCCTCCCGGCGGGCGGCCTCGATCCGCTCGGCGAGATGGGCCACCGTGGAGGCCTCGAACAGGGCGCGCAGCGGCAGGTCGATTCCGAAGGCGCGGCGGGCCCGCGCCACCACCTGGGTCGCGAGGAGAGAATGCCCCCCCAGGTCGGTGAACAGGTCGTGGATGCCGACCTGCGGGAGCCCCAGCACCTCCTCCCAGATCCCGGCGAGCACCTCTTCGACCGGGTTCCGGGGCGGGGCCCAGGCGCTCGCGAGGTCGGGCCGCAGCCGCTCGGGGGCGGGGAGGGCCCGGCGGTCCACCTTGCCGCTCGGCGTGAGCGGCAGGGCGGGGAGGAAGACGAAGGCCGCCGGCACCATGTGCTCGGGCAGGCGCGCCAGGAGATGGCGGCGCAGCTCGGCGGCCGGCGGGACCGTCTCCTCGCCGCGCGGCACCAGGTAGGCCACCAGCCGGGTGTCGCCCGGCGTGTCCTGCCGCGCGGCGACGACGGCCTCGGCGACCGCGGGATGCCCGGCGAGGACCGACTCGATCTCCCCGAGCTCGATGCGGAAGCCGCGCAGCTTGACCTGGTGGTCGATGCGCCCGAGGAACTCGAGCGTGCCGTCGGGCAGGCGCCGCGCCAGGTCGCCGGTCTTGTAGAGGCGCTCTCCCTCTCCCCAGGGGGAGGGGATGAACCGCTCGGCGGAGAGGCCGGGCCGGCGGTGGTAGCCGCGGGCGAGACCGGCGCCCCCGATGTGGAGCTCGCCCGGAACGCCGATCGGCACCGGCAGGAGCCAGCGGTCGAGCAGGTGGATCGCGAGGTTCGCGATCGGCCGGCCGAGCGGCACGGCCGCCCGCCCGTCCTCGGGCCGGCAGGCCCAGGCCGTGACGTCGATCGCGGCCTCGGTCGGGCCGTAGAGGTTGTGGAGCGCGGTCCCGAACGGAGCCCCCAGCCGCTCGAAGAACCGCTGCTCGAGCTCCGGCGAGAGCGCCTCGCCGCTCGCGATCACCCGCTTCAGGGAGGCCGCGCGCGAGAGATCCGGCTCTTCGAGGAAGAAGCGCAGCATCGAGGGGACGAAGTGGAGCGTCGTCACCCCCTCCCGCGCGACGAGGTCGACCAGGTAGGCGTTGTCCTGGTGCCCGCCGGGCTTCGCCACCACGAGGCAGGCCCCGGTGATGAGCGGCCAGAAGAACTCCCACACCGACACGTCGAAGCTCGCCGGGGTCTTCTGGAGCACGCGGTCTTCCGCGGTCAGGCCGTACGCCTCCTGCATCCAGAGGAGACGGTTCTCGAGCGCCCCGTGGGTGTTGACCGCGCCCTTGGGCTGCCCCGTGGAGCCCGAAGTGTAGATGACGTAGGCCGGGCTCTCCGGAAGGATGGAGAACGGCGCGAGCTCCCCGGCCAGGCCGTAAGCCTCCTCGAGGTCGCGCGCGGTGACCTGCGCGGCGGCTCCGGAGTCCGCGAGCATGAAGGCCAGGCGATCCTGCGGATAGGACGGGTCGAGCGGGAGGTAGGCCGCGCCGGAGCGCATCACGCCCAGGAGGGCGGCCACCAGGCCGGCCGAGCGCTCGAGGCCGACGGCCACCACGCTCTCCGGCCCCACCCCCTGCCGGCGCAGATGAGCGGCGAGCCGGCCGGACCGGCGGTCGAGCTCGGCGTAGGTCAGGACCTCCCCTTCGAAGACCACGGCCGGCGCCTCGGGCGTGCGCGCCGCCTGCGCCGCGAACCTCTCGGGGACCGAGCCGCCCCGCGGCCAGGAAGCGGCGGTGTCGTTCCACTCCGCCACGATCTGCCAGCGCTCCTCGGGCGAGAGCAGGTCGGCCGCGTCGTAGCGCGAAAGGGGCGTGGCAGCCATGGCGGCGAGCACCCGGGCGTAGACGCCGCCGATCGCCTGGAGCTGCTCCAGGGAGAGCTGCGTCTGGTCGCCGGTCAACTGGAAGCGGAGCCGGCCGGTGTACGGGTTCTGGCCGAAGTTCGCGACCAGCGTGAAGCTCGTCTCCTCGTAGGCCCGGTAGCCCAGGACTGCGAGCTCGGGGAAGCTCAGGAGGTCCTGGAACACGTGGTAGTGGGTGAAGTAGAAGGCGGTCTCCGCCATCCGCTGCCCGCCGCGCAGCCGCTGGACCTCGGCCAGGGGGTAGCGCCGGTACGGGAGAGACGCCTCCTCGGCCCGGTAGGTCTCCCGCACCAGGTCGCTCCAGGTGCCGCCGGGCAGGCGCAGGCGGAACGGGATGCTGTTCAGGAACAGGCCGAGGACCCGCTCGCCGTCCCGCGCCTCCAGCCGGCCGCTCGAGGTGAGCGCGGTCAGGATGTCCGGCTGCCCGCTCAAGGCAGCCAGCGCCCGCAGGTGGGCGGCCAGGAGCACGTTCTTGAGCGGCACGGCGGTCTGCAGCGCGAGCCGCTGGAGCCCCGCGCCGATCTCGTCGCCCAGCGGGACGAGCAGGTTGAGGACGCCCCGGGTGGTGCCGGACGCCGGGCTCGTCCGCCAGCGGGGCACCTCGACGAACGAGCTGCCGGCCAGGAGGTCGAGCCAGTAGCCGCGGGCCTCGGCCGAAGCCAGCGCCTCCTGCTCCAGGGCCACGAAGTCGCGGTAGTGCGTGGCCGGCGGCTCGAAGGGGATGGCGTGGCCGCGCAGGAGGGCCAGGTGCGAGAGCGCCAGCTCGGTCAGCATCGTGGCGTCGCTCCACCCGTCGATGATCGCGTGGTGGAAGCTCAGCGAGAACTGGAAGGTCTCGTCGCTCCGGCGGTGGACCTGGTAGCGGATGAGCGGCAGCTCCGCGGGGTTGAAGCCCCGCCGCTTCTCCTCCTCCACCCAGGCCTCCAGCACCTCCTCCTGCTCCGCGGGCGAGAGGTGGCGCAGGTCCTCGACCGCGAGCGGGATGTGCCCGGTCCGGTGCACGAGCTGGAGGGGCTCGCTGTAGCCCGTCATCGCGAACGAGGTGCGCAGGGCCGGGTGCCGCTCGACGAGCCCCTGGGCCGCGGCGCTCAGGGTTTCCAGATCGAGCGGCGAGCGCAGGTGGAAGCGGATGATGTCGTGGTAGATCGCCGAGCCCGGGTGCAGCTCCCGGTGGTAGAGCATGCCGGCCTGGAGGCGGCTCAGGGGGAAGGCGTCCTCCACGTCCTCGGGCAGGCGCCGGCGGTCCTCCGCCGAGATCAGGCTGAACGGCTCGGTTCGCGGCCGCTCCGCGGCGTCGATCCCGGCCTCGCGGAGGGCGCCGGCCAGCTCGCGCAGCGTGCGGCGCTTGAACAGGAGGTCGAGCGAGAGGACGATGCCCTTCTCGCGCGCCAGGCCCACGACCTGGAGGCTGCGGATCGAGTCGCCGCCCAGGGCGAAGTAGTCGTCGTCGATGCCGACCCGGTCGACCCCGAGCGCCTGGCACCAGACGCCCGCGAGGATCTCCTCCTCGGGGGTCCGGGGGGCCACGTAGGGGGTCTCCGACCGGTGCGCCTCGTCCGGATCGGGGAGCGCCTCCCGGTCGAGCTTGCCGTTGGGCGTGAGCGGCACCTCCGGGATCGCCACCCAGGCCGCCGGCACCATGTGCTCGGGGAGCTGGGAGAGAAGGTGCGAGCGCAGCTCCTCGGAAGGCGGCAGGGTCCGGGAAGCCGGCACCACGTAGGCCACCAGCCGCGCGCCGTCCGCGCCCTCTCCCCGCACCAGCACCACGGCCTCGCGCACCCCCGGGTGCGCGGCGATCGCCGCCTCGATCTCCCCGGGCTCGATGCGGTGGCCCCGCACCTTCACCTGCTGGTCGATGCGGCCGAGGAACTCCAGGACTCCGTCCGGACGGAAGCGCGCCAGGTCCCCCGTGCGGTACAGCCGGGCCCCGGAGGCTCCCGACAGGCCGTCCGGCACGAACCGGGCCGCCGTCAGGTCCGGCCGCGCGAGATAGCCGCGCGCCACCCCGGCGCCGCCGATGAACAGCTCTCCCGCCACTCCGCGCGGCACCGGCGTGCCGTACGCGTCGAGCAGGTCGAGGCGCGCCCCGGCGATCGGCCGGCCGATCGGCACCGGTCCGGCGGCCAGCTCCCCGGCGGGCGCCGCGTAGAGCGAGCAGCCGACGACCGTCTCGGTCGGGCCGTACTCGTTGTAGACCACGGTCTCCGGCGCGTGCTCCCGCCAGGCCGCCAGGTCTTCGGCCGAGAGCGCCTCGCCGCCCAGGATGAGCGACCGCGTGCGCCCGGCGAGCTCGCTGCCCGCGAGCTGGCGGTCCAGGAGCCGCAGGTGGCTGGGCGTGAGCTTGACGAAGCCCAGCCCCTCCTCCCGGCGGAGCGCCTCTCCCAGGCCTTCCGGACCCGCCGACTCCGGCACCAGCACCACCCGCTCGCCCGCGAGAAGCGGCACGAACAGGCTCGTCACCGTCAGGTCGAACGAGATCGACGTGTGGGCGAGCGAGCCGCCGCGCGGGTAGGTGCCGTGCGCCCAGCCCAGGTAGGCCGCGAGCCCGCGGTGGGAGACCATGACCCCCTTGGGGCGGCCGGTCGAGCCCGAGGTGTAGATCACGTAGGCCAGCCGGTCGGGATCCGCTTCCACTCGGGGGGCCTCGCCG
>DATEIO010000540.1:0-5720 GCA_035278895.1 Thermoanaerobaculia bacterium | reverse complement strand
GTCTAAATGGCCGGTCAGCCCGATCGTGCCGGGCATGTTGTAGGTGGGGGCGCCCGGATCCATGCGGTCGAGGAACCAGAGGCGCTCCTGGGAAAAGGAGAGGGGAAGATCGCCGTCCGGCCGGCGCGGCCTGCGCTCCAGGGCCGGCAGCGCGGCGCCGCCCTGGGCGCTCGCGACCGCCGCCGCCAGCGCCTCCAGGGTGGGCGTCTCGAAGATCTGGCGCACCGGCAGGTCGGCCCCGAGGGCCGCGCGCAGGCGGGCCTGCAGCCGGGTGGCGAGGAGCGAGTGCCCCCCGAGCTCGAAGAAGTTGTCGTTCCGGCCGACGCGCCCGGCCTGCAGGAGCTCCTGCCAGAGACCGGCGACCGCCTGCTCCACGCCGCTCCTCGGCGCCTCGTAGACGGCGGTCCCCAGCGGCTGCTCCGGGCGGGGCAGGGCCTTGCGGTCCACCTTGCGGCTGGGGGTGAGCGGCAGGGCGGGGAGGGCCACGAAGGCCGCGGGCACCATGGGCTCGGTCAGCGACCGGCGCAGGTGCTCCCGCAGCTCGGCGAACAGCGCGGCGTCCCGGGAGGCGCCGTCCGGCCCGCCCGGAAGGCTGTGGACCACGTAGGCCACGAGCCGGCGGTCACCGCCGTCGTCGCGCGCCACGACCACGGCCTCGCGGACGGCGGGATGGGCCCGCAGGGCCGCCTCGATCTCCCCGGTCTCGATCCGGAAGCCGCGGATCTTGACCTGGTGGTCCACGCGGCCGAGGTAGTCGAGCCCGCCGCCGGGCCGCCAGCGGGCGAGGTCTCCCGTGCGGTAGAGGCGGTCGCCGGGCGTGGGGCTCCAGGGGTCCGGAACGAACTTCTCGGCCGTGAGGCCGGGACGGCCGTGATAGCCGCGCGCCACCCCGGCGCCGCCGATCGCGATCTCTCCCGGGGCTCCCGCCGGGGCCAGCTCCAGAGAGCGGTCGACCACGTAGACCCGGGCGTTGGCGGCCGGCCGGCCGATGGAGACCGAGGGCTCCGCGTCGCTTTCAACCCGGAAGAGGGTCCCCCACACCGTCGTCTCGGTGGGGCCGTAGAGGTTCCACAGCTCGCCCGCCCGGCGGCGCACCCGGGCGGCGAGGTCCGGCGGGAGGACGTCGCCTCCGGTCATCGCGAGGCGCAGCCCCGAAGGCTCGGGAAGCCCCGCGTCCAGCAGCATGTGCCAGGTCGCGGGGGTGGCCAGGAGGGCGGTGGCCCCGGAGCGCTGCAGCCGCTCGAGGAGCCGCGGCCCGTCGGCCGCGATCTCCCGCGGCACGAGCTCCAAACGGGCGCCGGCCACGAGCGGCAGGAACAGCTCGAGCACCGCGGCGTCGAACGACAGGGAGTTGACGGCCAGCAGGACGTCCCCGGGGCCGAGGCCGGGCGCGGCGCAGGCCGTCCAGAGGAAGCTCGTGAGCGCACGGTGGGGGACCGCGACGCCCTTGGGCCGCCCGGTCGACCCCGAGGTGTAGATCATGTAGGCCAGGGGATCCGGCCCGGGGTCCGGGAGATCCTCCTCGCCTCCGGCGCTCCCGGCTCCCCATCCCGCGTCGAGCAGGAGCGGGGCGCTTCCCGCGCTGGGCAGGGAGGCCGCCAGGTGGCTCTGGGTGATCAGCATCCGGACGCCGCTGTCCGCAACCATCAGCTCCAGGCGCTCCGCGGGGTAGGCCGGATCCAGGGGGAGGTAGGCGCCGCCCGCCTTGAACACGCCCAGCAGCGCGACGAGCAGCTCGACCGAGCGCTCCATCGCAATCCCGACCAGAACCTCGGGGCCGACCCCGCGGAGGCGCAGGAGCTCCGCCAGCCGGGTGGACCGGGCGTCGAGCTCCCGGTAGGTCAGCCGCTCCTCCCCGGCCGCTACGGCGACAGCCTCCGGCGTGCGTCCGGCTTGGCGCCGGAAGAGCTGGTGGACGCGGGCGTCCGGGACCTCGGCCGGGGTATGGCTCCGGGCCAGGAGCTCGCCGCGCTCCGCGGGCGAGAGCAGGGGAAGCTCGGAGAGGCGCCGGCCCGGATCGGCCGCGGCGCCAGCCAGGAGGGTCGCCAGGTGCGACAGGAGGCGCTCGATCGTCGGCCGGTCGAAGAGGCCGGAGTCGTACTCGATCCCTCCCTCGATCCCGCCTTCGGTCTCGGCGACCGAGAGCGCCAGGTCGAACCGCGCGGCGCCGCTGTCCACGCGCAGCCCCTCGAGCGTGAGCCCGGGAAGCGCGAGCGCAGGCTTCGGGGTGTTCTGCAGGGAGAGCATCACCTGGAAGACGGGCGAGCGCGAAAGGTCGCGGACCGGCTGCAGCTCGGAGACGAGCTTTTCGAAGGGGAGGTCCTGGAGCGCGTAGGCGTCGAGCGCTGCCGTGCGGACGCGGGCCAGCAGGTCTCCGAACCCCGGATCGCCCGACAGGTCGGTCCGCAGGGCCAGCGTGTTCAGGAACAGGCCGATCAGCCCTTCGACCTCGCGGCGGCCGCGCCCGGCGACCGGAGTGCCCACCACCAGGTCTTCCTGGCCGCTGTGGCGATGGAGGAGCTCGGAGAGCCCGGCAAGGAGCGTCATGAACAGGGTCGCTCCCCGGCGGCGCGCGAGGCCGCGGAGCGGCTCGGCCAGCTCCGGGCCGAAGAGCACGGGGAGCGTGGTGCCGCGGAGGGTCTGGACCGCAGGGCGAGGCCGGTCCGTGGGCAGCTCCAGGGCCGGGGGGGCGCCCGCGAGCCGCTCGCGCCAGGCCGCGACCAGGCTTTCGAGCGCTGCACCGGTGAGCCAGCCGCGCTGCCAGAGCGCGAAGTCTGCGTACTGGATTTCGAGCGCGGGCAGCGGCGACGGCCGGCCCGTGGCGAAGGCCGCGTAGAGCTCCCCGAGCTCGCGCACGAAGACGCCGATCGACCAGGCGTCGGCCACGATGTGGTGGACGGTCAAGCCGAACACGTGCTCTTCCCCGTCGAGCCGGAAGAGCACGGTCCGCAGGAGCGGCCCGCTCGCCAGGTCGAAGGGGTGGGCCGCCGCCCGCGCGAGCGCCGCGTCCAGGGCCTCCTGGCGCCGCGCGGAGGGGAGGGCGGCGAGATCGGCCACCGGCAGATGGGCGGGCGGCGGCGGAGCGATCTCCTGGACCGGCTGGCCGCCGCGCTCCGCGAACGTGGTGCGCAGGGCCTCGTGCCGGGAGACGATCGCGGCGAGCGCTGCGTCCAGGGCCGGCACGGCGAGCGCCCCTTCGAGCCGGATCGCCGCGGGCATGTTGTACAGGCCCCCGGGCGCCAGCCGGGCGAGGAACCAGAGCCTCTGCTGGGCAAAGGAGAGCGGGATCTCCGCCGGACGCGGGCCGGCGGCGAGCGGCGGCGCCTCCACGGCGTCTCCCCGCCGGAGCGCCTCGACCGCGGCGGCGAGGCCCGCCACCGTGGGCCGCTCGAACACGGCTTTCAAGGGGAGCTCCACGGCGAACGCCTCGCGCACCCGCGAGACCACCTGGGTCGCCAGGAGGGAGTGGCCGCCCAGCGCGAAGAAGTCGTCGTGGACGGAGACGCTCCCGGCCCCGAGGACGTCGCTCCAGATCCCGGCCAGGATCTCCTCGGCCGAGCTGCTGGGGGCGGCCCCGGGCTCGCCCTCGATCCGCTCCGGGGCGGGCAGGGCCTTGCGGTCCACCTTGCCGTTGGGGGTGAGCGGCAGCGCGTCCAGCCTCACGAAGGCGGACGGCACCATGAATTCCGGCAGCCGCTCCCGCAGCCCTCGGCGCAGCTCGCCTTCGCCCGCGTCGCCGGCCACGTAGGCGACCAGCCTGCGGTCCCCGCCTTCGTCGCGCACCAGGACCACGGCCTCCCGCACCCCGGGGAACCTGGAGAGCACGCTCTCGATCTCGCCCAGCTCGATGCGGAAGCCGCGAACTTTGACCTGGTGGTCGATGCGGCCGAGGAACTCCAGCTCCCCGCCGGGCCGCCGTTTGACGAGGTCGCCCGTGCGGTAGAGGCGGGCGCCCGGGGCGGTCGCGAAGGGGTCGGGCCCGAACCGCTCGGCGGTCAGGTCCGGCCGGCCCAGGTAACCGCGGGCGAGGCCGGCGCCCGCCAGATGCAGCTCGCCGGGCACGCCCACCGGGACCTCCCGGCCGTGCGGGTCGAGCCCGTAGGCGCGGGTGCCGGGCAGCGGCCGGCCGATCGAGGGTTCCCGCTCTTCGCCGCGCTCCACCCGGGCGGCGGTGGAGTAGGTGGTGTCCTCGGTGGGCCCGTAGAGGTTCCAGATCCGCTCCGCGCGGGAGCTTTCGTAGACCTCGCGGGCGAGCGCGGCCCGCAGCGGCTCGCCCGCCAGGTTGACCGTGCGCACCGACGGCGGGAGGCCGCCCTGGCGGGAGAGCGCTGCGATCGCCGAGGGCACGGTGTTGACCAGGGTGACCTCGCCCGCCGCGGGCAGCCCGGGGAGCTCCAGGGCGTTGGCCGCGAGGATCACGGTGCCGCCCGTGGCCCAGGGGGCGAACATCTCGAACACCGAAAGGTCGAAGCCGGCGGAGGTGGCGGCGAGCACGCCCGCGAGCTCTTCGGCGGAGAAGGTGCGGCGCGCCCAGCCGATCAGGGCCGCGGCGCTCCGGTGCTCCACGGCAACCCCCTTGGGGCGCCCGGTCGAGCCGGAGGTGTAGAGGACGTAGGCCAGGTTCGCCGGGGTCACCCCGGAGGCGGGATTCTCCCGGACGGGCTCGCCGTCCTCGACGGCCAGGGAGGAGCGGGTGAGGAGGACCGCGGCGCGCGAGTCTTCGAGCAGGAGCTCCAGGCGCTCGCGCGGGTGGGCGGGATCGAGCGGAACGTAGGCGCCGCCGGCCTTGAGCACGGCGAGGAGCGCGGCCGGCAGGCCGGCCGTGCGCTCCAGGCAGACCGCCACCCGCACCTCGGGGCCCACGCCCTGGCGGACCAGGCGGCGGGCCAGGAGGTTGGCCCGGAGGTCGAGCTCGCGATAGGTCCATCGCCGGGTGCCGTCGATCAGGGCGACCGCGCCGGGGGTCCGCGCGGCCTGGGCCTCGAACAGCTCGTGGAGGCAGCCTTCGGGACCGGCCTCGCCGGTGTCGTTCCAGGTCCGCAGCTCGCGCTGTTCCGCCTCGGAGAGCATGGGCAGCTCGGAGAGGCGCCGGCCGGAATGGGCGGCCGCCCCGGCGAGCAGGGCCGCGAAGTGGGACGCCAGGCGCTCGACGGTCGCGCGGTCGAAGAGATCGGCGCTGTGCTCGAACTCGCCCGCCAGGCCCTCGCCGGTTTCGGCCAGCGAGAGCAGGATCTCGAGCTTGGCGGTGCCGCCCGCGAGCGGCAGCGGCTCGATCGTCAGCCCCGGCAGCTCGAGCGGCCCGCCCGGGGCGTTCTGGAGCGCCAGCATCACCTGGAACAGGGGGGAGCGGGAGAGGTCGCGCTCGGGCTGCAGCTCCTCGACCACTCTCTCGAACGGCACGTCCTGGTGGGCATAGGCCGCGAGGGCCGCGTCGCGGACCCGGCCGAGGAGGCGCGGGAACGAGGGGTCGCCCACCACCTCCGCGCGCAGCACGACCGAGTTGACGAAGAAGCCGATCAGCCCTTCGATCTCGCTCCGGTTGCGGTTGGCCACGGGGGTGCCGACCCCGAAGTCCTCCTGGCGGGCGTAGCGGTGGAGCAGCTCCTCAAAGACGGCGAGGAGGACCATGAAGAGGGTGGTACCGGTTTCCCGGGCGAGCTGCCGGAGCCCTTCGGCCGCGGCCCGCGGGACCCGGACGGGCAGGCGGCCACCCCGGGGGG
>DATEIO010000539.1:0-2430 GCA_035278895.1 Thermoanaerobaculia bacterium | reverse complement strand
CTGAAGCGGTGGTGCTTGTAGGAGGCTCTATGCGGACAGGCTGCTTTCCACCGACCTTCCCGTGCGCACAGCGCATCCTACAGGCAAGGTCACCCGCAGGCGTCCCCCTCTCCCGGGGGAAGGGGGGGCGATGGGAGAGGGGACAGGGGTGAGGGGTTACGCCGCCGGCTTCTCCGCGGCGGCCGCAGCCTTCGCCCCTGCCCCTCCACCTGAAATCCACCCGATGTTTTCGAGCGACACCGAGCGCGGGCGGCCCGGACCTCCCATGGGCTTCATGTGGAAGTTGGGGCGCAGGAGGATGCGGCAGAACTGCCCGGCAGGCGGCGGCTCCATGGGGAGCTCGATCTCGTGGTAGCCGGGGCCGGAGACGTTCGTCTCGACGCTGCCGCAGCTTCCGGAGACCAGAAGGGACGGGGTCTTCGCTCCCTCGTCCAGCACCAGCTCCTCGCCCCCGGCCGAGGCGTCGGGGATGCGGACGACCATCCAGACGCTGCCGGGCTCTTTGACGTCGAGCACGCGGATCGCGCCGCGCTTGAACACCCAGCGCCTCGCGAGCACCTGGCGGTCTCCACCCGGCTCCTTGGGAAGCCAGGCCTGCGAGAAGGCGAAGCGGGGGCCCTGCTGCTGGGCAGGCACCCGCACTTCGCCGGCCAGGTATTCGTTGCGGCCGAGATCCTCGCCCAACCCCTCCAGGGCCCAGCGCTTGCGCTCCTTGCCGTAGAGGCCGACGGTCAGCCGGTACTTGCCCGGGGGGAGCGGATCGCTCAGGGCGGACTGGTAGAGCTTCACGTCGTAGTTGACCGGCGTGCCCTCGCGCCACGCCTGCGGGAAGGCGTGGTCGAAGGTGCGCACCACCGTGTCCCGGTCGTCCAGGAGGTGGACGAAGACCAGGGGCTCGATGCCTTCGCCCAGGGGGGCGACGGGCGTCCAGCTCAGGTGGATGGGCGCCACGCCGGGGTACGCGAGGCGCACGTCCCGCGGCTCGATCTTGACCTGGGCGACCGGCGTGTCATTGCCACCGCAGCCGGCGGTGTAGAGCGAGAAGGCGACGAGCGCGAGCGTCGGAAGGTTTCTTTTCATGAGTGATCGCAGAAACTAGCCAGAGTGAGGGCCTGCTGTCAAGCAACAGGGCTGTTTCAGGGCCGGTAGGTGGCCGAACAGTCCGGTCCTTCCCACACAGTGACCTCCGTGAGAGGAGCCCGTGGGAGGCGCGCGGAGAGCTCCGTGAAAAACCAGGCGGCGATCCGCTCGGTCGTCGGGCTCGTCCGGTCGAACGGCGGCACGGTGTTGACGTCCTTGTGGTCCAGGCGCCGCGCGAGATCGTCCAGCGCCGTCTTGACCTCCACGAAGTCGAAGGCCATCCCCTCCCCGTCCAGCTCGGAGGTTGTAAGCGCCGCCTCGACTCTCCAGGAGTGACCGTGGCTCGGCTCGGGCTTTCCTTGGTAGGAGGTCAGGTGGTGAGCGGCCTCGAAGCGGGAAGTCACCCGGAGGAGGTAGGACGGCACGGCCTCACTTCCCTCCGAGGAGCTGCTCGACGTGGGCCACGACCATCTCCAGCGCCACCTTGTTCTCTCCCCCCTCGGGGATGATGATGTCGGCGTAGCGCTTGGAAGGCTCGACGAATTCGAGGTGCATGGGGCGCACGGTTTCCAGGTACTGGCGGAGCACGTCCTGCACTGTGCGGCCCCGCTCGGCCATGTCCCTGCCGAGGCGGCGGATCAGGCGGAGGTCGGCGTCCGTGTCCACGTAGATCTTGAAGTCCAGGAGGTCGCGCAGAGCCGGCTCGACGAAGATGAGGATGCCTTCGAGCAGCACCACCGGCTTGGGCTCCACCCTTTTGGTGCGCGTGGTCCGCCGGTGCCGCACGAAGTCGTAGATCGGCACCTCGATCGGGTGGCCGCCCTTCAAGGCAATCAGGTGGGAGATCAGAAGCTCGTCGTCGATCGCCGACGGGTGATCGAAGTTGTGATGGAGCAGCTCCGTTTCGCTGCGCCACTGGACGTCCCGGTAGTAGCTGTCCTGCTCCAGGAAGGCGATGCGGTCCGCCCCCACCTCTTCGAGGATGGAGCGGGCGACCGTGGTCTTGCCGGACCCGGTCCCCCCGGCCACCCCGAGGACACACGATTTGTATTTCAGGGCGGAGACAAGCGGGTCGAGCAGCGGCGACGTTTCGATCATGGTTGGATGGGCTCCGGTTCGGCCAGGACGAAGATCGGGCGGGATTCTACCCGGCCCCGGGTCATTTCTGGCAGCGGGGACAGTAGAAGGTGCTCCTCCCGGCCTGGACGATCCGCCGGATCGGGGTGGCGCAGGCAAGGCACGGCTCCCCTTCCCGGCCGTAGACGGAGAGGGACACCTGGAAATAGCCGCTGTTGCCTTCGCCGTCCGCGAAGTCGTTGAGCGTGGTTCCTCCCTGGGCGATCGCCTGGT
>DATEIO010000538.1:0-4519 GCA_035278895.1 Thermoanaerobaculia bacterium | reverse complement strand
CCGGCGTCCGCGGCGCCACGTACGAAGCGTCCTCCGGCCCCCGCTCCCCTTCCGGCGCCGGCAGCAGGCGCCGCTCCACCTTGCCATTGGGAGACAGCGGCAGGGCCGCGAGGCTCACGAACGTGGACGGCACCATGTGCTCGGGCAGGCGCTCGCGAAGGAAACCGCGCAGCTTGCCCGCCGCCACCGGCCCGGCCGCGGGCACCACGTAGGCCACCAGGCGCTCTTCGCGCAGCACCACGACCGACTCGCGAACCCCCGGGTGGCGCCCGAGCGCCGCCTCGATCTCGCCCAGCTCGATGCGGAAGCCCCGCAGCTTGACCTGGAAGTCCACCCGGCCCAGGAACTCGATTTCGCCCTGCCGCGACCACCGCGCGAGGTCGCCCGTGCGGTACAGCCGCTCTCCCGCTCGAGCGCTGAACGGATCGGGCACGAACCGCTCCGCCGTCAGCTCCGGCCGGCCGAAGTAGCCGCGCGCCAGGCCCTCGCCTCCGATGTAGAGCTCGCCGGGCAGCCCCACGCCTGCCGGGGTGAGCCCCGGCTCCAGGATGTGGATGCGCAGGTTCGCGATCGGGCGCCCGATCGGGATCACCGCGCGCCCGGCCCCGGCCGGGCAGGGCCACGCCGTCACGTCGATCGCCGCCTCGGTCGGGCCATAGAGGTTGTGCAGCTCGGCGTCCAGCCGGGCAAAGAAGCGCTCGACCGTCTCCGGCGGCAGCGCCTCGCCGCTCGCCAGCACCCGCACCAGGCTGCGGCACTCTTCCAGCCCCTCTTCCTCCAGGAACACCGCGAGCATCGACGGCACGAAGTGCAGCGTCGTGATCCCCTCCTCCACGATCAACTCGCGCAGGTACGAGCCCACGCGGTGGCCGCCCGGCCGCGCCAGCACCAGCGAGGCTCCGGTCAGCAGCGGCCAGAAGAACTCCCAGACCGAAACGTCGAAGCTGAACGGCGTCTTCTGCAGCACCCGGTCCTCGGCCGTCAGCCCGTAGGCCTCCTGCATCCACAGCAGCCGGTTGCGCAGGGCTCCCTGGGTGTTCATCGCCCCCTTGGGCCGGCCGGTCGAGCCCGAGGTGTAGATCACATAGGCCAGGCTCGCGTCGCTGAGCGAGCGCTGCGGAGCGGCGTCGGCCCGTTCGTCCCCGTCCGGGCGGATCCAGGTCCCCGAAAATCCGGGCAGAGGCTCCAGGGCCAGCAGCACGCCGATCCCGGAATCGGCCACCATGAAGTCGAGCCGCTCACGCGGATACTCCGGGTCGAGCGGCACGTAGGCGCCGCCGGCTTTCAGGATGGCCAGGAGGCTGACCACCATCTCGAAGGAGCGCTCGAGGTACACCCCGACGAGGCTCTCGGGGCCGACGCCCGCGTCGCGCAGGCGCCAGGCCAGGCCGTTGGCGCGCCGGTCGAGCTCGCGGTAGGACAGGCTCTGCCCCTCGAAGACTACGGCCGTGCGGTCGGGGGAGCGCTCGGCCTGGGCCTCGAAGAGATCGGGGATCGCGCCGGTCACGCCGTAGTCGACCCGGGTGGCGTTCCACTCGACGACGACCTGCTCGCGCTCGGCGGCGGCCAGCAGGGGCAGCTCCGACAGCCGGCTCCCGGGGCTCTCGATGGCGGCCGCGAGCAGCACGCCCAGGTGCTCGAGCAGGCGCTCGGCCGTCGCTCCGTCGAACAGGTCGGTGCTGTGCTCCAGGATCGCGTTCAACCCCGCCTCCCCCTCTTCGAGGCCCAGGGTCAGGTCGAACTTGGCGGTCGGAGAGCCGTCTCCCAGGCTGCGCAGCGACAGCCCGGGGAGGGTAAAGGTCTCCGCCGCGGCGTTGTGGAGCGAGAACACCACCTGGAAGAGGGGCGTGCGCGCGAGGCTCCGGGCGGGATTGAGCTCCTGGACCAGCTTCTCGAAGGGGAGGTCCTGGTGGGCGAAGGCTCCGAGCGTGACCTCCCGGACCCGCCGGGTCAGCTCGCGGAAGGACGGGTCGCCCGACAGCTCGGTGCGCAGCACCAGGGTGTTGACGAAAAACCCGATGAGCGGCTCGATCTCCAGCCGGCTGCGGCCGGCGACCGGCGTGCCGACGCTCACGTCCTCCTCCCGGGCGTACCGGGAGAGCAGGGCCTGGAAGCCGGCCAGGGCCACCATGAAGAGCGTCGCCCCCTCCTCCCTGGCCCTCTGCCGGAGCCCCTGGGCGAGCCGGGCGGGGAACGTGGCCACGCGCGCGTCCCCGCGCGGGCTCACCACCGCGGGCCGGGGCCGGTCGGTCGGCAGATTGAGAGCCGGGGGCGCGCCCGCCAGCCGCTGCCGCCACCAGGCGAGCTCGGCTTCGAGCGCGTCGCCCCGCAGCCACTCCACCTGCCAGGCCGCGAAATCGGCGTACTGGATCGGAAGCTCCGCGAGCGCGGAGGGCCGGCCGGCGGCGAACGCCGTGTAGAGGGTGCCCATCTCGCGGGTGAAGATCCCGCTCGACCAGGCGTCGAAGACGATGTGGTGGGCCGACAGCAGGAGCGCGTGGCTCTGCGCGCCCAGGCGCAGCAGAGCGGTGCGCAGGAGCGGTCCGCGCGCGAGATCGAAAGGCCGCGCCGCGTCCTCGCGCACCAGCCGGAGGAGCTCCGCCTCCCGCGGGCCTTCCGCGAGACCGCCCAGGTCGACCCGCGGCAGCGCGAAATCCCGGGCCTCGGCGACGGCCTGGAAAGGCTGCCCGTCGCGCTCGCCGAAGGTGGCGCGCAGGACCTCGTGGCGGCGGCGGATCTCGGCGAGCGCCCTGGAGAGCGCCGGCAGGTCCAGCTCGCCCTCGAGCCGCAACGCCACGGGGATGTTGTAGGCCGGGCTCCCGGGCTCCAGCCGGTCCAGGAACCAGAGCCTCTCCTGGGCGAAGGAGAGAGGGGCGGGCCCGCTCTCCCGGCGGCGGGGGATGCGGGACGGCGTTTCGGGGCCGGAGGCCTTCGCCGCCTTGCCGCGCAGCCGCTGCTCCAGGAGATCGCGCTTCGAAGCCGAAAGCCCGGAGCGGCGCTGGGCGACCCGGGCCTCCAGCTCGGCCCGGCTCTCCAGCTTCGCCGGAGCCGGCGCTTCGGGGCCCGGGGCCTCCGCGATTCCCTCGCCCGCGAGGCGGAGTTGGTGCTGCTCGGCCGCGTCCAGAAGAGGGAGCTCCGCCACGGGCCGGCCGGGGTCGGCCACCGCGCCGTCCAGAAGGACCTGGAAATGCTCCAGCAGGCGCCGGACCGTGGGCTCGTCGAAGAGCGCCGTGCTGTAGACCGCCCCTCCGAAGAGCGCCCCGTCCTCGTCCTCGGCCGTGAGGAGGTTGAGATCGAAGTTCGCGACCACGGACTCGGTCCCCTGGGGGTCGAAGCCGTGGAAGCCGAGGCTCGGCAGCCGGACCTCGGCCACGGGGGCGTTGGCCAGGGCGAAGAAGACCTGGAAGAGACCCTGCTGGCCGGCCTTGCGGTCCGG
Source organism: Thermoanaerobaculia bacterium (assembly GCA_035278895.1). Classification (GTDB taxonomy): domain Bacteria; phylum Acidobacteriota; class Thermoanaerobaculia; order Multivoradales; family UBA5704; genus DATARR01. The sequence continues at coordinate 1,083 of DATEIO010000538.1, read as the reverse complement.
CTGGAGCGCCTGGACGAGCTTCTCGTACGGGAGGTCCTGGTGCTCGTAGGCTCCCAGCGTCACCTCCCGGACTCGTTCCAGGAGCGTAGAGAAGGTCGGGGCGGCGGAGAGGTCGACCGCCAGCACCAGAGTGTTGACGAACATCCCGATCAGCCCTTCGATCTCCGACCGGTTGCGGTTGGCGATCGGGGTGCCCAGGGGGACGCGCGGGGCGTTCCCATAGCGGTGGAGCTGCGTCGCGAGGATCGCGACCAGGCTCATGAAGAGCGTGGCGCCCTGGCGGCGGCCGAGTTGTTTCAACGGCGACAGCCGCTGTGCCGGCACGTCGAGCCGCAGGCGCTTTCCCCGCAGGTCTGCGGTCTGGGGCCGGGGCCGGTCGAAGGGCAGGAGAGACCTCGCGGGGATCTCTCCGATCTGCCGCCGCCAGTAGGCGATCTCGTCCTCCAGCCGCTCGCCCGAGAGCTCCTCGCGCTGCCAGACGGCGAAGTCCGCGGGCTGGATCGGCAGCTCCGGCAGGGGCGACGGACGGCCCGCCAGGAAGGCCTCGTAGAGCGCCACGAGCTCCTGGGTCATGAGACCGATCGACCAGCCGTCGGCGATCGCGTGGTGGAGGTCCAGGAGGAGCACGTGGCTCGTCTCTTCGAGGCGCAGCAGGTTGGCGCGGAAGAGCGGCCCCCGCGCGAGGTCGAACGGACGCCGGAAGTGCTCGACCGCCAGATGCCGGACCTCTTCGGCCCGGACCTCCGGGGCCAGGGCTTCGAGGTCGACCCGGGACAGGGGGCAGGGCCCCGCGGGATCGATCACCTGGGCCGGGCGCCGGTCGATCACGGCGAACCGGGTCCGCAGCGATTCGTGCCGCCGCACCAGCTCGTCGAAGCAGGCCGCGAGCACCGGGACGTCCAGCCGCCCTTCCAGGCGGAGGGCCGGAGAGAGGTTGAACGCGGACGTGCCGGGGTTGAGCTGCTCCAGGAACCAGACCCTCTCCTGGGCAAAGGAGAGGGGGAGCGGCCCGCTCCGGGGGACCCGCGGAATGGGTTTCGGCGCCGGGCCGCCGCGGACCTCGGCCGCGAAACCCGCCACGGT
>DATEIO010000537.1:0-2081 GCA_035278895.1 Thermoanaerobaculia bacterium | reverse complement strand
GCGGCCGAGGTGGACGCGGTCGAGGCTCAGGGTGTAGACCCTCTGGGTGGCGGTCCCCTTGAGGACGGTGAGCTCCAGGGTCGGCCGGCCGGTTTTGGCGACGGGGGCGGCTTCGTCCCTCGCATAGGAGACGTAGTAGCGCCGGCCCGCGTAGGCGGGGGCGGCCTCGTCGTCGAAGACCACGTCGATCGCCAGGTCCGGCGGCACGGGGGCGCCGCGCTCGGAGAGGCGGCCGGCGATCTCTTCGCGGAGGTTCCAACCTTCGCGGACGAGGGCTTCCAGGCCCGTGCGCTCTTCCCGGTCCGGAGCGAGGATGTGGACGGTCACGCGGTTGTAGGGAAAGAGGCGCTTGCCCCCGCCGGCCGAGACGACGCGGGACTCGGCGTCCTCCAGGATCGCTCTCCGGATTTCCAGGGGCTCGGTCCCGGTGGTCCAGGGCTTGAGCAAGCCGCGGAGCTTTTCGACGAATTCGTTGGCCATGAGGCGATCTTACCGCGACTCGGCCGGGCGCAATCCCTTCTTCAAAGAAGGCCTAGAGAGGCCAGGGAAGGGGCCGTAGCCTGGCGGGAAATCAGCTCTGCCAACTCCTCGATCGAGCCCAGGGATTCCACCCGCCGCCGCGCTGCGTCCGGCAGGGCACCGAAGCGCTCCTCCAGCTTGGCCAGCAAGACTTCACGCAACGAGGCCATACCCTTCTCGAGGCCCTTACGCTCCCACTCCCGTCTCCATTCCACGATGTTTTCCGCCAGCATCGAACCGACCTCCTGAAGATTCATCTCCCTGGGAAATTCCACTCCCGGAACCCGCGCCGGAAGCCAAACCTCCCGGAGCAACGCTGCGAAGGCTTGCCGGAGCTCCGCAAAGGCAGGACCCTCCAGGCATTTCAACAGGTCCGGGTAGATCCTCAGAAGATCCCCCGGATCCCGGCTTCTCTCCAGCCGGAAGAGCACCGCTACTGCATTCTGCAGCGACTCGAGCTCGGAGACCGCAATCCGCCCCGGATCGAGCAGAAAGTAGCGAAGTTGCGGCTGGTAGCGCTGCAAGCCCGGCACGGGCTCCACCAGCTCCGAGATGTCCTCGGCCGCTCCCCAGCGGGCGTTTCCATTATAGAGAACCAAGGGCAGAATCGGAGGGAGACGGCCTTCCGGTGTCAGGTGGCGCTCGCGGATCAGGCTCTCGTAGAGGAGCCCCAGGTAGGTCATCATCCGCACGGCCATGAAAGGGTCGACCGTGGACTGGAATTCGAGCAACAGGTAGACGTAGAGCCAGCGGTCTTCCTCTCCCTGCCAGCGCAGCCGCCAGATCACGTCGCTCTCCCGGCGGACCATCCTGTTCCGACTCAGGAAGGTGGCGGGCACCATCTCCAGGGTGGAGAAGTCGAGCCGGGCCACCCACTCCTCATGTACGAACTCCCGGAGCAGGGGCTCTACCATCTCCGGATGAGAGAACAACTTCTTGTAACCATGATCGTGGCTCGCCACCGCGCCGCCTCCCGTCGCTTGTGCGAAGAACGGCGGCATTTCTACCGAAAACGGGAAACGGACGCAAGAGGGGCCCTCTACCGCACCAGCCCCATCGCCGCCGCCTCCCGCACGATCTCGCCCGCGGCCGGGGCGGCCAGGCGGCCTCCGTAGCCGCCGTGCTCGATGACCACGGCGAAGGCGAGCTTGCGGCCGGGGGTTCCGTAGGGGGTGAAGCCGATGAACCAGGAGTGCGAGCGCTTGTCCTGGACCTCCGCCGTGCCGGTCTTGCCAGCGATCGCCGGGGTGACGTCCGAGAGGAAGCGCGCGGCGGTTCCGGCGGTGACCACCTGGCGCATGGAGCGGGCGATCAGGTCGACCGGAGGGCCGGAGAGGACACGGACGGGCTCGCCCGTGCGGGTGTTGCTCTCGCCCGAGACCCAGCGGCCTTCGGGCATGGAGCCGCCGTTGGCGACCGTGGCCGCCACGCGGGCCATCTGGAACGGGGTCGCGACGACCTGCCCCTGGCCGTAGGAGGCCTGCGGGAGGGCGTCTTTCAGCGCTTCCGCGGTGTTCGGCTTGGCCACGGAGATGCCCAGGAGCTCCGCCGTGGCCCGGAGG
>DATEIO010000536.1:0-27914 GCA_035278895.1 Thermoanaerobaculia bacterium | reverse complement strand
CTTGGCGAAACACCCGGCACCTGGTTGGTTGATCGCCTGAAAGGCCCGGTGGGTAGTCGGCCGGGGGATCGGGGAGGGAGTTTCTTCTCAGTTCGCCTGGAACCGTATCCCGTATCCTGGAGAGCTCTACCTGTTCGGTGCAGTGCCTGGTCCGAACGGGTGAGGGCTTCCCCCCACTCGGTGCGGGCCCGTACCTGCTCGGTGGAGAGCTCTACCCGTTCGGTGCGGCGCCTGGTCTGAATGGGTGAGGGCTTCCCCCCACTCGGTGCGGCGCCCGTACCTGCTCGGTGGAGATCTCAACCCGTTCGGTGCACCCCGTCCGAACGGGTGAGCGCTTCTACGAGGAACCCGATCAAGAGCGTGGGGGGCTTCTGGTGGTCGAGCGCGGTCCCAGTCGTGTTAAAATATCTAAAGCGAAGGCCAGCGCACAACCCAGCGGCTGCATCGGACGCTTGGGCCATTCTCAGCAGTCGCGGCCTTCGAAGGGCGGCGGTTTTGGGGAGTAGCACTGGCCCTCTGGGGGCGCCGCTGAGCCGCGTCTCCGTTGGCCGTCTGAAGGTACCCTTCTACTGGTTCCTTTCCTTGGGAGCGAGGCATACAGAACAACGTACACGCGGCCGCTGGAGTAGCTTGAGAAGCTGGCTCAATCAGGGTCGGCTTGGCACATGAAAGGAGCCCTGTATGAAAAAGAGAATGAAAAAGTTGAGCCTGTCGAAGGAAACGCTGCAGCAGCTAGATACAATGAGTGTTTCGCCAGCCGTGGGAGGTGCACCTTCTGTTGGGAGTAACTGCTACACTTGTATTTACCCTTGCCCAAGCCAAACTGATTGTACGGTTTGTCCCGCATGCCCTTGGTAAAGACGGACTTGGAGGTTTCTGAGGGACAACGAGGTTCCGCTGGCAAGCCTCGGCGCTTGGAGGGACAGGGATGCTCGGTTGAGCAGCGGATGCGGGCTCGTAGGCGCTACTGGAGCTCCGCGAGCTCGGGTACGACCCCGAGAGAGCTTCCTCCTGGAAGTCGGTAACGGCGGCGCCGACCTCTCCGGAGGACGCCTGCGACGCTGACAGGGGCCGGAGCTTTCCCCCAGGTCATCCTTGACCCTATGGGGTTCTCTAGTGGCAATCGCTTTGCAGTGCGGTGGAGCCGGAGGTCCGGAACATGCGAATCCGTAGGTGTGCCCTTGCAGGGCGATGGCTGGGAGGTTTGATCTGTGCGGTGATTCTCGGCGGACCCGCGTTGGCGGAGGAGCCGGAGCAGAAAGTTGAGGCTCCTGAGAAGCCCCGGGCCGGCGAGGCGCCTCGCGGGGCAGTTCTGTCCGGCCCCAAGGTCCTCGAGTTTGCGCGGAATGTGTATTGGGAGGCCAACCAGCCCAGACCCTACGTTGCCCTGTGGCAGCCCGGCCCGGCGGATGTCGCCCGTCTCGAGAAGCTTCTCCCGGCATTCATGAGCAGCCAGAAGACTCCCTCGGATTATCAGCCGCTTCACGAGTACTACCGCCAGTACATCGGGATCTTCTACAAGGAAAAGAAGACGATCTACGTAAACCTCTTTCACTACATTCACGTGGCCGACATGCTCAGGTCTCCCCCCGAATATCGTCCGGTTCCGCCGGGGGGCCGGCCCGAGGACTTCTGGAAGTATGATCCGGTTTTCGTGATGGACGGCGGCGCGTATTTCTTCCAGGTCGAATTCGACGTGAAAACCGGCACGTTCCTGAATCTGCGGTTCAACGGCTACGCTTGAGCGGTTCGCAATGCAAAACGGCCCCTGCGCCCAAAGGCACAGGGGCCGTCCTTTACCTCTCGATTCTGCGTTGCCTCAGTTCGTCCTGAAGTCAATCTCCCAGAAGTTCAGCGTTCCCGTATCGGCCGAGGCCAGGTCTCGCACGCGCAGCTTCCAGGCGCCGTTGATGGCTTTGCCGGTGAAGGCGGAGAGCGCCTGGTTCGGGGCCGTCAGGTCGGCGTAGACGGTCTGGATGTTGTCGGTCGTGGTGCCGGTCCGGTTGTGGAGCAGGACGGTCGTGTTGTCCGGCCCGATCAGCGCCACTTCCAGGTCGCCCTGGTAGGTGTGGGTGATGTCCACGCGGACGCGGAGGCTCACGATGGTTCCCGTGGCGGGCACGTTGATCGTGCTGGTGATGCCCGTGGTGTTGTTGTCGGGAATCGCCGTGGCCGCAGTCAGGGTGTAGTAGCCGTTGAAGGTCACCTTCCACGAGTTGAGCGTTCCGGTGTCGGCCGAGGCCAGGTCGCGGACGCGCAGCTTCCAGGCTCCCGACGTGTTTTTGCCGTTGAACGCCGACAGGGCCTGCGCCGAGCGGGTCGTGATGTTGTAGGTCGTGTTGATGTTGTCGGTACCGGCGCCGGTCCGGTTGTGGAGGATCACGGTCGTGTTGTCCGGCCCGATCAGGGCCACTTCGAGGTCACCCTGGTAGGTGTGGGTGATGCCCACGTTGACGCTGACGCTCGTGATGGTCATCGAGTTGGGCACGTTGATCGTGCTGGTCAGGCCCGTGGTGTTGTTGTCCGGAATCGCCGCGGCAGGCGTGGCGGAGAAGGTCAGGACCTGGTTGGTGCTGCAGGTGCTGGTCGTGGCCGTGGCCTGGGACGAGTTGCTCGAGGTGCCACAGGAGCTCACCGCCTGGACGACGTAGAAGTAGGCCGTGTTGCAGGTCAGGCCGGTATCGGAGAACGACGTGGTGGTCGCGGTGCCGACCTGGGTGTACGGGCCGCCGCTCGTCGTCGAGCGGAGGATCTTGTACGACGTGGCGCCCGCGGATGCGGTCCATGACACGTTGTTCTGGGTCGAGCTCGCCGCCGTGGCGGTGACGCCGGTCGGAGCCGCCGGCGTCGTGCAGGTGCAGGCCGACGTTACGAAGGCGCTGCAGGTCCCGTTGCACGAGAGGGTTCCTCCGGTGAAGCCCTGGGTCGTGCAGGACTGGCTGGCGAGGTCGATGCCGTCGCACACCTCGGTGCCTTCGCGCAGGTTGTTGCCGCAGGTCTGCGTCGCCGTCCCGAAATCGACGATGGCGAAGCCCACGTTTTCCTTCTGGGCGTTGGTGGAGGAGCCAGGGTAGAAGTGCCGCGTGTCCACCCACGCCATGTAGGCCTTGCCATTCTTGACGTCCAGGCCCATGTACTCGCCGTACTGGTTGGGGTTCCGGTTCGGGTTGTCGGTCGTGTTTTCGTCGGTGTAGCTGATGCCGCTGTTGTTGAACTCGGTGGAATTCTGGCTGGCCTTGACGTTGGCTTCGAAGCTGACACCGCAGTTGGTCGAGCGGGCCACGTAGTAGTCCACCTTGCGGTTGTTGACGTCGTTTCTGGCATCGTGCCAGGACACCACCACGCTGCCGTTCGACTGGTCCACCTGCAGGAACGGGTGGAACTGGGTGCGGCCCGCGAGCCCGTCGTCGTTGACCTTGACCGGGGTCCCCCAGGTGGTGCCGCCGTTGGTCGAACGGGTCACCCAGATGTCGGTTTCGGTCGCTCCGCCCGAGGTGTAGTCGCCATAGGTGGCGTAGAGGGTGCCGTCGCAGGCGCCTCCCGAGTTGTCGACGTCGATGGCGCCGAAGGGAGCGATGCCGCGCTGGTCGGCGACCGGTGGCATGTTGGCTCCGGAGAAGCCCGCCAGGTTGTGATCGTGCACCTGAACCGGCGAGGACCAGGAGACGCCGCCGTTGGTCGACTTGGTGTACCACATCCTCTCGTCCGTGCAGGTGGAGCTGCAGGTGAGCGATTCCCAGACGACGTGCACGGTGCCGTTTTTCTGCACCGCGATCTCGCAGCCGAGGTCGATGCCGCCGACCGGCGCGGTGGGCAGGTCCACCTCGGTCCAGGCCACGCCGTTGTTCGTCGAGTAGGCGAATTTCTCGTTGTTGGAGCGGTCCCAGCAGGTGTAGTGGCGGCCGTAGAAGGGGCTCGTCGAGGTGTTGTCGATGGCGTAGAAGTTCTTGTCCTCGAGAGTTCCCGTGGACCAGGCGTTCTTGATGATGCCCTGCTTGGTCCAGGTGGCGCCGCCGTCGGCCGAGCGCGCCACGACCATCGAATACTTCGTCGTGGTGGCGGTGCCGCAGAGGAGCATGAAGTTCAAAAAGACTTCGTTGTTGTCGTTCCAGTAGAGCGCGGGGTCGGAGCCGAAGACCGTGCCGCCGGTGCAGGTGCCCAGGGCGAACACGTTGTTCGACGGCGCGCAGGTGTAATCCCACGTCGTGCCGCCGTTGCTCGAGTAGAAGACCGCCTGGGTCTGTTCGTTGTTGCAGGCCGTGCCGGCCGAGCCGAAGGTGTTGGCGGCGGCGACCATCTGGTTGGTGTTCCGGTGGTTGACCGCGATCTGGATCTCGCCGTCGTAGCCGTTGGGAGCCGGAGAATCGGTCGAGGCCGTGTTCCGGTTGGTGCCCACCGTGGCCTTTTCGAAGTCGACGATCTCCTCGCCGGTGTCGACCGGCCAGCCGCTCAGCAACTGCTCGACCCGCTCGTGACCGTAGTACTCGCGGGCCAGCTCCTCATTGAGCTTCACCCACCGGCTGTGGAGTTGCACGATGTAGCGCGGAATGAACACCTCGTAGTGCTTCACCTCCATGTCGATCTGCCAATACTCAAGAGGTGAGAGCGGCATCCTTTTCAACAATGCATCGACGGCCTCGCGGTTTCTGAGATTTCCGTTGGCCTGCTTCTCCAGCGACTTGACGCTGGTGTCGCGATTGAAAGCCTCATAGGCGGCGCGCAGCCGGGCTTTTACAGCTGGGCTCAGCGCCTCTTCTTCCTCGGCGCGGGCGGCTCCGGTTGCCGCCAGCACCGCAAAGCACAATGCCATCCACAAAATTCGTGACATCCGCTGCATGGATTTCCAGCCTCCTGAGGGTTGGGATCAAAGCCGGGCCGGATGATCCGGCCCGGAGAAAACACAACGAATCAAGTTGCATTTCTATCTAGGCGCATGGAGTTGCCGCTAGACATCATCCCGGTACCTGAAAGAGATCAGGAACCCGCGGTTTTCTCTGTGGAGGATTTCTTCGCCCTGCTGAATGTAGTGCAGGCTGGAGCAAAAAGCGAGACCAGGGAGTGGAAATCCCTTGACGAAAGGGCCGGGCCCGGCTAGAATTAGCATTCAACTGAAGTATCGTTTGAATTTTCCAAATTCGGGCTGACGTTTCGCTGGTCTTTGTCGGGACCTCTCTTTTTGGGTCCACGAGGCATTCATGCGAGCGATCGTGTTCAGCCCGGAGGGCCGCGCCGTCTTTTCACCCCTGCGCGGAGCTTTGCGGGCCCGAGGCTGGGATCTTGTCGAGACGTCCAGCGAGCAGGAGCTCCACTCTCTGGTCCGGGAGGGAGAGCCGGAGCTCGTCGCCATCCAGGTGTGGACGCGGAGCGGGGAGGCGCTGGCGCTCGCCCGCGGTCTGCGCTCGTCGGCTTCCCGGGTGCCGTTGCTGCTGATCACGGCGAGCTGCCCGGGCGACCTGGCCCTGGCGGCGATGCGGGCCGGCTTCAACGACGTGCTGGCCGACGGCTGCAGCGAGAGGGACGCCACCGAGGCGCTGACCCGGGTGGCTCCGGGCAAGCCGCACCCTGCCGAATCCTTGCTTGCGGGAAGCCTTCTGGTAGGCCAGAGCCGCGCGGCCGAGCAGCTGCGCCACGCGATCCGCCGCGTGGCCGCCACGGACAGCAACGTTCTGGTCACCGGCGAGACCGGCACGGGCAAGGAGCTGACCGCGGAGCTGATCCACAGGAACAGCCGGAGGCGCGACAAGCCGTTCGTTTCGATCAATTGCGCCGCGATCCCCGACGGCCTGCTCGAAAGCGAGCTCTTCGGCTACGAGCGCGGAGCGTTCACCGGGGCCCACGCGGCCCGCGAGGGCAAGCTCCAGTACGCCCAGGGAGGAACGCTGTTCCTGGACGAGGTGGGCGACATGAACCTCTACGCCCAGGCCAAGATCCTCCGCGCGATCGAGAGCCGGAAGGTGCAGCGCCTGGGCGGGCACCGCGAGATCGCCGTCAACATCCGGATCATCGCTGCGACGAATCACAATCTGGAGCAGCTCACGTCCCAGCAGAAGTTCCGCCAGGATCTCTATTTCCGGCTGAACGTGGCGCGCATTCCGCTCGTGCCGCTGCGCGATCACAAGGAAGACATCCCGGAGCTGGTCGAGCACCTGCTGGCCGACCTGGCGCCGCGGATGGGCCGCCGGCCCGCTTCTGTCGATTCGGGCTTTCTCGACCTTCTGGCCGGCTACGACTGGCCCGGCAACGTCCGCGAGCTGCGCAACGTGATCGAATCGACCCTCGTCTTCTGCAGCGCTGAGCGGATCACGGTGCGCGATCTCCCGCTCCACCTGCGGGCCCTCTTCGTCCACGCGGAGCGGGAGCGCGGCTCGGAGCGGGAGAGGATCGTGGCGGCGCTCTCGGCCACGTCGGGCAACCGCACGGAAGCCGCGCGCCGGCTCGGCTGCTCGCGCATGACCCTCTACCGCAAGATGGTGAAGTACGGCCTCTTTCCCGCCGGAGAGAGCGAGGAGGGCGAAGCCTGTAACAGCGCGTAACAGGGGGTGTGACGATGCCTCTGTAACACGTTACACCTGCCGTTCTCCCCGCGCTCCTCTAAACCTTTGAAAACAAGAGGTCCGCCGGCGGGTGCACCGCTGGCAACGGTCTTGAACCCGGTGGAGCCCGTCATGGCGGGCCTCTACGCGATCGCGGCAGTCGGGAAGGCGATTCTGGCGCTTCTGGCCGGAGCCTGCCCCAAGCCCGAGTTCGCGGGCGCCGAGTTCGAGCTCTACCAGGCCAAAGACTTTCTAAAGCCGATGGAGGAGGGGATCGCCCTCTATCTCCATCGCGTCGCGCCGGCCAACAACATCCGCAACATGCCGCCGCGGACCGCGCCCGACGGCCGCCGCTTCCGTCCTTCGCTGCCGGCCGATCTCCACTACCTGCTCATACCGTTCGCCCGAGACGCGTTCAAGCAGCAGCGCCTGCTGGGCTGGGCGATGCGGACGATCGAGGACACGCCGATCCTCCACGACAGCTTTCTCAATCAATACGGGCCCGAGCCCGACACCTTCCGCCCGGGCGAATGTATCGACGTGATCCTGGAGGCGATCGCGTATCAGGACCTGGGCTCGATCTGGGACGTGGCCAAGCCGAACATCCAGCCGGCCGTCCCCTATCTCGTGAGGATGCTGACGATCGATTCGAGCCTCGAGATGACCGAGGCCGGCCTCGTGCAGACGCGCGTTTTCGACGCCGGAAAGGTGGCCGAGCCGTGACGAGCGTGACCGTTCTCGAGCGGATCTCGATCGTGACGCCGCTCGCGGTGCGCCTGCGCGACGAAGCGACGCTCGGCTTCGTCTCCGGCGCTCTCGCGGTCGCGGTCCATCCTCAAGGCGTTCCCGAGCTTGCGAGGAACGGGATCGTGAACCGCGCCGGGATCTTCGTCTTCCGCAATCTGCCCGGCCTCGCCGGCCTGGAACGCGGGAGCGGGGACGCGGCTTACTGGGCGACGGAAACGCCGCGGTTCGATTTCGTGCTCGCGGTGAGCGATCCCGCCGGCCGTTTCCTCCCCTGGAGCCTGCCCGTGAAGCTCCCCCAGAGAAGCCTGCTGGGCCTGGGACTGGCGTCTCCGCTCACCTCGCCTCTTCAAGTCCAGACCGGTGGCGAGACGGCGTTCCTGCCACTTTTTTCGGCGGCCTCGCGCCCGGTGCCCGAGGGGATGGGCGGGCTGCGGACCACGCTGTGGGACGCGGATCGGCCCGCGGCCTGGGCCCTGGTGGAAGCCAAGGCCGGGGGAGAGCGCTCGGTTGCCGGCCTCGCCGACGCCCAGGGGCGGGTGATGCTCCCGTTGCCGTATCCGAAACCGGCCGCAACGCTCGGCTCGCCGCTCGGCGGCGGAGGACCGCTCACCCGTCAGTCGTGGCCGGTCGCCTTCACCGTGAGATATCGCCGGCGGACGCCGGCACCGCAGATCCCGGACCTGGCCGACGTCCTCACGCAGCCGCCCGCGACGGCGTGGCAGGAGACGTCGCGCACGAATCCACTGACGAGCGCGACGCTCCGCTTCGGGCGCGAGCTCGTCCTCGTCTCGCGCGCGGACGGCGGCGCCGTGTCGTCGACGCTGCTCATCACCCCCTAACCGAACGGGGAGAACGGAATGCCAGAATATCTAGCCCCAGGCGTCTACGTCGAAGAGGTCTCCTTCCGATCGAAATCGATCGAAGGCGTCAGCACGACGACCACCGGATTCGTCGGCCCGGCGCGCTACGGACCGATCGATCTCCCGCCGGACGTGGTCACCAGCCTCGTCGAGTACGAGCGGACGTACGGCGACCGGCAACAGCTGCAGTTCGACGGCTCGTCGCCGACCCACAACTACATGTGGCACGCCGTGCGCGCCTTTTTCGAGAACGGCGGGAAAAGGCTTTATATCGCCCGCACGTTCGAGAGGGGAGCCACCGACGGCATCGCGAAGACCACGATCGCGAACGGCACGGAGACGATGACCGTCTCCGCGCGCTTCCCGGGCGCGGCTGGAAACGTGCGCGTCCGGATCACTTTGACGCTCGGTTCGAACGTGCTCGCCGGAAATCCGGGGGACCCCGCGCCGGTGCTGCGCGGCGTGCTCGAAAATGACGTCGTGCTGGTGACGCGGAGGCTCGCGGCGAGCCCGCCTTCGAGCCCCTTGAGCCAGCCGGAGGGCACGTTTGCCAAGGTCACGGTCGACCGCTCGACCTCGCCGCCGGCCTGGCGGTTCCAGCCGGAGAGCGGAACGACGATCGATCTTTCAAGCCTCCACGCGAATCCCGATCCTTCCCTGAGCGATTCCGTGCAGGTGGTGACGGCGGCGTTCACCATCTTCCCGGTCGATTCCGGCCAGCCGTCTCTCGTCTACTCCGGCCTGGCCCTCGACCGCGCCCACGAGCGCGCCGGCTCGCGCGACTCGATCTGGGCGCAGTTCCGGCCCGATCCGCCGAGCCTCGCTGCCGCCCGGAATGTGCCGATCGTCGTCGCCATCACGGCCGGGACGGACACGGGGCTCCGGATTTTGAACCTCCTGGCCCCGGCGGGCTCGCCCCTGCAAACCAGGCTCCTGGACCCGAAGACGAGCGACGCGGACCGCTCGATCGATCTCGCCCTGACCGGCGGCAATGACGGCAAGCGTCCCACCGCGACCGTTTACGAGGGGACCGGCGGGGATCCGGACGCGCGCACGAAAACCGGTCTCGTCGCTTTCGAAGACCTGGACGAGATCTCGATCGTGGCCGCGCCGGGATCGAGCTTCGGTTACGAGAACGGCTACCGTTCCCAGGCCTCGACGATCTTCAGCCTGCTGATCTCGCACTGCATGCGGATGCGCTACCGCATCGCCGTCCTCGATGCCGGCGACAAGCAGAGCATTGCCGAGGTGCGGGCGCTGCGCGCCAAGCTCGACTCGACCTACGCCGCTCTCTACTACCCCTGGGTCACGGTTCTCGATCCGGTCACGCAGCAGGAGATCCACGTGCCTCCCTCGGGCGCGGTCTGCGGCATCTACGCCAGAAACGACATCAACCGCGGCGTGTACAAGGCGCCGGCCAACGAGGTCGTGGAGACCGCCATCGGCCTGGAGACGCTCCTCAACAAGTCCCAGCAGGACATCTTGAATCCTCTGGGGATCAACTGCTTCCGCTTCTTCGAAGGGCGCGGCTACCGGCTGTGGGGAGCGCGCACCATCAGCTCGGATCCGGAATGGAAGTACGTCAACCTGCGCCGCTACTTCGCCTATCTCGAGCACTCGATTGACAAGGGCACGCAGTGGGCCGTGTTCGAGCCGAACGGCGATCTTTTGTGGGCGAACGTCCGCCGCACGATCGAGGATTTCCTGTTGAACGAGTGGCAGAACGGCGCCCTGTTGGGCGACAAGCCGGAGAAGGCCTACTTCGTCAAATGCGACCGCTCGACGATGACGCAGAACGACCTCGACAACGGGCGCCTGGTCTGCCTCGTGGGCGTCGCCGCGCTCCGTCCGGCCGAGTACGTGATCATCCGCATCGGGCAGTGGACCGCGGACCGCAAGGTCTAGGAGAGATAAGCGATGGCAACGCTTCGTGAACGGCCCTACGTTCAGTTCAATTTTCTGGTCGACCTGGGCAACGGCAACACCAACGGCCCGCAGGCGGGCTTCCAGGAGATCAGCGGCATCGGCATGGAGGTCACGGTCTCCGAGTACCGCCCTGGCAATCACAAGGAAAACTCGGTGATGAAGATCACCGGGATGAACAAGTCGACCGACGTGACCATGAAGCGCGGCGTGATCGGCAGCCTGGATCTCTACCAGTGGCTGAACCAGATCCGGAACGGCGACCAGAGCGCGCTGCGCACGGTGACGATCCAGCTCATGAGCGAGGATCACACCACGGCCGTCCAGACGTGGAAGCTCATGCGGGCCCGTATCATCAAGCACACGAGCGGCCCGCTGAACGCCAAGGGGACCGACGTGGCGCTCGAAGAGCTCGTCCTCGCCTACGAGCGGCTCGAGATGGAGTAGCCGGATGGCCCGCTCGCGTCCGCTGCCGGGGATCCGTTTCGAGGCCGAGGTGCCGTCCGCCGACGGCCTGCCTCGCATGGACGTCCCCGTGTTCGCCGGCTTCGCCGCGTCGGGGCCGCTCCACCGGCCCGTCGCGGTCGAGGACGCCGTGCAGTTCGAAACCCTTTTCGGAGCCCGCCTGCCGCTCGCCCGGGAAAGCTCTTCCGGCGCGCCGGTCGAGGCGTATCTGGCTCCTGCGGTGCGCGCGTTCTTCAAGAACGGCGGGAGGCGGTGCTGGATCATCCGCCTGGCGAGAAACGCTCAGGCCAACCGGTTCCGCATCCCTGGCCTGGAGATCCTCGCGGACGACGGCACGCTCTCCCCGGCCTATGGCGTCGCGCGCTCCGAGGGGAGCTGGTCGGACGGGCTCCGCGTAGTGACGAACCTCGTGGGGGCACCGCTGCGGCTCATGGCGTTCGACGCCGGAAACCTTTCCGTGGACGTGATTCCGTCCACGCCGCGCGAGGTGGCCCCCGGCGACCTGCTGCGCCTCACGTGGCCTGGCGGCTCCTTTCCCCGGCTGTTCCTTTTCGTCCAGCAGGTCTCCGCCCTGCCGCTCTCCTCGCCGCCTGCACCGCGCGGGAGCGTGAGGATTTCCGGCCGTACGAGGTGGGTGCCCGCGCCGCCGCCGGACGTCTCGGCGCTCCCCGGCCGGCCGGTCGTGGAGCGGCTCGTCTTCGATCTCACCGTGCGGCGCCCGGGCGAGCTGCCGGTGCGCCTGGCGGGTCTGGGCTTCACGCCCGATCACCCGCGCTACTGGGCGGATCTGCCGTCCGACGCCGAGCTGTTCGGCGAGCCGGCCCTCGCGCCTTCCGCGCTCCGGACCGAGGCCTCCCGGCCGCGCTTTCCGCTCGCGGCTGAAGGGCGCGGCGGGCTCTTTCTGCCCACGGGCATGGACGTGCTCTTTTCGCGGGAGCAGGCGGCGGAGCCCGTCTCCGGCCCGGCGCTGGAGCGCGACGGCCTGAAGTCCTTCGAGGCCGGCCTCTTCCTCGATCCGGGTCTCCGCAGCGCCACGGTGCGCGATCTGCTGGACCAGGCCGATTTCATCCGCTATCAGAGCTCCGATGCGCGGCCACTCGAAGGGATTCACGCGGCTTTAGGCGTCGAAGAAGCGACGATGATCGCCGTGCCTGACGCGGTGCACCGCGGCTGGAGCCTCGAAACTCCCCGGCCCTCGCTGCCCGCCTCGCCGCCTTCTTCGCCGCTCGCGTCGCCGCAAGGCGGGTTCGAGGACTGCAATCCCGCTCCGCGCGGGGAGCCTGCAGGCCCTGGAACGGTCCCGGCGATCCCTCCCGCGGCTCCGCAGTGGGTGAGCGTTCCGGCGGACGGCTACGACGACTTCCTGCTCGTCGAAGTGCACGACGCCTTGCTCACGATGTGCGCCGCCCGCGGCGATCTGTTCGCTCTCCTCTCGCTGCCGCGCCACTACGACGAGCGTCAGGCCATCTCCCACCCGGCGCAGCTCCGGGCGGCTCCGCACGTGCGTGGCTACGGCGCGCTCTGGCATCCCTGGCTCATCCTGCGCGATCCCGAAACCGCACCTCTCCAGGCGACGCCGCCCGACGGCGCGACCGCCGGGGTGCTCGCCGCCCGGGCTCTCGCACGCGGCGCGTGGATCGCGCCGGCCAACGAGCCGCTGCGCGGACCGGTGGCGCTCACGCCGCTGATCGCCGCCCCGATGCGGCAGGCGCTCCAGGACGCCGCGGTCAACGTGATCCGCCAGGAGCCCTGGGGCTTCGTCTGCCTGGACGCCGACACGCTCTCGCCCGATGAAGAGGTGCGCCCGGTGAACGTGAGGCGGCTCCTCGCGCTCCTGCGGCGCGCGGCGCAGAAGGTCGGCAACGATTACGTGTTCGAGCCGAACGACGACGCGGCCCGCCGCGCGGTCAAGCGGGCGTTCCAGTCGATGCTCGAAACCCTTTTCGTGCGCGGCGCGTTCGCCGGCCGGACCGCAGCGTCCGCGTTCCAGGTGGTCACCGGCGAATCGCTCAATCCGCGGCGGTCGATCGACGTCGGGCGTCTGATCGCCGAGATCCGCGTCGCGCCATCGCGCCCGCTTTCGTTTTTGACGATCCGGCTCGTCGAGGACGCCGGCGCTACGCGGGTTCTGGAGGCGCGGCCGTGAGCCTTTACCCGTTCACCGCCTACAACTTCTCGGTCGAGATCGACGTGCCCGGCATCTCTCCGAAGCTCTGCGAGGCCGCGTTTTCCGAGTGCGACGGCCTGGAGATGACGATGGACGTCAAAACGATCCGCGAAGGGGGGAACAACACGCGCCAGATCCGCCTCGCGGGCGCGGTCAGCTACGGGCAGGTGACGTTGAAGCGCGGCATGACCGCGAGCTTCGATCTATGGGACTGGTTCGACGCCCAGCAGCAGGCCACGCCGCGCCAGTTGCGGAGCGATTTCCGGGGCGAGGCGAAGATCATCCTGCTGTCTTCGGACCGAAAGGAGCAGGCCCGGTTCCTCTTGAAGAAATGCCTGCTCACCAAGCTCAAGGCCCCGGCCCTGAACGCCAAGGACGGCGTGGTCGCGATCGAGGAGATGCAGCTCACCTACGAGGCGCTCACGCTCGAGCGGCCGGAAGGAGGCGCCAATGGCTGAGCTGGCCAAGGCCGAGCTGCGCGAGCTCGACGCGGAGATGGAACACGAGATCAATAAGGACAAGTGGACGAAAGTCCAGTTCAATCCCGACACGCTCAAGGTCACCTACGCGAACCAGATCCAGGCGCCGTCCGGCTCCGGCGACCAGAGCGGCCCGCAGGCGCAGCAGTTCGTGGGCGCGGGCTCGACCAAGCTCGCGGTGCAGCTCTATTTCGACGTCACCCAGGACCTCGGGCAGGGGCTGCCCGACGTGATCGACGTGCGCAAGCTGACCGAGCGCGTCGCCTATTTCATCATCCCCATCGGCGAGCCGGCCAACCGGCCCACGAAGTACAAGCCGCCGATGACGCGCTTCGCCTGGGGCACCTTCCAGTTCGACGGCATCGTCGAGTCGATGGAGGAGACGCTCGAGCTCTTCTCTTTCGAAGGAAGGCCGCTGCGTGCGGCGGTCACGATGACGATCACGCAGCAAAAGATCACGACCTTCAAGTTTGACAAAGCGGCCGAACCGCCCGGGGTTCCGCGGCGCAACCGTCCGGCTCCGGGCACCCAGCCGCAGACCGCGGCGCCACAAGGCTCGAACCTGCAATCCATGTCCGCCGCGCAGCCTGGCGGAGGAGGCGCGGGCGGCTGGCAGTCGGTCGCGGCGGCGAACGGTATCGAAAATCCGCGGATTCTGGCGCCCGGCCAGCTCATCGATTTCCAGTTGAAACCTCCGTCCCCGCTCGAATAGGAGACCGCCATGGCCACGGTGATCCAGGAAGTGACGATCGAGCCCAAGGCCGCGCCGCCCGGCGAGCCGGCCGCGGCCGGGAGCGGTGGCGGCGGCGAGAGTGGCAAGGGGCCCGACCTGGAGCGCGAGATCGCGAAGCTCGCGCGGCGGGCGAAGGAACGCATGGCGCGGCTCCGGGCGGACTGAAAAGCGAGGAGACCATGGCGGACAACGGCTCCAACCGCGTGAAGGCGACCCGGCCCAAGATTTTCGTGGCCGGCCGCGAGGAGACCGGCCTCTCGCAGGCGCTCCTGCGGATGTCGGTGCGCGAGACCGTCGAAGGCCTGGCCGCCGCGGAGCTGCGGATCGGCAACTGGGGACCGAAGGACAACTCGATCGGTTTTCTCTATTTCGACCGCAAGAAGCTCGACTTCGGAAAGGCCGTGCAGGTGAAGCTCGACGACGACCTCCTCTTCGACGGGCGCGTGTCGGCGATCGAAGCCGAGTTTGGCGAAGGCCGCCCGCCCGAGATCGCGGTTCTCCTCGAAGACCGCTTCCAGGATCTGCGCATGACCCGCCGCACCCGCACGTTCACGGACGTGGGCGACGCGGACGTGATCCGCCGCGTCGCTACCGTCCACGGCCTCCAGGCGGACGTGGACGTGCCCGGGCCGGTCCACAAGGTGGTGGCCCAGGTGAATCAGAGCGATCTGGCCTTCCTGCGCGAGCGCGCCCGCTCGGCTGGCGCCGAGCTCTGGATCGACAATGGAAAGATTTTCGCCAAGCCGCGCACCGCGAGAAACGGCGCCGCGGTCAAGCTCAAGTACGGCGCCGACCTGCGCGAGCTCACCCTCGTGGCCGACCTCGCCCACCAGAGGACGAGCGTCGACGTTTCGGGCTGGGACGTCTCCGGCAAGCAGGCCATCCGCCAGCAGGCTGACGACGCGGTGTTGAGAAACGAGCTGGGGAGCGACGCGAGCGGCGCGAAGATCCTCCGCGAGGCGTTCGGCGAACGCAAAGAATCGATCGCCCACCGCGTGCCGCTCTCCGCGGAAGAAGCGCGTACCGAGGCCGAAGCCTGGTTCCGCAGCGCCGGGCGGCGGTTCCTCGTGGGGCGCGGCCTCGCCCAGCCCAACGGCAAGCTGCGCGTGGGCGCCTGGGTGGAGCTCGACGGCTTGAGCACCCTGTTCAATGGCAAGTATTACCTGGCCGAGGTGCAGCACCTCTTCGACGGCGCGGGAGGGTTCCGCAGCGAATTCACCGCCGAGAGGCCGGGCCTGGGGAGGGCGGAATGAGCGGCTTCGAGCTCCTTCTGGAGAGCGCGGCTCCGGCCACGCGGGGCCGCTGGTACGGCGTGTATCCGGCGCTGGTCAGCGATATCCGGGATCCCGAATCCACCGGGAGGGTGAAGGTCACGCTCCCCTGGTCGCCCGACAACGGCAGCGACCGCTACGAGGTCTGGGCCCGCGTGGCGACCTTGATGGGCGGCGACAATCGCGGCAGCTGGTTCATCCCCGACGTGGACGACGAGGTGCTCGTGGTCTTCGAGGCCGGCGACGTGCGGCGGCCCTACGTCATCGGTGGCCTGTGGAATGGCAAGGACAAGCCGCCCGAATCCATGGACGGCGCGGGAAAAAACGATCGCAAGGTCCTGCGGTCGAGAAACGGCGTCCAGGTGACGCTCGACGACAGCAGCGGTCGAGAGCGGTTCGTGGCCGAAACGCCGGGCGGGCAGAAGCTGACGCTTCAGGATGGCCCCGGCTCGATCGAGCTCGCCGACAGCAACGGCAATTCGATCAAGATGGAGGCGAGCGGCATCACCTTGACCACCTCGGCCGTCGTCACGATCAACGCCAGCTCGCTCACGGTCTCGGCCTCGGCCGTCTCGGTCAACGCGGGCTCTTCCAACTTCAGCGGCACCGTGATCGCCGCGACCGTCAACACGCCTTCCGTCGTGGCCGCGAGCTACACGCCGGGCGCGGGGAACATCTGGTGACCGCGGGGCTCCAGGAACGCCACGTCGAGTGGACCTCCCCCGCGGCGCTATGGGACGAGCTCAACGGGCCGACCACGGCGGAGCAGCGGCGCATCTTCCGCACGCCGGCCCTGCTGCGCTTCGCGAGCGATTCGTTCATGCAGGATTTCCTGTCTCTCCTCGCGGTCGAGCCGCAGCGCCTGAAAGAGCTGCTGGCCGTGCCCGAGACGTGGAGCCAGCCCCTGCCGGAGGTGGAACCCCCCGCGCCCGTGGCCGGCCTGCGCCTCCGCCTCGCGCAGGCCCGAAACAACGCGCTCCGGAAGATCGAAGCGCGCAAGGGCACGGTCCGCGAATTGCCCTGGAACGCCGCGCCGCCGGAAAAGCCGCTCAAGCTCTTCCACCCCGCGCACCAGCGCTACTACCTGGTCGCCGCCTGCCTGGTCTGCCGCACGGTCGGCCTGCCGGACCGCCCGCTGAACACCGCCGCCCAGGAGCGCGCCACGTTCGTGCTGCGCCGGCTGCGGCCAAAGACCGGCGCGGTGAACCCCGATCCGCTGCAGTGCGAAGAGCTCGCCTTCTGCAATGGAGAGTGGAAGCTCGCCGCCGATCCCACCAGGCTGCAGCCGGGCGAGGAGCAGAACCCCCTCTCGCCGGCGAGCTACGTCGAGCGGGACGGCCGCAAGCGCCGGCTGTGGAACGGCTTCATTCCGGTGGGCAAGCGCGAGGCCCTGATCGGCGCGCGCGAGCCCGCCACTTCCGCAGCCCCGCCGCCGGTTCTCGATACGCGCCAGATCCGCCTCAAGCAGCAGGTGCTGGGGCCATGGAGCGAGCTCGAAGACCTGGCCGTTCGCTCCGGGGCGGATTCAGAGGCGGGCGTGATCGAAAAGGCCAACGAGCAGATCCGCATGCTCGCCTGGTACGTGCTGCTCGACCTCTCACACTGGCTGGAATCGCACGCGCCCGCGGTCTGGGCCGCGATGCAGCCGGGCGGCTCGCCGGCTACGCCGGGAAGCCCGGAAAGCGAGCTCTACAACGCCTTGGGCGCGCTCACCTCCGCGGGGCAGTCGCTGCGCGAGGCGCTCGTCCGGATCCGCGCGTTCGAAACGTTTCTCGAAGGCACCACCGGGATCTTCCGGCAGAGCCAGCCGGCCGGCTGGCCCACCGTGCCCTTCCGTTTCGTGATCTCGGTACCCGGCGGCGCCACGGGCCTGATGGGACGAGAGACGCGCAAGAATCTCGAAGACAAGCTCGTGGCCGTGCTCGGACCGCCACCCGCCCACGCGCCGGTGCCGGCCATTGCACAGGCGGCCACGACGCCGTTCGACTCGCCGTGGTTCGCCATCCGCTGCGTGCTGGAGCGGCCGGCCTGCGCGGTGCTTTCCGAGCCCGTGGTGAGCGATCCCTCGGCCGCGTTCCAGCTCGCCGCGTTCTTCGATTCCGACGCGCCCGCGCGGCCCATCCGCATCGGCATGCCGGCCGACACCACGCCCGCCGGCCTGCGGAAGTTCGACCGCAACACGGCGTTCGTGATGTCCGACGTGCTCTGCGGCCAGGTGAGCGCGCTCAAAAAGCTTTCGTTTGGAGACCTGATCCGCGCCGTGCTCCCCTTCCCGCTCCACAAGGACCTGAGCGTCGGCGATCCCAAGCCGTGCAGCCAGGAGCCGGGGGGCGGCTTCGGCATGGTCTGCTCGTTTTCGCTTCCGATCATCACGATCTGCGCGCTGATCCTGCTCATGATCATGGTCAAGCTGCTCGACATCGTCCTCTACTGGATGCCGTTCTTCCAGATCTGTCTGCCGCTGCCCAGGAAGGAGGGGAGCTAAAAGCCATGGATGCCGGACGACTCTACGGCCGGAGTATGGCGTTTCCGCCGCACGTGGGAGCCGACGGGCGCATCGCCTGGTCGGAAGGCGAGGCCAACATCCGCGAGGCCATCGAGATCGTGCTCCAGACCGAAGAGCGCGAACGGATCAACCTTCCGGCGTTCGGCGCGGGGCTCCGGAAGTTTCTCTTCGAGCCCAACACCGTGGCCACGCGCTTCCAGATCGAAGACCGCATCACCAGGGCGCTCCAGCAGTGGGAGCCGCGGATCGTCGTCAAATCCATCGAGGTCGAGGAAGACCCGCGCGATCCGCAGTCGGCGATCGCAACCATTCACTACCAGCTCGTCGCCACGCAGGAGACCGCGCAGGTGACGATCGACGTCCGGCTGGCAGGCTGAGGACGACTCCATGCCGCTGACTCTGCCGAAGATCGACGACCGCCGCTACGACGACCTCCTGGGTGAGGCCATCGCCCGCATTCCAGTGCACACGCCGGAATGGACGAATTTCAACCAGAGCGATCCGGGCGTCACCCTGATCGAGGTCTTTACCTTCCTGACCGAGAGCCTGATCTACCGGGCCAACCTGATTCCGGACCGGAACCGCAAGCGTTTCCTGCAGCTCCTGCGCATTCCGCTCCAGACCGCGACGCCCGCCCGGGGCCTCGTGACGATCGCCAATCAGGCACCGTCGCCCGACCCCCGGCCGCTCGTGCTCGCCCCGGGGGTCGAAGCCCGCGCCGGCCAGGTGCCGTTCCGCACCACCCGCGGGCTCGACGTCCTGCCCGTTGAAGGGCGGCTGTGGGTCAAGAAAAAGGTTTCCGCTTCCACGCCGGAGCTCCTGAGCTATTACCAGCAGCTTTACGCCTCCTACCGCGGCACGCCGGCCGGCTTCACGCCGCAGCTCTATGAAGCCGTGCCTTTCCCGTCGCCTTCCGGCGCTCCCATCGCGCTGAGCGACACGGTCGACGAGTGCCTCTGGCTGGCCCTGCTCCTGCGCGAGCCCGACGCCAGGAGCGGCCTGACGCCTGACCACCTGCGCGATCGTCTCGCCAACCGCACGCTTTCGCTCGGCGTCGTGCCGTCGGTGGACGACAACACCGCCACGCTCCCCTCCGGCCGCCCGTTCGGCGGGGCCTCGGGCGCCACGCTCCGCGTCGAGGTGCCGAGCGTCCCCGCGAGCGGCGGGCTGCCGGAAGGGCTCGAAAACCGCGTCCCCGAGTACCGCCCGGTCCCCGTTTCGATCGAGAGCGATCTTTTTTCGGTCCCCGGCATCGCCGACGTCTCCCTTCCCGACGCCGCGTCGCTCGGGCTGTGGAACAACATCGATCCGCTCGAAGCGGGCGTGGACGGCCTGCCGCCGATGATCGAAGACGAGGCGGTCGCCAAGCGCGTCATCACCTGGCTGCGCATCCTCCCCACGCCCGCGAGCTCGGCGCGGTTCCTCTGGGTGGGCATCAACGCCGTTCCGGTCACACAGAGCGACCGGATCGTGGACGAGCTGCTGCCCGACGGCACCGGCGAGCCCGAACAGACCGTGCGGCTCTCCCGGGCTCCGGTCCTTCCCCAAAGCGTCACGGTTACGGTCACTTTCCAGGGAAGAACGGATCCGTGGGAGGAGATCAACGACCTGGGCGTGGCGGGCGCGGAGGTCCCGGTGCCCGATCCGCGGACCGCGCCGGGCGGGCCGAAGGCGCCTCCCGCTCCGTCCAAGGTGTTCGCGTTGAACGCCGAGTCCGGGGAGATCCGCTTCGGCGACGGCGCGCACGGAGCCCGCCCGCCCGGGGAAGCCACGATCCGTGCCACCTACGAAACCTCCATGGGCGCCCGGGGCAACGTGGGCGCCGCCGCGATCGATGCCCTGTCGGGTCTTCCCGAAGGCTTCAAGGTCGCCAACCCGGTCCCCACCTGGGGCGGCGCCGACGCCGAGAGCGTGGCCGACGGCGAAAAGCAGATCCCGCGCTATCTCCAGCACCGCGACCGGCTGGTCACGGCGTCCGACTTCAAGACGATCACGCTGCGCGCGCCCGGCGTCGAGATCGGCCGGGTCGAGGTCCTGCCGAACTACCACCCCGGCTTCGGCGGCGCCGAGGTGCCGGGCGCGGTGACGCTGCTCGTCATCCCCACGGCGGATCCCCAGCAGCCCGATGCGCCGCTCCCCCGGCGCGATTTCCTGGACGCCCTCTGCCGCCACCTCGATCCGCGCCGCCTGATCACGACCGAGGTCTTCCTGCGCGGCCCGCAATATAAAGGTTTGTGGATCTCGCTCGGCGTCAAGGTCGCGGCGGGCTTCAACGAATCGCAGATCCTGGAAGCCGTCCAGCAGGACATCCGCAAATTCCTCGCGCCGACCGCCGGAGGGCGCGAGACCCTGCCCGAGGAGCCGGCGCCGCTTTTCGAGGCGAGCGGCTCCGCCAACGGCTGGAAGCTCGGCAAGCCCGTCGTGGCCCTGGAGCTCGTCGCGGTCGCCAGCCGCACCCGCGGCGTCGAGCTCGTGCTCGAGGTCCTGCTCGGCGGCCCGGATGGCACGCCCGCGGCCCGCATCGACATGACCGGCCTCGAGCTGCCGCGCATTCTGGGCATCCGCGTGACCAACGGTCCGGCGGCGAGCCTGGACGAGCTGCGCGGCCGCAGAGTGGGCGGGAGCACGCAGGCCCCGGCCTTCGTGCAGATCCCCGTCATCCCGGAGGAGTGCCGCTGATGGATGCCAACGGCACCCGCTTCCACCTCCTCCTCGGCCGCGGCGACTGGGGTGGCCGCTGCCGGACGGACAAGCGCCCGCTCGAAGCGGAATTCGTCACCTCGGAGAACGGCGGCGAAGCCGGGTTTTCCTGGGACGGCAAGCGCCACGAGCTGACCCTGGGCGTCCGGGTCCCGTCCTTTCCACCCTCGGCAGCCAATCGCGCAGTGCGCCCCGACGAGCGGCGCGGCGCGGCCATGGACCGGTTTGAAAACGTTTATTGGATCTCCGAGGACCGCGCGGAGATCCTCGTCCTCTCCGCGGCCACGGGCGAGACCACGCACTTCTGGGCCTCGCTCGACGCCTGCCGCCGCGCCTCTAAGCCCACGGACTTCGGAAGCTTCCGCGCCCTGCCCGCCTTGCCGGCTGACGCCGCGCCCAGGCCGATTCCGTTGGCCGGCCTGGCCGTCACGACCCAGCACTATCTCGTTGCCGGCACGATCGATCCTCCCGGCCTTCTCGTGTTCGACCTGCAGACGGGCGGCGAGCCGCGCCATCTCCTCTGGCCCGCCGCGGTCCCCTTCGTGCCGTTCGACCTGTCGGCCGCGAGCGACGGCGGGGTGTTCGTCCTCGATCAAAAAAACCTTCTCGTCTGGCGGCTCGACCGCACCTTCGCGGTCGTCTCGCGCCACGCCGCCGCGCTCCCGGCTCCAGAGGATTTCGTGGCGATCGACGGCAGCGCCTCGCAACCGGCAGTGCGGCCCGGGGCGCTCACGTCCGACCTGGCGATCCCCGTTCTCGACCCGCATCCGGTCGCCGTCGCCGCGCTCCCTGACGGATCGCTCCTCGTGCTCCACAGCCCGCCGGGCGCAAGGTTTTCGACGGTCGCGCGCTACAAGGACGGCCTCCCGGCCGGCCCCGGCGTTTCGACGGACGCGGCCCACGACTTCGCCTACCTCGAGCACCGGGCCGGCACCGAAGAGCCGTTGGACGACGTGCTTTACATCGTCGGCAATCAGGGCGACCAGGCGTTCGCCTTCGAGCTCACTCGCCAGGGCGAGCAGATCGGCCTCGAAGGCAAACCCGAGCTCCTCCCGCTGCGCCTCTTCGGCGGCAAAGCGTTGATCGAAGGCCACGGCCAGGTTTATTACGACGTCCAGGACCGCTGGGTGCCTCTCGTGTCGCTCCGCCGCTCGCGCTTCGCCACCGAGGCGGAGCTCTTCGTCGCGGCGCTCGACGGCAAGCAGCCCGACTGCGTCTGGCACCGGCTCCTGATCGACGCGTGCATCCCGCCGGACTGCGAAGTCGCCGTCGCGACCCGTGCCGGCAACGACTTGGAGCTCCTGGCGTTTTCCGCCTGGAACGAGGAGCCTTCACTGCACCGCCGCGCGACCGGCTCGGAGCTGCCGTGGTCCACCGCCGAAAAGAGCGCGGGTCTGGACACCTGGGAGCTCCTCTTCCAGCGGGCGACAGGGCAATACCTGGAGATCCGCCTGACGCTTCGCGGCACCGGGCGCAGCACGCCGCGCCTCCGGGCCCTGCGGGCCTGGTATCCGCGCTTCTCCTATCTCGATCACTATCTGCCCGCGGTCTACCGCGAGAACGCGGAATCCGCCTCGTTCCTCGACCGCTTCCTGGCGAATTTCGAAGGGATTTTCACCCGTCTCGAAGACCGCATCGCCGCCTTTCAGCTCCTGCTCGGCGTGCAGAGCGCGCCGGCCGAAACGCTCGAATGGCTCGCGAGCTGGTTCGGCGTGGCGCTCGATCCGTCGTGGGACGAATCCCGCCGCCGCCTCTTCCTGCGCCACGCCGTGGACTTCTTCGAATGGCGCGGCACCGTGCCCGGCCTGCGCATGGCGCTGCGGCTCCTTCTCGACGAATGCCCGGACGATTCGATCTTCGACCTGCCGCCGAAACACACCCCGGCGATCCGGATCGTCGAGAAATTCCGCACTCGCGCCGTGCCCCGCGCCCTCTACAGCGCTCCGGGCGAAACCGCCGGCCTTCCGGCCCGCGTGGCACAGAGCCGCTGGGACCTCTCCGAAGGCGCGGCCGGCCTCGAGCGCCGCCTGGCCGCGCATACCGGGCCCCGGTCTACCTTCTTCCAGGAGACGCTCGGCTTCGTGCCGAAGGCTCCGACGAGCCGCGATGCCGAGCTCTGGCGCGCGTTCCTGGAACAACGCTATCCCGTTCTTTCCGCGCTCAACGACGCCTGGCAGACGTCCTACCGCGAGTGGTCCGAGATCGCCCTGCCTGACGCGCCGCCGCGGGCGGATGCGGCTCTCCGCGACTGGCTCCATTTCGAGGGGATCGTGCTGCCGGCGCACCGGACCGCGCACCGGTTCACGGTCTACCTTCCGCAGTCGAAGCTCATGGCGGAGGAGACGCGGCGCGACCTCGCGCGCCGCGTGATCGCGCTCGAAAAGCCCGCGCACACGAGCTTCGACGTCCAGTTCTACTGGGGCTTTTTCCGGGTGGGGGAGGCGCGCCTCGGCGAAGACACCCTGGTCGACGCCGGCGGCCGTTCGCCCGAATTCCTCTCCCCGTTCGTTCTCGACCGCAATTTCCTGGGCTCCGGCTACCTCGCTCCTCGCGACCGGAGCCGTCTCGCCTCCCCATGTCCGCGGCCCGGCTGTCCGCCCCCGAGCACCGCAGGAGGATCCCGATGAGCACCTTCGCGCTACCCGCGTCCGCCGTCGAAGCCAAGGCGCCGGACCCGACGAAGCACGTCAACTACACGCTGGGCATGATCCTGGGCGTCGACGACTTCAACCAGGAGTTCGCCTGGCTCTCCGGCCGCGACCGCTGGCTCGCCCGCGACGCCGTGGGCTACGGCACGCTCTCCGGGCTCCAGGTCTCGACCGACGTCGAGGCGAAAGGGCCGCGGCTCAAGGTCACGAGCGGTGCCGCGCTCACCCCGCGCGGCCAACTCGTCTGCGTCAAGCCCGCGCAATGCGCCTACCTGAACGATTGGCTCGCCGCCAACAAAGACAAGCTCCCCGAGCTCCTGGGCTCGCCGCTCGCCACGACGCTCACGCTCTACCTCACGCTCTGCTACCGCGACTGCCCGACCGATCCCATGCCGATCCCGGGCGAGCCCTGCCGCTCCGAAGACGAGCTCCTCCAGCCCTCGCGCCGCGCCGACGGTTTCTCGCTCGAGCTGCGCCCCAAAGCGCCGGGGCAGGAAGAAGAAGACGCCGTCGTCGAATTCGTGCGCTGGCTGCGGTTCGCAGAGGTCGGAGGCGGGGGCCCCTACACGTCGGTCGATCAATTCGCCCAGATCCTGAGAGACGCCGTCCAGCCCATCGGCTCGCCGCCGCCCTCGCCGCTCACCTCGCCGCTCGGCGCGTGCGGCATCCACTTCAACTTCGGCTCGCCGCTCACCTCGGCGAGGCTCGATCCGGCTCTCCTCGGCGACTACCTGCGCGCCGCCTTCCGCGTGTGGATTGAAGAGATCCGCCCGCGCGTCCACGGCCTCTGCGCGGGGGGCTGCAACTGCTGCGGCGGGACCCAGGACAACCCCTGCACGCCCGACGAATGCGTGCTCCTGGCACGCGTCGACGTCCCCGTCGTCTCCCTGGGCGCCGGAGAGTGGCGGGTGGACGACCTGAAAACCGTTTCGATCGACGAATCCCGCCGTCCGCTTCTCGTCCACCTGCGCCTGATCCAGGAGTGGGTGACGAGCGGCGGCTGGTCCAAGTGAGGAGGCGAGAGGAGCGAGCCATGGCCACCGATCTCTTTACACCGGTCTTGAACGAGCACACCCGGTCGGTGCGGTTCTTCAACGGGCGCCTGCTCTCGGGCGAGGCCATGACGGACGAGCAGAAGGGGCTCCGCGTCGCCCGTGAGCTTCTCGCCCAGGCCGTGGGAGACGGCATCGCCCGGGGCTTTGAAGTCAAGGTGGCCGTGGGAACGAGCACGGTCCAGGCGCCCGCCCTCACCGTCGGAGCCGGCGTCGCGATCAATCGCCGCGGCGAGATCCTGCTGCTCGAAAACGACACCGAGGTGAGGCTCATCCGCCCGGTGAACCCGGCCCAGGCGCCGGACAAGATCTTCCAGACCTGCGTTCCGCCCCAGCAGGGCGTCTACATCGCCGACGCGGGCGTCTACCTGCTCACCGTCTGCTCGATCGGAGCGGCCAACGGCCTCGCCCCGGTCACCGGCCTGGGCGGCCTTCAGGCGAGTTGCAACGCGAAATACATCGTCGACGCCGTGCAGTTCCGCCTCCTGGAGCTCCCCGTCGACAAAACGCTGCTGCCCAATCCGCGCCTGCGCAATCTCGTCGCGTATCAGTGTTTTGGAGTGGACGGCTTGGACGATTTCGCGACCGATCCCCTTGGCCCGACCCCGCCGCCCAGCACGCTCCTGGACAAGATCCGCGGCACCCGGCTCACGGACTGCGACGTTCCGCTGGCGGTTATGTATTGGACGGCGACGGGGGGGGTTCAGTTTGTGGATTTGTGGTCGGTGCGGAGACGGGTGACGGAGACGCGGGCCGCGTCGCCCTTCGTGCTCGACGACGCGCGGCTGGCCACGGCCGAGGCGATGGTATTGCAGTTCCAGGAACAGATTCGGGCGATTTTCGCTACGGCCGCTCGGCCGGAGCTTGTCATTGGCACAGAGCTCTTCCGGTATCTCCCGCCGGTTGGAATTCTCCCTTACCGTAGCGATCCGACTCGCCGTGGCTTCGGGGTCTCGTTCTTCCAAGGGCTTACGATTCGGGATCTTTATTACTTCGAGGGGACCAAGGTTGGATACCTGATCGACGCCTGTCTGCGCCATGGTCCGATTGATTTGGGGACTCGTGAGATGATCACGGTTTACCAGATCCGGGAGAACATGCAGAGCTTGGCGCAGGGAGTGGCCGTGCAGCCCGCAATCGTGTTCTGCAACGGTCATGCGCCGTTTGTTTCGGATGCCCGTTATGACCTGGCACATTTCAACTACGCAAACTTCGCCTGATTCCAAGTGAGGAAACGGCCATGCCATTCGAACGCGTCAAGCCGGGTGATCTTATCACTGCGAATCTTTTCAACCGAATGCTCACTTCCCTCGAAGATCTCGAGCAGAAAGTGGATGCGCTTTCCCGAGGCGGCTCTACCTCTCCGGGACCCGTCATCATCGAGGTGCAGCCCTCAGGTCCATACCGCTTGGGGCAGGAAATCCGAGTGGTCGGCAGGAACTTCGCCGATCCCGCGGACTTCAACGACGTCTCCATTGGAGGAGTGCCGATTGTCCGCTTCATGTCAGGGACATCGACGCAACTGGCGTTTACTCTACCCACCCAAATACCCGGGACTCCGGGGCCCGCACGTCTGGTGGTGAGAAATGGCGATCGTTCCGATTCCATCGAGCTGCAGATCATCGAGGCACTCCAGATGCCGCGCGGTTCGGTCCTCGTTTCGAACAGAACCCCGGATCTCGGAGTGATCAATGCGGGTGCAACCCTCAATTATATCTTTCTCGTCGATTCACAGACGACCATCGCCGAAACGTACATCTTTGAGCCGCAATATACGGAAGCCGTCGGTGCGACGGCAGAAGAGTGGAAGGCGCGAACGTTGATCTTTGACGATGAAGGCAGGCCGCTGACCTCCAGAAGCATCCGGCCCGGCACGCCGATTACCGTCCAGGTACGCGTCATAGTTCCTCTGACTGCGACGACTGTCAACTTCGCTCTACGGGCAAAATCAATAAACAACGACACCGAGGTGAGCAGAAGCTCGCAGGTCATTCCAATCACGGTTGGCGCGAGACAGCCGGTCAGCGACCCTCGCACCACGATCACATTGAGGAACTTCGGCGGCGCGGCGAAGGCTCGCAGGGCTTCGATCGATGGAATCGATGGCGTCGAGATGCCTTATCAGGACCAGGATCTCGTTCGCTTCGACGCCACGTTCACGGTGAATGGAACGTACAACTATAGCGCCGCGATCGAGCCAGAGCCTGGCGCGTGGACGCTGATTGCCACGGCAGGGAGCGTCATCTCGCCGGCCAGCTCTCCGGAAACGGCCGGATCGAGCGAAGCCCTCGGCATCACTCTTCGTCTGAACGCCGCGAATGCAGGCAGTGCCCATCCGGAGCGCCGGATGCTCGTGATCAAGGCGCGGCATTCCACCGAGAATTTTGAATCCTTTACTCGCATACCTATTCAGGGCTACGTGCGGGCCTGACCCGCCCTTTGCCGCAAAGGAGAATCGTCATGATTCACCCAGTGCGCTGTTTTACCTTGACCATCTTGCTGTTTGCATCCGTCTCCGCGGCCTTGGCTCAGAAACTCTGCTTTCCTCCTCATGAAGGGTTGCCTCATCATGGAGGAACTCCTCCGGTGATCGATGGCTACATCGATCGCGCGGTCGGTTATCCCACCGACGAGTTGGAGACCGGATGGGTTCGTTCGAGCCTGGTTACGTATGACGCTGGGAGCACCGTCACGCTTACGAACTTCCGTGGGCTGAAGGACAATTCGGGTCCGTTCCTCTATCTCGGCTTCACGGTACAATTCGACCAGACGTTTGATGATGATGACGTGATCGTTCTCGTCCTGCGTCCTTCGTTCGCTCCCGCCGCGCATAGCGCCCAGGAGCGCCGCATTGACATCTATCCTGTTCAGAATGCTATCGGTGGCGTTCCCGCTGGACCGGATGATGCCCCTCCTGGCTCGATGCCTTCGGAGCACATCCGGACCAACCGCTCTCCCCGCAACGTCGAGTATTACAAATGGGATACGGTCAGCAACTCCTACGTTGCGATCTCCCCGATCAGCAACATCGGTGTGAAGGTACGCTCCTGGAGCAATACAATGACCGACAACAGCTGGGGAGTCGAGATCAAGCTCCCCATTACGTCGGCTGGAGCGCTGGGCGGCGGTCCAAACTGGATCGATCTTACGTCCAACTTCGGGCTGTATTTCAACGTAATTCGTGTCTGTAACGGGGCGGTTTGTGGCCCGAGCGTTTTGGAGAACAACTATACGACGCAGTTCCCCTGGCCGAGGGCCGTCGGCCCCACCGGAATTCTCGTCGATCCGATGGGAGGGCCGCTCCCTACTCTTGCGTCGTACGAGATTCCGCCGGGTTGGCTCGGTGAGGGGGTGATCGGAGGGGGAGCGGGAACCTGTCAGGGAGTGCATTTCGTGAATGGGCCGTCTGGCATTGGAACGCGGGATCCGGCCAACCCGAGCGGCCCCCTCAGTGGCTCGATCGACGGTATGAACAACAATACCTTTGTCGCTCGTGTCATCAACGATGGCACCTCGGCGCCCAACGTCCGGGCGGAGTTCCGAATCGCCAATTGGGGTCTGGGCCCTGGTGACCCGGGAGTTTGGAAGTCCATTCCTCTTTCGGCTCCGCCACCCGCCCTTAGCACACCGCAGACTGTGGGCAATTCCCAAGTCGAGCTCACGAAAGACTGGCAGCTGACGGCCGCCGAGCGAGCGATGTACGGCCCAGGCAAGACGCTGAATGATCATCAATGTCTCTGGGTGCTCTTGAGCTCGACCAGCAGTGTCGACTTCAGCGAAAGCAGTGTCCGCCGGAACATGGACTTCAAGAATCTCTCTTCTTGTAGCGA
>DATEIO010000535.1:0-3280 GCA_035278895.1 Thermoanaerobaculia bacterium | reverse complement strand
TGCGCTGTGCGCACGTTTTCGTGTTCCACCGCCCGAACAACACGTGCGCACAGCGCACCCTACGGGGGTGGTGCCTCCGGCTTCTTCTCCTTCTCCGCGTCCTTCTTCTTCCCGAAGAAGTAATCAAACGCGTCCACCTTCTTCTCTTCCGGCTTCTTCTCCGCGGCCGGCTTGGGCTCAGCCTTCTCCGTGGGCTTGCCGTCCTTCTTCCCGCCGAAGAAATGCTGGAACGCGTCCGGCGCGGGCTTGGGCTCGGCGTTGGCCGCTACGGGCTCGGCGGCCTTCGGTGGCTCGGGCTTGGGCTCGTCTTTCTTGCCGAAGAAGTGCTCAAAGGCGTCCGGCTCCGCGGGCTGGGCTTCGGGCTTTGGCGCGGGCTCGACGGGCTCCGCCGCTGCCGCAGGCACGGACTGCGTTTCGGCCACCGGCGGCGCGGGGGGGACGGGCGCCGGGATCTCCGGCTCCGGCACGGCGGCCGGCTCGGGCTCGGCCACCTGGACTTCGAGGCTCACCGGAGGAGCCGGCTCTTCCCGGGCGAGGCTCGGAGGCATGGCTCTCTTCTTGTACTCCGTCGCCTCCTCCGTCCTCCCCAGCTTGTCCGCGGCCATGGAGGCCCAGAGCCAGGCGGTCGCGGGGGAGGCGGCCAGCTCGGCGCTCTTCACGAAGGCGGGGAGCGCCTGGGCGGGGCGGTCGAGACCAGTCAGATAGGCGAGCCCGAGTTGGAGGTAGGCGTCGGCCAGGGCTTCGCGGTCTTTTTGAGGATCGAGGGCGCCCGTGGCCCGCGAGAAGTGCTCGAGGGCGGAGATCCAGTCCTTCTGGGACACAGCCTCTCGCCCGAGGGCAAGCTCAACCTCTCCCCCGCTCTGGGCGTGAACCGTTCCACCGAGAAGGATGAGGGCGACGGCAAGGAGGACGATGAGGGATTGGCGCGGCATGACTCATTCTAGCCCGTGGGAGAGGCCGGTTGAAAAACAGGGGGAGGGGGTACTTGACAGAAATAGGGGCGGGGGGTATATTGGTTTCATCAGACAGGGGGCGGAAACCCCGCCTCCAACGATGAGGAGACGCAGCATGGAACCTCTTACCCTGAAGATCGACGGAATGAGCTGCGGGCACTGTGTGGCCCGCGTGGAGAAGACCCTGGCGAAGCTGGACGGCGTGGCCGTCCGCAAGGTGGACATCGGTTCGGCCGAGGTGATGTACGACCCGGGCCGCACTCCGTTCGAGCGCATCCGGCAGGCCCTGGACGACGCGGGCTACACGGCGCGGCCGGTCGAGAGCGCGGAGAGGATCGCATGAACGCCACGGACTGGATCGTTCTTTTCGCCGGAGCGGCGGCCATCCTCTGGGTGAACTGGTGGTTCTTCCGGGCGAAGGGGCCGGCGGCCCGGGCCGCGGCGGACGCTTCGGGAGCCCAGGAGGTCACCATCACCGTCCAGGCCGGCTACAACCCCGCCGAGATCCGCTTGAAGAAGGGCGTGCCGGCCCGCCTGGTGTTCGACCGGCAGGAGACCTCGGGCTGCTCCGAGGAGGTCGTGATCCCCGACTTCGGGATCCGCAAGTTCCTCCCCGCCTTCAAGAAGACGGTCGTCGAGCTGACGCCCGGCGAGGCGGGGACCCATGAATTCACGTGCGGGATGAGCATGCTTCACGGCAAGCTCATCGTGGAAAGTTGAGGAGGCCGTCATGCCTGCTGCTCTCAGCCACCCGGAGATCCGCGAGGCGTCTGGAACGAAGATCGACATTCCGGTCTCCGGCATGACCTGCGCCGCCTGCCAGGCGAGCGTCCAGAAGGCGCTCCAGCGCCAGCCCGGGGTGCTCGACGCCTCGGTCAACCTGATGTTGAAGAACGCCGCCGTGACCTACGATCCGGCGGCCACCAACCCCGAGGCCCTGGTCGAGGCGATCCGCGACACGGGCTACGAGGCCGCGCTCCCCCGGCCGGAGCAGACGGCCTTCGCCGAGCAGGAAGAGCGCGACCGTGCGCAGGAGGAGGAATTCCGCGAGCTGCGCGGGAAGGCCGTCGTGAGCGGAATCCTGGGCGCGCTCGCCATGCTCGTCTCCATGCCGCTGATGGTGGCCGAAGCCCATCACGGCCCGGTGGCCGATCCGTTCATGCGCTGGGCCATGGAATCCCTGACTCCGGTTCTGCGGAGCGTCCTGCCCTGGCTCTACCGGATCGATCCGCGCGTCCTGTCGTTCTCGCTCCTGGGGATCACGGTTCTGGTGATGGCCTGGGCCGGGCGGCACTTCTACGTCCGCGCCTGGTCGGGCTTCCGCCACCACTCGGCAGACATGAACACGCTCATCGCCGTGGGCACGAGCGCGGCGTTCCTCTACTCGCTCCTGGCGACCGTGGCGCCCGGGTTCTTCCTCCGGAACGGCGTGGCGCCGGACGTGTACTACGAGGCGGTCGTCATCATCATCGCCCTGATCCTCGCCGGCAACACTCTGGAGGCGCGGGCGAAGAGCCGGACGTCGGCCGCCCTGCGCTCGCTCGTCGCGCTCCAGCCCAAGACGGCCCGGGTGCTCCGGGACGGCCAGGAGGTGGACGTGCCCGTCGAGGAGGTCCGTCACGGCGATGTCGTGGCCGTCCGCCCTGGCGAGCGGGTGCCGGTGGACGGCGAAGTTCTCTCCGGCTCCTCCGCCGTGGACGAGTCCATGCTGACCGGCGAGTCCATGCCGGTCGAAAAGGGCTCCGGGGACCGCGTCATCGGCGGCACGATCAACCGCACGGGCGCCTTCCGCTTCCGGGCCACGACGCTCGGCGCGGACAGCGTCTTAGCCCGCATCGTGCAGCTCATGCGGGACGCCCAGGGCTCGCGCGCGCCGATCCAGAAGCTCGCGGACCGGATCAGCAGCATCTTCGTGCCGGTCGTGCTCTCGATCGCCATCGCCACCTTCGTCGTCTGGTTCCTGGCGGCGGGAGAGGCCCCGGCCGTGCGCGCCTTCGCCGCGGCGGTCGCGGTCCTCATCATCGCCTGCCCGTGCGCCATGGGTCTCGCGGTTCCGACGGCCGTCATGGTCGCGACCGGCCGCGGCGCCGAGCTCGGCATCCTCATCAAGGGTGGCGAGGCGCTCCAGCGCGCGGGCGACGTCACCACCGTGGTTCTGGACAAGACCGGCACCGTGACCGAAGGCCGGCCCACGGTGACGGACGTGATTCTGGCTCCGGGAAGCGCCCGGACGGCCGACGACCTCCTCCGTCTCGTCGCCGCGCTCGAAGCTTCTTCGGAGCACCCGCTGGCCGATGCCGTCGTGCGCCGCGCCAAGGACCAGGGGA
>DATEIO010000534.1:0-2931 GCA_035278895.1 Thermoanaerobaculia bacterium | reverse complement strand
GCCGGGCATTGGCCGATCTCCTGGTCATGGACATCGCCGCCGCCCAGGAGCTTCTCGGCAGGATCGGGCGGCTCGACCGGGTCGATCTGATCGTCCCCGAGGGGGCGGATGGGGACCGGATGCTCGAACGGGCCGCGAAGGTGCTGCCGCCGGGAGCCCAGATCCTCCCCGCCGGCTCGCGGGCGCAGACCATGGAAGAGATGACGCGGGCGTTCCGCCTGAACCTGACCGCCCTGTCGCTCCTCGCCCTCGTCTGCGGCGTCTTCCTGATCTACAACACGATGACCTTCTCGGTCGTCCAGCGGCGGACGTTGATCGGGACACTCCGGGCGCTCGGCGTGACGCGGCGGGAGGTGTTTTCGCTGGTTCTCGGCGAAGCGCTGGCCGTGGCCGTCCTCGGCACTGCGGCCGGTCTCGGCGTGGGCGTGCTCCTCGGCCAGGGGCTCGTCCGCCTCGTGACGCAGACGATCAACGATCTCTATTTCGTGGTCACGGTGCGGGATCTGGCCGTGCCCGCGGCGACGCTCGCCAAGGGAGCGGCGATCGGGATCGGCGCCACGCTCCTCGCCGCTCTGGCACCGGCCTTCGAGGCGACCCAGGCGCCGCCGCGGGCCGTGCTCACGCGCTCGGCTCTCGAAGCGCGCCTGCGCCGGGCCCTGCCCCAGGCAACCGCGCTCGGGATCGGGCTCGGGCTTCTGGGCACCGCGCTCCTCGCGATCCCCGGCAACCGCCTCGGCTGGAGCTTCGCCGGGCTCTTCGCGATCATCGTGGGCTTCGCCCTTCTGGCCCCCGGCGCTACGGTGCTCCTGATGCGCCTGCTCCGGGCTCCCATGGGCGCCGCCTTCGGAATCCTGGGCCGCATGGCGACGGGTGGCGTGGTCGCTTCCCTCTCGCGGACGGCCGTCGCCATCGCCGCGCTGGTGATTGCGGTCTCGGTCACCGTGGGTGTCGGCGTGATGATCGACAGCTTCCGGCGGACGGTGGTGCGCTGGCTCGAGATGTCGCTCCAGGCGGACGTCTACGCCACCGTGCCCAGCCGCGGCGGCGGCTTCACGGGCGGCACGCTCCCGCCCGAGGTGGCGGAGCGGGCGGGGGCCATTCCCGGGGTAACTCGCGCCAATCTCCTCCGGCGCGTGGAGCTCCCCTCCCCCGGAGGCCCGGTGCGGATCGTCGCGATCGGCACAGAGGTCGAGAACCTCCGCTCCTCCTTCGAGCTCAAGAAGGGAGATCCGAAAACGGCCTGGACGGCGTTCGAAAACGACGGAGCCGTAGTCGTCTCCGAGCCTTTCTCCCACCGCACGGGAATCGGGCTGGGCGACGAGATCCGCCTGCGCACGAATCGCGGAGAGCGGACGTTTCCTGTCGTGGGCGTCTACTACGACTACGCCTCGGACCGCGGGATCGTCGTGATGAGCCGCCGGACGTATCTCCGGGAATGGGGCGATCCCACCCTCTCCGGCTTCTCTTTGGATCTGGCGCCGGGGGCGGATGCAGACAAAGTCATCGCCCAGCTCCGCCGCGTGGCCGGAGGGCAGGCCCTCGCGATCCAGCCCAGCCGGTCGCTCAAGAGGCTGTCTCTGGAGATCTTCGACCGCACCTTTCTGATCACCAGCGTGCTTCGGATGTTGGCCGGCCTCGTCGCCTTCATCGGAGTCCTCTCGTCTTTGATGGCGCTCCAGCTTGAGCGCTCCCGCGAGCTCGGCGTGCTGCGGGCGAACGGGGTCACTCCCGGCCAGGTCTGGCAGCTCGTCACCTCGCAGACCGGCCTGATGGGCTTGGCCGCCGGCCTCCTCTCGATCCCCGTGGGACTGGCCCTCGCGGCCATCATGATCTACGTGATCAACCGCCGCTCCTTCGGCTGGACGATCCGCATGGAAGTCTCCCCCGACGTTCTCTTCCAGGCCCTCCTCCTCGCGCTCGCCGCCGCCCTTCTCGCGGGGATCTATCCCGCGTTCAAGATGTCCAGAACGTCGCCGGCCCTGGCGTTGCGGGAGGAGTAGCGGGCTGTTGACTCCTGCCGTCTCGTCGCGTATGCTTGCAACCGTTCGGGGAAAACACCATGGTCAAGAGAGAAAAAGTCGCCGAAGACGAAATCCCGCGGGGGCATGAACGTGCGGGTCAGCGGGGCCGTGCGGAAGCGGATTCTCGCAGGGACAGGACCGCCTACTACAAGGCGGATGACCTGCCCGAAGCCCTGAAGCTGTTCATGAAGGTTTACGCCGAACTCTGAGCGTGATCCCTCTGGCAGAACCAGAAGGTTTTGTCCGGGAGTTCCTCTCCAGCTTCCTCGAAAGCCGTCTTGTCAACGGCCTGATCTCGACGGACCAGTATCACGACAACCTCGCGGGGCTCCGCCGGAATGGAGGTCTCTCCGACCTCTTCCGGCAGCTCTTCGAGAGCTCTCCCGACCCCGTGCAGCTCGACGGTTACGGACGCCTTCGCGTCATCCATCTTCGGGAGCCCAACGGAAACGAATTTCCGTTCCTGCAAGGCTTGGCGAGCCTCGACACACGAGAACCGGGCGATCTCCGGTGCTTCGTGGGGCACCGATTCCTGAAGGATGTAGAGAGGTCCCTCCGCTTCAATCTCGTCCATCTCTTCGAGCCTTATGGCGTATCCCTGCGCTGGTCGGGTTACGATCTGAGCGCCAAGGGCGTGTTCGAGGACATTGTCCAGGGGATTCGGGATGCGGACCTCTGTTTCTTCGACAACCTCGGCACCCTCAACAAGCCGAACGTCTACATCGAGATCGGAATCGCCCACGCGCTCGGAAAGCCCATGCTGGTCAGCGAATATCTAGGCACCGGAGGCTCCAGGAGGAGATCGCGGATTCCCGATACGGGAAGCGTCCCCTCGGATCTTCAGGGCCTGCTTCGAATTCAGTACCGGGATTATCGGGACCTCTGCCGCCAGCTCTACTTCGGCCTTCCT
>DATEIO010000533.1:0-2548 GCA_035278895.1 Thermoanaerobaculia bacterium | reverse complement strand
TCGAGGCGGAGCGGCTGGTCGGGCCGGTGGATCTTCCGGTCGGCCGCGTCCAGGCCCGTCCAGACGGCGAGGTACGCGACGGCCGCCGTGGCGAGCGCGGGAACGGCAGTCCAGTAGGCCGAAAGCCAGGTCCAGACGCCGCCCGCGGCGAGCGTCGAAAGGGCGGCGCGGCCGGTGTTTTCGAAGGAGCGCGGGAAGAAACCCCGGCGCTCGGCGGGCTGGAGAGCGGCTGCCCGGCGGATCAAGCGGAGCGACAGCTCGGAGACGAGAAGCGCCGCGCCCGCGAGCAGGGCGGCCGGGGCCGCGCCGGTCAGGAAGAGCGCCGGGGGGAGGATGGCCGCGCCGAGGGCGAGCGTGGTGCTCCCCACGGCCGGGCGGTGGCAAGCCCCCGCCGCTCCCGCGAAGAGGAACAGGAGGAGCAGCCCAGCCGGGATGGGGTGTTTGACGAGGACCGGAAACTCGTAGGCCACGAGAAGGGCCACGGCCGCCCCCGCGATAGGCAGCAGGGACGCCCAGAGGTCCCGGGGCGGTCGATGGCGCTTCATGGATTGCAATACCTTGCGGTCTGGCGGCATGGTACGCGTTCCGGCGAGGGGAGGCAACGCGGGGCCGGTACAATCCCCCCATGCCGCGCGAGGGACGCCGCCTGGCCGCTGAAGGGTCGGAGAAACTGGACGAGCCCGGTCTGCCATTCGACGAGGCCGAGCGGTCGCTCCGAGATCTCGACCGGGTGAACCGGCTCCTCCTGAGCGCGCTCCCCTTGAAGAGG
This sequence comes from Thermoanaerobaculia bacterium, assembly GCA_035278895.1. Lineage (GTDB taxonomy): Bacteria > Acidobacteriota > Thermoanaerobaculia > Multivoradales > UBA5704 > DATARR01. The sequence goes on along the minus strand of DATEIO010000533.1, from coordinate 1,779 downwards.
ACGCTTCTCCCCCGCCTCGGCCGCTGGGACCGCCCCCGGCTCGTGCTGGACGTGGGCACCGGGATGGGCGAGGTCGCCCGGGATCTTGCTCAGGCGGCGGCCCGGCGCGGCGCCCCGCTGCGGGTGGTGGGGCTCGATTCAAAGCTCCGCCACCTGGTGATCGGAAGGAAGGCCGGCGCACCCCAGCTCCGCGTGGTGGCGGACGCCACGGCCCTCCCGCTGCGCGACGGCGCGGTCGAGCACTCGTTCTCGACCCTCTTCTTCCACCACTTCGACGAGGAGGAGAACCGCCGGGTGCTGGCGGAAATGGCTCGGGTAGCCCGGGCGGGCGCCGTGGTGATCGACCTGCGGCGGAGCCGCCTCGCCCGCTGGCTCCTGGTTTACCTGGCGCTGCCGCTCTTCGGAGCGAGCGAGGTCACCCGGCACGACGGCCGGGTTTCCATGGAGCGGGCGTGGTCGATCGAGGAGGTGCAGCGGGTGGCGGCGGGGCTTCGCGTGGTGGAGCTGCGGCGGCGGTTTTTGTTTCGGTTTTCGCTGGTGGTGGGGTGAGGGAAGACCACGGACTGACACGGACGAGCACGGACTGGCACGGACGCCGGCTCTGGGAGTCCGTGGAAAGTCCGTGTCAGTCCGTGGTGGTCCCCAGATCGCGCGCGGCGGGCAGCAGGCCGAACCCTTCCGCCTCTTCCACCCCGGTGAGAATCGCCTCGGCCACGGCCCTTTCGGCAAGCACGCCGATCTGGTTGACCGGGGCGCGGCGCTCGCCGGTGCCCAGAACCACCACCAGGTCGCCGTCGAAGAGGGAGAGGGCGGGGGAGAGGGCGCGGTAGAGGCCTCCGAAGGCCATCTGGCAGATCTTCAAGGCCGTGGCCTTGGTCAGGAGGGCGTCGGTCATCACCACGGCGAGGGTGGTGTTGCCCTCCCACGGGTGGGGCGCTTCGGGCGGCAGGGCGGCGAGCACCCTTTCGGCGTGGGCGAGCTCTTTGGAGCCGGGCGCGGTGCGGCAGCCGGCGAGGAGAGTGCCGTCCAACCGGCGGACGTCGCCGAAGGCGTTGACGGCCACGGCGGCGGCGACCGTGGGGCCGTCCGGCACGGTCAGGCTCGCGAAGCCGAATCCTCCTTTCATGCCGCAGAGCGGTCCCAGGGCCTTGCCCACGGTGGCGCCGGTGCCCGCTCCGACGCTCCCCACCGCGATCGGCCCTCGGGCGGCGGCGGCGATCGCGGCCTCGACGGTCTCGCGGGAGGGACGGACGGCCGCGCCCAGGGCCAGGTCGAACAGAATGGCCGTGGGGACGAGGGGCACGGGGGCGATGCCGGTCTGGAAGCCGTAGCCGCGGCCGGCCAGCCATTCCACGACCGGGTCGGCCGAGGCGAGGCCGAAGGCGCTCCCTCCCGAGAGGACCACGGCGTGCGCCCGGCTCGACACGTGCTGCCCCGAGACCAGGGAGTCGAACTGCCGCGTGCCCGTGGCCGATCCCCGTACCTCGGCCGCCGCGAGCACCCCCTCGGGGCAGAGGATCACGGTGACGCCGGTCAGGTTCTCCCGGTCCGTGCCGTGGCCGAGGGTGAAGCCGGCGAGATCCAGGGAGCGGGAGGGCACGGGGAGGGGGGGCGGAGCGGTCATGGGGAGGCATGTTAGGATACCGCGGCTGTCTGGGTTTCCGAGCGCTTGAGCTCTTCTCTACAGATCCTCTCGAGATAAAGGCAGGGGCAGCATAACGATGGAGCCGACAAGGAATCCTTCCGCCGTGGCCTGGAGCTGGCGCCAGCGCGCCGACG
>DATEIO010000532.1:0-7495 GCA_035278895.1 Thermoanaerobaculia bacterium | reverse complement strand
GCCCGCCAGAAGCGGCGCGACCGGCAGGCCCGGGAACGGGGAGAGGACCCCGGGGCCCTGCCCGTGATCGATCTCAACAATCCGCGGATGAGAAACCGCGTGGTGGTCTTCGCCGTGCTGACCGCGATCAACGTCGTGATCCTTTCGGCGGCGACCTACAAGGGCGTGGACACGATGGAGTCCACCGAGTTCTGCGGCCAAGCGTGCCACAGCGTGATGGCTCCCGAATACACCGCCTACCAGCGCTCGGCCCACGCGAGCGTCCGCTGCGTGGATTGCCACATCGGGCCGGGGGCGGACTGGTTCGTCAAGTCCAAGCTCTCGGGCTCCTGGCAGGTGATCTCGGTCAACCTGAACCTCTACCCGCGGCCGATCCCCACGCCGGTCCACAATCTGCGTCCGGCGCGGGAGACCTGTGAGCAGTGCCACTGGCCGACGAAGTTCGTGGGCGACCGCCTGAAAGTGCTCCAGACCTATTCGGACGACGAGGCGAACACCACGCTCAAGACCGTCCTTTTGATGCACGTGGGCGGCAAGCAGGGGGTCTCCTCGCACGGCATTCACTGGCACGTCGACCCGTCGAATCAGATCCGCTATCTCTCGGACGAGACGCGGGAGACGATCTACGAGGTCGAAATGAAGACGGCCAGCGGCGAGGTGCGGCGCTACACCATGGAGGGAAAGGCTCCCAAGGGCGCGGTCTGGCGCACCATGGACTGCGTCGACTGCCACAACCGGCCGAGCCACACGTTCCGCCTGCCGGAACAGGAGGTCGACCACGCGATGACCGCGGGAGCGATCCCGAAGGACCTCCCGTTCGTGCATCGCGAAGGCGTCCGTCTCCTCAAAGCCGAATATCCGTCGCGCGAGGCGGCGCAGAAGGGGATCTCCGAGGGGCTCCGGGCGTTCTACGCCAAGGAGCATCCGCAGATCGCGACGGCCCGGGCCGCGGCCATCCAGAGTGCGGCCGATACGTTGAGCGCGGCCTACCTCGCCAACGTCTTCCCGTCGATGAAGATCGGGTGGGGAACCTACCCGAACCACATCGGCCATGAAAATTCGCCCGGCTGCTTCCGCTGCCACGACGACGCGCACACGACCGCGGACGGCCGGACGATTTCGCAGGACTGCTCGACCTGCCACAGTCTCCTGGCCATGCAGGAAGAAGACCCGGAGATTCTGCGCAGCCTGGAGCAGTAAACCCATCGTGCGCGGGAGGGTGCTTCCATGCTACCCGCCTTCCGATTTCTCCCGCGCAGCGCCGGGCCCTGGACCCTCGCGGCAGCCACGGTGCTGTGGCTGTCGTGGGCCGGCTCGCCAGGATTTGCCCAGGAGCCCGCCTGCGCGGATTGTCATGACGTCGACACCGCGGCCTTCGAAAACACGGTGCACGGAGCGTTCTCCTGTACCGACTGCCACGCGGGAGCCGCCCAGGAAGAACACACCGCCGAGACCGCCCGGGCCGATTGCGCGACCTGCCACCAGGACGCGATCGATGCCCTGGCGGCCTCGATCCACGGCAAGCCGGTCTTCACCCAGATCTCCGGCAAGCCGGCCTGCCAGACCTGTCACGGGCCCATCCACAAGCTGGTCTCCCGCGGCGATCCCGCCTCGCCGATCCATCCCAGGAAGATCGCTGCCACCTGCGCCCAGTGCCACGCCTCGCCGGAGATCGCCAAACGCACCGGCGTCCACCTGATCCAGCCGCTTGCCGCCTACAACGCCAGCGTCCATGCCCGCGGCATCGCCCAGGGCAAGCACGCGGCCGACTGCAGCAGCTGCCACGGCAGCCACGACATCCTGCCCGCGAGCTCGCCCGAATCCAGGGTGAACCACCAGAAGGTGCCCGAGACCTGCGGCACCTGCCACGCGGACATCGCCAAGGCGTTCGCCCTGAGCGTCCACGGCCAAGCTGCGGCCAGGGGCGTGCGTGAGGCGCCCGTGTGCACCGATTGCCACGGCGAGCACCGGATTCTCGCTCCCACCGAGCCCGGCTCGCCGGTCTTCGCCACCAACGTTCCGAAGCTCACCTGCGGCCGTTGCCACGGCGACCTGCGCATCACCGAGAAGTTCGGGATGCCGGCCAACGCGGTGAGCGCTTTCGAGGACAGCTATCACGGCCTGGCCGGCCACGCAGGCAATCAGAAGGTGGCCAACTGCGCCTCCTGCCACGGCGTGCACGACATCCTGCCGTCGTCTGATCCGCGCTCGCTCGTCCACAAGGCCAATCTGCCGAAGACGTGCGGGAGCTGCCATCCGGGCGCCGGCACCCGGTTCGCCATCGGGCCGGTGCACGTGCTGCCGACCGAGGCCAAATTCGCCGGGATCTACTGGATCCGCCTCCTCTACATCTGGCTGATCTGGGGAGTCATCGGCGGCATGGTGCTCCACAACCTGCTCGACCTGCGGCGCAAGGTTCTGAACCCCGTGGTACGGCCCGTGGTTCCGGTCAAAGATCGCCGGATGCGGATGAGCCTGGGCTTCCGGGTCGCCCACGCCCTCCAGGGGGTGAGCTTCATCGTCCTCGCCTACACGGGCTTTGCCCTGAAGTACCCCGACGCCTGGTGGGCCCGGCCGATGACGGCCTGGGAGAGCCAGCTCGGCCTGCGGGGCGGCGTGCACCGGGCTGCGGCCGTGGCCATGCTGATCGCCCTCGTCTTCCACATCATCCATCTCGCCGTGGACCGGAAGGCCCGGGCGTGCATCAAGGCCATGCTGCCGAACCGCCACGACATCGCCGAATTCAGGGAGCGGGTGCTCTGGTTCCTCGGCCGGCGCAAGGAGATGCCGCGCGTGCCCGCCCTGGGGTACGTGGAGAAGGCCGAGTATCTGTCCTTGATGTGGGGAACGGTGGTGATGGCGGTCACCGGGTTCCTGCTCTGGTTCGAGAACTTCACCCTGCGTTGGTTCCCGAAGTGGGTGGCCGACGTGTCGACCGTGATCCACTTCTACGAGGCGGTGCTCGCGACGCTCGCCATCCTCGTCTGGCACTTCTACTCGGTGATGTTCGATCCGCTCGTCTACCCGATGGACACGGCCTGGCTCACCGGCCGTGAAGCCCCGGGGCGGACGCTCGAACGGACCGAATCCGTGGTCGCCGTTCCACCGGTCGAGGCGAAGCCCGAGAAGGGAGGCGGGGATCTCACGCCGGCCAAGGCCTGAGACCCCCACCTTTTCCGGTCAGCCGAGGGTCCAGAGAATGAGACGGTCCGCATCCTTGACCAGGATGCGGCCGTCCATCACCACGGGCTGGGCCCAGGTCGCGCCGTCCGCCACGGTGTAGCGGGCGACCGGCTTATAGGCCTCGCCCGTTTTTTGGACCACCCGCAGCACGGCGTCGTTGCCGAGGACGAAGAGAAAGTCCCCGGCCGAGACCAGGGCCGCGCTCTCGCCCTCATTGCCTTCCGTCTTCCAGCGGATCTCGCCGGTCTTGGGATCGAGCGCGTAGACGTACCCGCGGCGGGCCGTCGAGAAGCCGTAGAGGAGCCCGCCTGAAAGCACGGGAGAGCTCATGTACAGCATGGCCGGGCGGGTGGACCACACCTTTTCGGTCGTCCACTGGCCGTCCTTCTTCGCCACCCGGACCGCCTGGAGGTCCACGTCCACGCCCGAGGTGATGAAGACATCGCCCATCACGACCGGCGTGATGATGTTCTGGTCGTACGGCACCTTGAACGGCATCTGCCAGAGGAGCTTGCCCGTGGCGAGCTCGGTCCCCACGAGGCTCTGCTGCGTCGGAGTGAGGATCTGGCGGACGCCCGAGAATTCCGCGACCACGGGCGAGCCGTAGCCCGGCCCGTCCCCTTCCTGCTTCCACTTCACCTGCCCGGTCTTCGCGTCGAGCGCCAGAAGCGCCCCCTTGCCGGGCCCGCCGACCTGGACGATGCAGAGCCCGTCCACCAAAAGCGGGGAGGCCGAGGTGCCGTAATACGGCCGGGGCGTCTCGTACTCCTTCCTGTAGTCGTTCCTCCACAGGAGCTTGCCCGATTTCGCGTCGTAGGCCGAGAGGACCTCGTTGATGCCGAACGTATAGAGCCGCCCGTCCTTCAAGGTGGGCGTGGCGAACGGGCCGCTCCCGTGGCTCCGCGCCTCGGAGGCCGGGCTGAACGCGGCGGGGTAGGTGTCTTTCCAGAGGACCTTGCCGGTCGCAAGCTCCAACGCGGAGACGACCTCGTTTTCTCCCTGCCGCGAGAGCAGGTAGACGCGGTCGCCTGCCACGATGGGTGAAGCGTGCCCCTTGCCCACGTCGACGCTCCACGTCTTCCGGAGCTTTTCCGGCCACGCCTTGGGCGCTGCAAACGAGGCCGCGACCCCGTCCCGCGCCGGCCCGCGCCATTGCGGCCAGTCCGCCGCACCCGCGGCGCTAACGCTGAAGGCCGCGGCCAGGGCCGCGGCGGCGATTCCCAGAGATCTCTGCACTTCGATCCTCCTCGTCTCTCTCCCGAGGAGGATTGTAGCCTGCCGGAGCGCCGGCATCCTGTCAGCTTCTTGCTCTCTTTGGATTGCCGGCACGGCATTTGTAGCGCTCCCGCCCGGAAGGAGGATCGGGACCATGGCGGGACGGCTCGACGGCAAGGTGGCGTTCATCACGGGAGGCGGATCGGGGATCGGCGAGGGGACGGCCAAGCTCTTCGCGGCCGAAGGGGCCAAGGTGGCGGTCCTCGGGAGGACGAAGGAGAAGCTCGAGGAGACCGTGGGGCGGATCCGCGAGGCCACCGGCGGCGAGGCGATGGCCGTCCAGGGGGACGTCTCGAAGTACGAGGACATGGAGCGCGCCGTCCGCGAGATCGTGGACCGCTGGGGCCGGCTCGACGTCGTATTCGCCAACGCCGGCATCAACGGCGTCTGGGCGCCCATCGAGGAGCTGGCCCCGGAGGAGTGGGAGAAGACGATCCGGATCAACCTCTCCGGCACCTTCTTCGCCATCAAGGCCGCCGTGCCCCACCTGAAAGAGCGGGGTGGCTCGATCGTCGTCACCAGCTCCGTCAACGGCACCCGCATGTTCAGCAACAGCGGCGCCTCGGCCTATGCCACCACCAAGGCGGGGCAGGTCGCGCTCGCCCAGATGCTGGCCCTGGAGCTCGCCAAGCACAAAATCCGCGTGAACGTCATCTGCCCCGGCGCGATCGAAACGGAGATCGAGGAAAGCACCGAGCACCGCGACCAGGAAAAGGCGAAAGAGCCCGTCGAGTACCCCGAAGGCGAGATCCCGCTGACCGACGGCAAGCCCGGCTCGGCCGACCAGGTGGCCCGCCTCGTCCTCTTCCTCGCCTCGGACGAGTCCGGCCACATCACCGGAACGCCGGTGTGGATCGACGGCGGGCAGTCGCTGTTGCAGGGATGACGAAGCGTCCCGCGGCTCTGAAAAGAGCAGGGGAGGAAAAACAGGCGGCCTAAGAGGTCGCTTCGGACTTTACCGGCGAGGCCGGGGCCGCGGTTGCCGAAGCGGCTCCGTGAACCGTTCCGGGATGGAGCTGTTCCTTGATCTGGCGAAACTCCTCCAGGACCTGCTCCAGGTTCTGGAAGGTTTCGGCCAGCTCGGGCGGGACATCGGGTGACATCGACTCATACACCTCCGGCTAATTTTGATTAGCAAAAAGCGTGCCTCGGGTGCTGAGGAATAAGGACTTAAGGGAGCCCCGCCCTACGCCGCGCCGGCTTCCAACCGCTTCAGGCTCTCGTTGAACGAGTGCAGGAACCGCACGTCCGGCCAGTAGTAGAAGGTGCTGATCGGGCAGCCGTTCTTGGCGGCGCACATCCCGTCCACGGTCTTGTCGGAGGGATCGGACTTCCAGGCCGGCCCCTCGCGCATGATGCGGGAGAGCTCGGCGCGGAACTGGCGGTAGGTCTCGCCGTACCAGACGTCCCGGACCGACTGCTTGTAGACGTTGCCCAGCTCCTTGCCCTGAAGAATGCAGCACGGGGCGACCGTACCGGTCGTGCGGACGAGCATCGAGTGCCACCCGATGAGGCAGTAGCTGTCGAGATCCTTGTTGGCCGTAAGGGCCCTTTTCATCGCGAGCTGCTTCTTGAAGTGGTCGATCTTCTGGGACAGGGTGAAGTCGTCCCGCAGCAGGAAGCGCGCCGCCCTTCCGGGCAGGGAGAGCCGGGAGCGCTCCTTCCCGATGCGGGTGTTCATCTCCGCCACCCGGCCGGAGAGGTCCTGCTCGAAGCTGTTGATGCAGGAGACCTTGCGGTACTCGTCGAGCCGCACGACCTCTTCGTAGAGCTCCATCATCTCGTCCGTCTCGGCCGGCGTCATCTGCTGCTCGGGCGAGAGGTAGGCGAGGCCGTTGAAGAGGATGGTGTCCACCTCCATCTCCCGGGCCAGGCGGTACATCTCGGGGATGGTCTTGTAGTTCTCTTTCCAGACGAGGTACTGGAGGTTGACCTGCGGGGTCTTCACCCCCTGCCTCTTGCGGATCGCAATCAGGTTTTTGATGTTGTCGACCACCCGTCCGAAGTTCTTGGGATTGGTCTTCATCATCGAGGCGTAGGTGGCCTCGTCGCCGGTGTTCAGGCTCACCGTCACCTGATCGCACGTGCTCGCGACCAGCTCGGCCACCTCGGCGCGGAGGAGCACGGCGTTGGTCGTCAGGTTTTCGATCGGGATGCCGGAGGTCTCGACCGTCTTCAGGAAGTCCTTGATGCTCCGGTGGAACAGCGGCTCGCCGCCCCCGGAGAGCCGGATCGCCCGCGTGCCCGCCTCCTTGAGCTCGCCCATCAGCTCCTCGAAGCGGGGGACGGGGATCTCGTCCGTACCCCGGAGCGCTGCGGTCGAGCAGAAGAAGCAGTCGATGTTGCAGCGGTCGGCCGGATGGAATTCCACGTGGTACGGCCCGCCATAGGCGACGCCGTCCTCGATTCCACGCAGAATCGCGTCCTTGTCTTCCGGGGTGAGGTACTTCCAGCCGAGCTCGCTCATCGTAGGTTCATACGTCCCTGGCCGCCTGAAAGTCTAAGGGCGGGAGGGGGCGGGGTCAAACCGGGGGGCTCCGGCGCCTCCGGAACCGGGTCGGCTTCGCGAAGGAGGCGGACAGGTCTGGAAGGTCTCAGAGGGGTCATGAAATGGCTAAAGAGATCGGGAATGAGGTCTTTGTACTCGCCTGGATTCGTTTGAAGAAGATGACGGCAATCGGCGTAGGGGAACGGACCTTGATCGGTCGCGGCGAGCTGCTCGATTTTTTCGCCTAGCGTCCTCTTTGACATAGTTCGCAAAGAGCTTCAGGTGTCGCTGGTTCGGACGAGGTTGAGAACCTTTGCTTGTACACCCTCCACGATTGCATCTCTCACAAATGCGCTCGCGTCCAAGATCTCGATCCCAATAAGCTCACCTTTATCATTGAGCTCGGCTGTGATGTTGGGGCTCAACTCACACTATTGGCTTCCTTTTCCTCGGAGATCACGAGGTGCAGAATGTCCTCTTGGGAAAAGTACGTCATCTTCGGTTTTGTCATGGAGTCTCTTTTCGTTCCCCCTCCCGTTCCAACCACCC
>DATEIO010000531.1:0-2214 GCA_035278895.1 Thermoanaerobaculia bacterium | reverse complement strand
GGTCTCGGTGGGAGACGTGATCGAAAAAGGCCAGGTCGTGGCCCGCATCCGCCAGGACGAGCTGCTCCGCCAGATCCAGGACACCCGGGACAAGCTCGCGGACGTGCGCCGGGAGTACCAGGACCAGTTGCGCTACGCCGGAGAGCAGGGGCGGCTCCGGGGGAGAGACCTCGCCCAGGAGAGGGCCAATCTGCAGCAGAGCATCAAGGCCTATGAGCGGGAGGTGGAGATCGCGCGGGAACGGATCGCGGTCGAAAGGGACCTGCTCAAGGACGGCCTCATCACCAAGCAGACGCTCCTCGCCTCGGAGCAGCGCCTGAACACCGCTCAGGACCAGCTTGCTAACGCCCGGCTCCAGCTCAACAGCCTGGAGCTCAAGGGGCTCGACTCCGCACAGCAGACCGGCCAGCAGGTCGAGGCGCGGGAGGCCCAGATCCGCGATCTGGAGATCGAGCTGCGGGAGCGCCAGGCGCGGCTCACCGAGACTGCCCGGGTCGTCTCCAACCGCCCTGGCCGTGTCCTGGAGCTGCTGGTCGACCGCGGCGACGTGGTCAATCCCGGAACGCCCCTCTTGAACCTGGAGGTCGCCTCCGAGGAGCTCCAGGCGGTGCTCTTCGTCCCCGCGTCGGCGGGCAAGCGGGTGCAGCCGGGCATGCGCGTCCGGGTCTCGCCGTCCACGGTGAAGCGGGAAGAGTACGGCTCCATGATCGGCCGGGTGACCTGGGCCTCGGAATACCCGTCCACCTCCCGGGGCATGACGCGCCTCCTGGGCAATGAGGCCCTCGTCCAGCGGCTGATGCAGGAAGGGCCGCCGATCCAGGTCAACGTCGCCCTGGAAAAAGATCCGAAAACCCCCACCGGCTACCGCTGGTCCTCTTCGACCGGCCCCAGCGTCCAGATCAGCAGCGGCACCCTCGCCACGGGCAGCGTCGTGGTCCGGGAAGAGCGCCCGATCAACCTCGTCGTCCCAAAGATCCGGGAGAAGCTGGGGGTCTGATGCTGAGCTGGCCCCGCAGGCGCTCCGCCTCCGAAGCCGAAGCGGCTCCCGGGGCGGTGCGCTCGCCCACGGTTCTCCAGATGGAGGCCGTGGAGTGCGGGGCGGCGGCCCTGGGGATCGTCCTCGCCCACTACGGCCGTTGGGTGCCGCTCGAAGAGCTGCGGATCGCCTGCGGTGTGTCCCGGGACGGCAGCAAGGCGAGCAACGTAGTCAAGGCCGCCCGCCAGTACGGCCTGGAGGCCAAGGGGTTCAAGCGCGAGCCCCAGACCCTGAGAACGACCCGGCCGCCGGCCATCCTGCACTGGAACTTCAACCACTTCGTGGTCCTGGACGGGTTCGGCAAAAAAGGGCGGGTCCACCTGAACGATCCGGGCTCGGGGCCGCGGACAGTCACCGAGGAAGAGCTGGACCAGGCCTTCACCGGCGTGGTGCTGACCTTCCAGCCCGGGCCGGAATTTCAGAAGGGGGGAGAGCCGCCGCGGCTGATCCCGGCGCTGCGCCAACGGCTCTCGGGATCGCAGGCCGGCCTCCTGTTCGTGCTCCTGGCCGGACTGGCGCTGGTCGTCCCGGGTCTCGTCATCCCCGTCTTCTCCAAGGTGTTCGTGGACGGGGTTCTCCTCGAAGGCCGCCGCGACTGGCTTTCGCCCCTGCTTCTCGCCATGGGGATCGCCGCGCTCCTGACCGGCGTTCTCACCTGGCTCCAGCAGGCCTACCTGCTCCGCCTGGAGACTCGCATGGCGGTCGGGGCTTCGAGCCGCTTCCTCTGGCACGTCCTGCGTCTCCCCACCGAATTCTTCAGCCAGCGCTTCGCGGGGGACATCAGCTCGCGGGTGGCGATCAACGACCGGGTCGCGCAGCTCCTGTCCCGGGATCTCGCGACGAACGCCCTGGGCGCCTTGATGATCGTCTTCTTCGCGGCCGTCCTCTTCCAGTACGACCCGGTGCTGACGCTCGTGGGGATCGTTGTCGTTTCGCTCAACGTAGTGGCCCTGCGCTATGTCTCGCGGAAGCGGGTGGATGGCAACCGCCGGCTCGTCCAGGACCAAGGCAAGCTCCTGGGCACGGCCATCGGCGGCCTGCAGACGATCGAGACGCTCAAGGCCACGGGCGGCGAGTCCGACCTGTTCACCCGCTGGGCGGGCTACCAGGCCAAGGTGGTCAACGGCCGGCAGGACCTGGAGCGCTACACGCAGATGCTCGACGCCGTGCCGCCCCTG
>DATEIO010000530.1:0-8265 GCA_035278895.1 Thermoanaerobaculia bacterium | reverse complement strand
TCCCCAGACCGCGAGCGCCGCCGCCGCAAAGCTCCCGCCGAGCACGCCCGTGGCCCCGGCCGCGGCCCGCTCGCGCACCGTGGGCTTGCCCGCCGGAGCGGCGCGCAGCGCGACGAGGCTGCCCAGGAGCACGGCGAGCACCGTGGGCATCCCGTTGAGCAGCAGGCCGCCCAGGAGCGCCCGGAGGAGAAGCCCGAGCAGCCGCTCGCGGTAGGCGGCCTCGGTCTCCTCTTCCGTGGCTCCGCCCGGTTCCGCCCCCGCGGGCTTCCTGTCGACCTGGACCTCCCGCCGGGCTTCGAGGGCGAGCGGCTGGCCGTCCTTTTCGAGCCCGGTCACCGTCCACGCGAAGGCGATCTTTTCGGGGAGGTCCTGGCCGGCCTCTTTCGGCTTCAGGGGGACGCGGAAGACCACGCCGTCCGGCGTGACCTTGGGCACGGGCTTGCCCGCGTCGAAGTGCTCGTGCGTTTCGAGGAACAGGTCGGCCGCTCCCGCCTTCACCCCCCGCACCCGCACCTCGAGCTCCAGCTCTTCGGGCTTCGCCGCGTGGACGACCCCGCCCGTCTGCACCCCCGCCACCTCGCTCGCCCGGGTGGGCAGGCGGGTCCACGCAGCGTCCAGAAGAGGCCTGGTTTCGGGATCGGGCGCGGCCTCGTCCGAAAGCGGCTGGTCGAGCGTCAGCGTGTAGCGGTAGGGGATGCAGTCCACCTCGCAGACGAGATAGTCGAGGTCGGCCGCGATCGTCAGCAGGTCGCCGTTCGCCTCCGCGTCCGTCCGGAGGGTCGCCTGGATGGGATAGACGACCTCCTTTTCGTAGCCGAAGGCCACGAGGTCTCCCGGCAGCTCAAAGCGCCGGGGCGCGGGCCAGAAGAGCTGGGGACCTTCAAGCGTCCCCCCCGGAGCGCTAAAGGTGACGACGGGAGGGAACCCGGCGTCGCCGCTGTTCTTCCAGTAGACGTGCCAGCCGGGGGAGAGGGTGAACTGGATCCCCATCCGGATCGGACCGCTCCGCGGGGCCGCGGCATACTCCGAGAGGAGCCGCACGCGCGACTGCTCGTTCTCCGACCACGCGCTCGCGGCCCCCCGGGCCGGAGAGGGCACCCAGAGGAGCGGGAGAGCCAGAGCGAGGAGCGCGGTCTTCAGGGATCTCATGCGCGCAATTCTATTCCGCCCCGGCAACCCCGGTCGAAACGGCTAGAATTCCCCGGGGCAGGGGGTTTTACATGGAATTTACGGAATGCGAGTCCATTTCACCAACCTCGGCTGCAAGCTGAACCAGGCGGAGATCGAGCGTCTGGCGCGGGAGATGACCGCGGCCGGGCACCGGGTGGTGGGCTCGCTCGACGAGGCGGACCTCCACGTGGTCAACTCCTGCACGGTGACCCACGTGGCCGCGCGCAGCTCGCGCAAGGCCGCGGGCCGGGCGCGGCGCGGCGGGCTTCCCGTGCGCACCGTGCTCACCGGCTGCCACGCCTCGGAAAATCCCGAGGAGGCGGCGCGGATCGCCGGGGTGGACCTCGTCGTCCCCAATGCCTTCAAGGACCAGCTCGTGGCCCGCGTCCACGCCGCGTTTCCCGACGCCGTCCCCGAGACCCCGGAGCCCGAGCTCCCAGTCCCCTTCGTCCCCCTCCCCTTCGGCAACACCCGCGCGCTCGTCAAGGTGGAGGACGGCTGCAACATGCGCTGTTCCTTCTGCATCATCCCGCACACCCGGGGCCGGCAGCGGAGCCGCCCGGTGGATGAAGTCCTTGCTGAGGTCCGCGATCTCGTTCGCACCGGCTACCGGGAGATCGTGGTCACCGGCGTCCAGATCTCCGCCTACCGCTCGGAAGGCACCGCCCTCGCCGGGCTCACCCGGGCGATTCTCCAGGAGACCGACGTCCCCCGCCTGCGCCTCACCTCGATCGCGCCGTGGGACCTGGACGAAGAGCTCCTCGATCTCTGGGACGACCCCCGCCTCTGCCGCCACCTCCACCTCTCGCTCCAGAGCGGCGCGACGGAGACGCTGCGCCGCATGCGCCGCCCCTACACGGCCGAGAGTTATCTCCATCTCCTGGAGCGGGTCCGAGCCGCAATCCCCGGCGTCGCTGTCACCACGGACGTCATCGTGGGCTTCCCCGGGGAGACGGACGGCGAATTCGCAGAGAGCCTGGAGACCGTCTTCGCCGCGGGCTTTGCCAAGGTCCACGTCTTTCCCTACTCCGCCCGCCCGGGCACCGAGGCCGAAACGATGCCCGGCCCCGTCTCCCCGGAGGAGAAAAAGGAGAGGACCGACCGGATGCTCGCAGCCGCCGCCCGCGCCGAAGAGGCCTTCCGGCGCGCCCACCTGGGAACCACGGCCACGGTGCTCTGGGAAAAGCCCAGGGACGGCATGGGCCAGGGGCTCACCGACAACTACCTGCGCGTGCTTTCTGAAGACGGCGCCGCCCTGTGGAACCGGTTTACGGAGGTGGAGATCGTGGGCCTGGCGGAGGATGGGGTGGCGGGGAGAGTCCTTGCGTAGGGTGCGCTGTGCGCACGTTTTCGTGGCGGAACCGATGGGAAAACACGTGCGCACAGCGCACCCTACATAAAAAGAGGCCCGGCTTGCACCGGGCCTGTCGAGCAAGACTGACTTTTGCTTCAGAGGCTCTTATTCCACCCGGAACAACCCCCAGATCCCGTCGTCGAGCAGCCACCCCGCGTAGTCGCGGTAGAGGTAGTCGCCGAAGGCCTTGAACTTGCCGCCGGCTCCGTTCTTGAGCACGGCTTCGTGGTGGTTGCTGGGGCCGTGGCCGCCGCGCGTTCCCTGCCATTCGGAGGCGGCGTTCGCGGCGATCCGGGTGGAGTTGAAGTTGTAGGGCGTCTCCTCCCACACGTGGCCGTGGACGTCGAACACGTGGGCCTGCGAGTGGCCGCCCGGGTGGACGAGGCGGAAGCGCACGTCCTGCCCCGCCTTGGCCGAAAAGACCGGCGTCTCGGGGTCCGCGCCGCCGATCCAGTTGTTGGACAGCACGAGGTGGTAATTCGGATTGTTGCGCGTCTCCTCCACCGGCGTGTCCGGCGCGTGGCCGAGGCGGAACCAGAGCGGCTCGGTCCGGTAGTTGATCGCCTTCTGGCCCGACTCCGCCGGATCTTCATCCACCGCCATGCTGGGCACCGGCTTGCCGCTGTCGTAGCGAAGGTTCAGGTTGTCCTGGAACAGCAGCACGAACTCGCGGAACTGCCCCACGTCCGGCGTCGTGACCGTCACCGAAGCGCGCGTCAACCGCGGCACCATCACGTCCAGAACCGGGTGCGGCTCGGGGATGACGTCCTCCACCCAGGTGGAAGCCGGCGGCTCGACGATCAGCGCGCCGATCGCCCCCTTGTTCGTGTGCTTGATCGGATCGGACGACGACAGGCCCGTCGAGCCGAACTCGATCGGCGTCGCGACGTCGGTCGCCGGGTTGTAGTCGCCCGCGTACCAGAAGTAGGTGATCGTCTGGCCCGGAGCCACGGTCTGCTTGCCGAAGTGGCCGGGGTTGACGCCCACGTTCGCGCCGTCGCCCATGCGAATGTCATAGGAGACGAGCTGCGGGTGGAGGCCCACCTCCAGCGAAGGTGCCACGTCGTTGGCGTTGAAGTCGGGAACGATCATCGGGACCGCGTTCCAGCCGTCCTGATCCTGATACTGGCTCCAGATGTCGTTGTGCAGCGTCACCCGGATGCACTCCCCGGCGTTCGCGCGGATCACCAGCGGCTCCCGGCGCACGTTCTGCTTGAGCCGCGGGCGGCCCGTCGAATAGTCAAGGTCCGAGGTGTAGACGAACATGATTGCCGTGGGATCGTGGAGAGGACCGCCCTGGGTGCCGGGACCGGGCCAGACGGAAACCTGATCGGGACGCCGGTTGTAGACGAGACCCGGAACCGGGAAGCCGTCGTTCTGGAGAACCTCGGTCGCCGCGACCGCGGTGATGTCATAGATGCGGTAGGACGTCCTGGCGTCCGGCAGCGTGGCCGGGCAGGGGATGGGAACCTTCCCGTCCGCGCCCACCGCCGTGTCGCCCGCCACGTCCGTCCCGATGCTCGCCGCGCCGGTGACCAGGCCCGTCGAGGACGTGGTCCGGCCGAGCGGGACCCGCAGACCTTCCGCCTCTTCCTGCGTGATGCGGGCGTAGGTGTCGGTCGAGGCCTCCACCACCTTGGCGTCGGGGTTCAGATTGTTCAAAACGATCAGGTCCTTGGTCACGTCGCGGTACACGCGGATCAGACCCCACGTGCCGTTCCACTGGTACTCGGCCGCGGCCGTGGGCTTGTAGAGGAAGTCCACCTCCTGGCCGTCCTGGAGCGAGGGCACGCGCCCGATCTCGAAGTCGAACCACTCGGAGATCCCCATGTTCTGGGAGTTGCGCCAGCCCGAATCCTTGCGGTGCGGCTCGAACAACCATTTATTGCCGTGGACCGTGAAGTTGTGCTCCTCCTCGTGCGCTCCCACAAGCGTGCGGACGACGACGCGGTCTCCTTCGTAGGCGCGGAGCAGCGGCGTGAACGGATCGCCCTCGTGCAGACCGCTGGTCAGCGCGGGGTACGGAACGTAGGTCTGGTGCGGCGCGTACGGAAGCACGTTGAACTCGGGATCGGCCCGGTCCGTCCGCGTTTCGTACGCAAAGGAGAGGTCGCCCGGCAGGCCCGAAGCCTGATCGTTGGTGAGCGGATCGCGGACGCGAAGCGCCAACGGCTCGCTCCGGTAGTTGACCACGCTCATTCCGGGATCGTCGGCCGAGACCGACTCGGGACATGGAGCGTACGGCGTGCCCGCGGTGCCCGGGAACGGCTGCACGTCGTCGACGGTCGGGCAGACGTCCGGCTTTTCATAGATCGAGTGCGGTCCGACGAGCTTCCTTCCCGGCGGATTGATCGCGCGCGCAGTGTCGATCCAGCCGGTCTTCGGGCTCGGGCACTTGGGGCCGCCCGGCTCGTAGGCGAGCTGGAAGTCGGCGAACTCGATCATGAACTCGCGGAACTCTTTCTTCACGTCCGGGCTGCTGATCACGGCCTGCCACGAGGTGGGGCCGCCGTCGTCGCGGCCGGTCGAGAGCAGGGCTCCGGTCTCATTGTGCTTCCACACCGTCCCCGGCTCCTCCACGATCAGGCCGGCGTAGAGGCCCACCTGCTGGTGGGTCGAGGGGCCGAAGTGATCGTGGGTGAACACGGTTCGGAGCGTGCGCTGCTTGTTGTCGGTGGTGAGGATCGGATCGGCGTACCAGCGCTGGACCGTGGTCTGGGCGCCGAGCCAGTCGTTGACCTCGTCACAATCCGCATCCTGCTTGCCCTGGAAGAAGGGGTGGACGGAAGGCACCGGGCAGCTCGTGGTGGCCGGCCCGGAGAACGTGCAGTGGCCGGTCGCGGGCTCGCCGCAGTTGTTCGCCCGGCGGATCGCGCAGATCCTCTCCTGCACCTCTTCGGGCGACATCGTGCCGTCCTCGTAATTGAACCCGTTTCCGCCGCCGTCCGAGGCGAGCACGTCGAACTTCACGAGGTGGATGTGCTGGCCCAGGATGTCCGTAGGCGTGCGCACCTGGAAGTCGTCCAGCTGGTATTCATTGGGCACCAGGTTCGTGTGCCAGAACTCCACGCATTCGCCGCTGTGGGCCCGGAAGAAGAAGGGCTCGGGCGGACGCGTGCCGGAGAGGGTCGAATCCACGTCCTCCCACAGAGTGATGAGACGCTGCTGCGGGAAGTGCCAGCCGGCCTTGTTGAGCACGGCGTCGATCTGGATGTTGGCCGCCTTGTAGACGCGCGGCGTGATGCCCACGGGGCACGGATCGGCGTACGGCGCGCCCGCAATCGGCTTCTTGCCGTTGGTCGCGAACGCTCCGGGGTTGCCTTCGGGCGTCATCGTCGCGTGGCTCGCCTGGGCGTGGAAATCCATCGCGTATTTTTCGATCAGGTGGCCGCTCTCGGGAATCCACTCCACCTTGAGCTGTTCGAGCTCCTTGCTCATGTCGTAGCGGGTCTCGGTGTGATGCGAGGTCCCGGCGAGCACCACGTGCCGGGCCAGGCCGCCGTCGTGGATCGTGTCGAGCGGCGGCTGCGGCGGCCGGTGGCCGGACCAGCCGGGCACGAAGAACGGATAGCCCGGATACCAGGCATCGAGCCCCAGGTCCGCCATGAGCTGCTGGATCTGCACCGGATCGTTGCCGCCCACCACCTGGCCGCTTTCGATCCACACCGGCGTGGGGAGCGGCGCCATGGCGAGCGTGGGCATGGGCACCACGGCGGGAATCGGCGTGCCCGCGGCGATCTCGCCGTCCGGCAGCGCGCGCGACTTCTCGGCGGGGCGCCCCTCCTTGTCGAGCTCGGTCCCCAGCTCCAGCACGTCGTGCACGCGCCAGAGGCTCCACATGCCCTGCGCGAAGTGCGGATAGAAGTGGCAGTGGAAGATCGAGTCGCCCGCGGTCTTGTTCAGGTTGCCGCTGCCGCCGTGGGTGATCTCGTAGGTCATCCCCGCGCCCTGGCCGATCGCCTCGCTGTCCTTGTAGGACGAGAGATCGCTCTTGGACGTGTGGAGCCACTGATGGGCGTGCAGGTGGAAGATGTGGTGATCGTCCGTCCCCGCGTGGAGGTTTCTGAACTTCACGTTGTCGTTCAAGTAGCTGTGATAGACGTTCGACGGATCTTCCGGATAGAACGCCTTGGTGGCCTTGGGGCCGGGAGTCGGGCTGCAGTTGTAACCCTTTTTCAATGCGTCCACATTCTGATCGCAGGGAGCGTTGGCCGGCACGTCGACGATCATCGCGGGGTCGCCCACGGCCCAGGAGGAGAGGAAGAACTCCTCGTATTTGCACTCCACGCAGTCCCACACCGGGCCCACGCCCAGGCGGTTGGCGAGGATCTCGGCGCCCGCGCCGCCGGTGCCGTAGTTGATCGCGAAGCCCTCGCGCGCGCCGTGGAGCGTGAACGCGAGCTGCTTGTCATAGAAGTGCGGGAACGCCTGCACCGCGCCGATCTCATCGTGGAAGATGATCGTGAACTCGCGGAACGGCTCGTTCCGGTCCGGATAGACCTTGGTGGACGCCGGATGGTTGCCGTAGGCGATCACGGCCGTCAAATCGCTGTGGACGATCTCGGTGCCCTGAAGCATCGCGAGCACCGGCAGGCCGGCGTGCGGACCGCTCGTATACGTCCCGTCGTAATCGACCTTTGGATAGCCCTTCTCAAAGGTCGAGATCGAGGCCAGCTCCTCCTGCGTCACCTGGCTGCGGTACCACGTCGAGCCCGTGGGCTCCACGTTTACCGCGCCGAAGAGGCCGGCCGAGATGCTCCCACCGTCGCCTTCCCCGCCCGCGACCGCGCCCAGGCTGTGGATCAGGAACGTCCCCTCGCGCTCGGCATAGAGGCGGTAGACCGCGCTCGCGCCGGGATCGACCACGGACGACACGTTGTTCCCCACGTTCGAGCCGTCGTCGTCGATCGTGAGCGGCTGGAGCCCCACCACGTGGACCGACGCCGCCCGAGTATGAGGCGCCTCCTCGTCGAAGCTGTTCGGGTCGAGAAGATTCTGGAACTGGATCTCCAGGCAGTCGCCTTCGTTGACGCGCAGCACGAGAGGCCGCGGGCGCTTGTCGATGCGCAGGCGGACGTTGCCGGCTGAAAGCGGCTTGTCGCTCGGCGGCAGGCCGTCCGCGTCGTCCAGGCTCACCACGTCGCGCCGCAGGGCATACATCATCCCCTGCGGCTCGAGCGCTCCATAACGGTTCCAGAACCAGGGCTGATCGATCGCGACCACGTCCGCCTTGATCCACCGGGCGCACGTCCTGGAATCCTGGGCCGCAGCCGGCAGGGCGGCCAGAATCAGCCCCACCGTCACCATGAGAGACTTCCATCTCCGTAACAGCTCTTCCATGACCTCCTCCTTCGGCGTAGGGAACGCCTGTTTTCAGGAGCTAGTTGGGGTGCTGCTCTGGGGAGGAACTGCGAGAAGTGAGGAGAGTCTAGGGAGGCGTGCCTTACAGGAGGATTACAGAAGAACACGGACTTTCACGGACGAACAGGGACCTCCACGGACGCCCAATCCTCTGTCCGTGAAAGTCCCTGTTCGTCCGTGTTCGTCCGCGTGGGGCGCCCTACTCGACCGCCACCCAGCCGCCCGCCGGCTCGAACGTTTTCTTCGCGAGATCGAGCTTCACCACGTAGGCCCCCCGCGCGCCGAGGCGGCGGTTGGGGCCGTAGGTCACGGGCGGGGCAAAGCCGGTGTCCCACTGGCGCAGGGCTTCGAGCTGGGTGATCAGGCGGTCGCGCGAGACG
>DATEIO010000529.1:0-16010 GCA_035278895.1 Thermoanaerobaculia bacterium | reverse complement strand
TGTTGCCGACCGGGCGCAGGCGGGCGTCCTTGAAGCCCCAGCGCCCGACGTCGATCAGGTACTGCGAGCGGGAGAGGATGGTCCCCCGGCAGAGGCGGTTTTCGGCCGGCTCTCCCTCTTCCCGGCGGTTCAGGCGCCCGGCCAGGGTCTCCAGCACGGACGCCGGAATCCGGTGGGCCTCCCCCGGATAGATGTAGCCGAACAGGACGAGATGGGAGAGGAGCACCCGCCAGTCGCCGTTCGAGCCGAAGCGGTAGAGCAGGCGCTGCCAGTCGAGAGTCTCGGCGGTGTGGAGCAGCAGGTGGGCCACGTCGGCCCCGTCGTAGCGCTCGCGTTCCATGATGAAGGATTTGGACCAGATCATCTCCTCGGCGGGGATGAGCTTCGCGGGGGTGTCCAGCACCTCCTCGTCGACCGCGTGCTCGAACCAGAGGTCGTCCACCCGGGCGACGCCGTTGCCGGAGCTGAAGATCACGTCCACGAAGTGCTCGCCCTCAAATCCCTTGCCGAGCCAGTGCGCGAAGCTGCGCTCGGTCTTCAAGCCCATCTTTTCGAAGATTTCCAGGGTGCGCTCGAAATCGCGCGGGCGGACGAAGATGTCGAAATCCTTGGTGTGCCGCACGACGCCGGTGTAGCGCGCGTAGGCGTAGGCGCCGCCGACCAGGAAAGGCAGCCGCTCTTCCTCGAGAGCAGTCATGACGCGGCGATAGAAATCCCGGGCCTCGGCCGAGAGGATCTCCTCGCCGGCCGGCTCTTCCGGGGTTTTGCCGTCTTTGAAATCGATCATGTTGAGGATCGCCATGGGGTCGTCTCTCCCTTGAGGCTCTCCTGTGACAGCAAGAGGCATACCACGCGTCTGGCACGTGTCTTGCCATTTCCGGGGAGCGACGAGGAGGGGACGATGAAGCGGAAGAACGGAATATTGCGGATCGGCGCGCTGGGCGACCTTCACTACACCCGGACTCCCGAGCCCACGCAGGTCCGGGAGCTCCTGACCCAGGCGGGGCGCGAGGCGGACGTGCTGCTCCTCTGTGGCGACCTGACGGACCATGGCCTGCCGGAGGAAGCGCACGCCCTGGCCCGCGAGATCCACGCGGCAGTCAGCGTGCCGGTGATCGCCGTTCTCGGCAACCACGACTTCGAGGGGAGCAAAGAGGACGAGATCAAGGCGATCCTCACAGAAAACGGCATCCGGGTGCTGGACGGCGACGCCTGCGAGATCGACGGGGTGGGGTTCGCGGGGGTCAAGGGGTTCTGCGGCGGCTTCGGCAAGCGGGCCCTGGGCCCCTGGGGAGAGAAGATCATCAAGGAGTTCGTGCGCGAGGCGGTCGACGAGGCGCTGAAGCTCGAATCGGCGCTCGCCCGCCTGCGGGTCAAGCCGCGGATCGCCGTGCTCCACTACTCGCCGATCCAGGAGACGGTCGAGGGGGAGCCGGTCGAGATCTTCCCCTTCCTGGGCTCCAGCCGCCTGGAGGAGCCGATCAACCGGTACAAGGTCCACGCCGTGTTCCACGGCCACGCCCACCGCGGCCAGCCGGAGGGGAAGACGGCGACCGGCGTGCCGGTCTACAACGTGAGCGTGCAGCTCTTGAAGCATTCCTACCCGGAACGGCCGTCGTTCCGGATCTTCGAGGTTCCGGTCGAAGTGGAAGAGGGGGCCGTGGTGGCCGCCGTTCCCTGACGATCGAGAAAGGAGGAATCATGCCGACTGCCTGGAGCAACAAAGACGAGCGCATGTACGAGCACATCAAGGACAGCTCGGAAGAGCGCGGCATGCCCGAAAAGCGGGCCAAGGAGATCGCCGCCCGCACGGTGAACAAGAACCGGCGCGAGGAGGGGCGCACCCCCAACAAGACGACCCAGGGGACGGGCAACCCCAACCGGTCGCTGGAAGGCCGGACGGTCAATGAGCTCAAGAACATCGCGAGCGACCTGAAAATCGAAGGGCGCAGCAAGATGAAGAAGGACGACCTCGTCCAGGCCATCCGCAGGAAGCGGAAGTAGGAGCTCGTACAATTTACATCCCGAGTTGCGGCGGCGGAGAGTAGGATACGATCCGGCGTGATGAAGAGCAGCGAGGGATTCGCGTTCGTCCGGCCGGGCCTCCACCTCTACTACCGGATCCTCGGCGAGGGACCGGAGACGGTGGTGGTGCCGAACGCCAACTGGCTGGCGGACCTTCTCCATCCGCTCGCGGAAGGGCGGCGCCTGATCCTCTATGATCCGAGGAGCCGCGGCCGGTCTTCCGCCGTGACGGACGGGCGGCACCTCTCGGTCGAGGAGGACGTGGCGGATCTGGAGGCGTTGCGGCGCTACTTCGGGCTCGAGCGCATGGCCCTCGTGGGCTCGTCCTACCACGCCGCGGTCACGGCCCTCTATGCCTTGGAGAACCCGGAGCGGGTCTCGCGCATGCTCCTCGTCTCCCCGATCACGCCCAAGATCCCGGGAGAGTGGACGCAGGAGACGCCCTCCTCGGAGATCCTGATCCACCCGCCGGGCATCCCGCGGCTCGAAGAGATGCAGCGCGAGGGGATCGACCAGGAGGACCCGGTCGCCTACTGCCGCGCCTGGTTCCTCTACTTCCTCCTCCCGGCCATGATGGGCGAACTCGGCGCCGCCTCCCGCTTCCCGCTGGACGACGTCTGCTCCTTCCCCAACGAGTGGCCGCAGCGCACCATGCCGCTCTATTTCGAGCACATCATCCCCAAGATGGAGGGCTGGGATTTCCGCCCGCGTCTCTCCAGCCTCGAGATGCCGCTCCTCGTGCTCCAGGGGACGGACGACGTGGTGCCGCTCGAAGCCTCCCGCGAGTGGGCGGCTCACGCGGGCAATGCCAGGTTCCTGCACATCCAGGGCTCCGGCCACCACCCCTACATCGAGCGCCCCCAGGAGTTCTTCCCCGCGGCCGAAGCCTTCCTCAGGGGAGGATGGCCGCAGGCTGCCGAGATCGTCCGCTACGCGGCCTGAGCCTCACGGCGCCGGGCTGGGGCTGTACGTCCGTCCCTTCCAGCCCGCGGGCCGGCCGAGGAGCTTCCTGCCGAGCGCCGTCCATTGGATGGCGAGGAACACCAGGATTCCGAGCGGCTGGAGGAGCGCGCCGTCCACCGGCTGGCGGAACCGCCGGGCCGCGGCGAGGCGCGGCAGGTAGACCGCGAGCGTGCCCACGGCCGCCGGAGCCAGAACGGCGAGAGGAAGGACGCCTGTGATCGCCAGGACGAGCAGGACCGGCGGCAGCACCTGGCCGAGGAGGAAGAGGGCCGTGACGGGGACGATCTTCCCCGGGGAGGCGAGCCCCTCGACGGCGTTCTTGGCCAGGCCGCGCCAGACCTCTCCCGCGTTCCTGTACATGCGGCAGGAGGCCACGTCCGTGGCGTCGAAGAGGTCGGTGGCGAGCCCGGCCTCGCGGAAGGCCCGCGGGAGGGCCACGCCGTCGTGGAGCGAGCCGCGGATCGCCGCGTGCCCGCCGGCCTTCTCATAGCCCTCCCGGCGCGCCAGGAAGAGCTGGCCGCAGCCGGCGCCGTAGGCCGGGTGGCGGCTCTGCCGCATGCGGGCCATGGGGAGGAACCCCAGCAGGATGAAGTGCATGAGCGGGATGAGCAGCCGCTCGAGGAACGTGACCGTCTCCTGCCGGGGAAAGCCGCTCCCGAGATCCGCCCCCGAGGCGTCGAGGAAAGCCGCGGCGCGGGCGAGGCCGGAAGGCGCCAGGCGCACGTCGGCGTCCACGAACAGGAGCAGGGGATTTCTGGCGTGCCGGGCGAGGATGGCGCACGCGTGCTGCTTGCCGCACCAGCCCGCGGGGAGAGGCGGCGCCGTTTCCAGGCGAACCCGCGGGTCCCGGGCGGCGATCGCGCGGACGATCTCCGCGGTCCGGTCCTCCGACTGGTCGTCCAGCACCACGACCTCGAGGTCCACCTCCGTGCTCGCAAGGGCGGCCTCGACCGCGCCGCCGATCGCCCCCTCCTCGTTGCGCGCCGGGATGAGGACCGAGATCGCCGGACGCCCTGGTGTGGATTGCGGAGGGGGCGCAAAGAGCCGGAGATTGCGCCAGAAAACCAGCGCCGGCAGGAGCGCGCAGAGAGCCGCAATGACGGCCAGGGTCGTCAAAGCTCCTCGTCTCCGTGCTCGGGGCGGAAGCGCTCGCCCTTGACCCGCGCCTTCAACCGGCGCCACATGTCGTAGACCCCGCCCACCCCGGCGCTGCCGCCGAGAAGGACGTCGAAACGGGCGGTGTCCCTCGCGAGCGACTCGGCCGCGAGGGCGTCCTGCGCCTCTTCGAGCCGGTTTTCGAGGACCGCCGTCCAGTCGCTCGGCCCCATGTCGGCGTCGGACGCCGGAAGCTCCTCGCCGAAGCGGGCGAGCGCCTCGGGGAACTTCTCCTCCCAGAACGGATACTCGATCGCGAGCGGGAGGAGCATGGCCTGCCGCGACCGGGAGGCGAGGTGGCCGAGCCCCGAGCGCAGCTTGACCGGCCGCTCGCGCGGGTCGGTGAAGCGCCCCTCGGCCGCGATCCACAGGGCGGCGTCCGGCCGGGAGAGGATCTCCTGGGAGATCGCAAGGAAGCGGCGGGCACCGCGCGCGGTCCCGGGCTCAACGCCGAAAAAGCCCAGCCGCTCGAAGAACCGGTACTTGCCGAGCGCCGTGGCATCGATCGGCCCGTAGTGCCGCCGCTCCGGGAAGAGCTGGTGCGCCAGGCGCAGGCAGATCAGGGGGTCCCACCAGGCCGGGTGGTTGAAGTAGACGATGAGCGGCTTGTCCCGGACCGCCACCGGGTCCGGGCGCTGCGACTTCGACAGGCGCACGGCGTGGAAGTGGCGCGAGAGGTAGTGCTCAGAGTAGCGCCCGAAGGCGGAGAGCAGCAGGGGCGAGAGCTCGGGGGAGGAGCTCCCGTCCCGTTCGCTCCTGGCTGGATGCCGGTCGTCCACGTTCGAAGTTTGCTTTGCAAAAAAAGAGCCGCTAAGCGCTCCGCCGCGCCCGGGCGGGGGCGGCGGCAATCCCGTCCTTGTCGAGCGAGTCGGCGGCGATCCAGCCGGACATCAGCACCATGGGCATGCCCGGCCCCGGGTGCGCCGCGCCGCCGGCCAGGTAGAGGCCTTCGAGATCCCGGCTCCGGTTGGCCGGCTTGAAGGCGCCGAGCATCCGCCCGTGGCTTGCCAAGCCATAGATTGCCCCGTTCAGCACGTGGTAGCGGGTGTGGATGTCCTCCGGCGTGAGCGCGGCCTCGAAGACGATCCGCTCTTCGAGGTCTTCCAACCCCGCCGTCCGCGCGAGCTTGTCGAGGATCACCTTGCGGTAGCCCGGAAGCATGCGCTTCCAGTCGTGGTGGCTCCGCAGGTACGGCGTGTGGACGAGCACGTAGAGCGCCTCGCCCCCTTCGGGAGCCACTCCCGGCTCGGTCCGCGCCGGAGCGCAGAGATAGCAGGTCGGATCGGGCGCCAGCTCCCCCTTCCGGTAGATCCAGTCGAACTCCTCCTCGGGATCGTGCGAGAACACGAAGTCGTGGTGGAGGAGGTGCGGATAGGCGCGGTCGAGCCCCAGGTAGAGGACCACTCCGGAGCAGGCCGGCTCGTAGCGCCTCCGGCCCTCGAAGCGGCGCGCGGCGCGGTGCCCTTCGAGGAGCTCCCGGTGGGTGCGCACGGCGTCGGAGTTCGAGACCACGGCGGCCACGGGGATCCGCTCGCCGGAATCGGTCTCGACCCCGGTGACGCGCCGTCCCTCGGTCACGATCCGCCGTACGCCCGTGCCCTCCCGCACCTCGACGCCGAGCTCGACCGCGAGCTTTTTGAGCGCCACGGGCACGGCCCGGGTGCCGCCCATCGGATACCAGATTCCTTCCGAGGTCTGCATGTGGGCGATTCCGCAGAGCACGGCCGGAGAGGCGTCGGGCGCCGAGCCCACGTACTGGGTGAAGTGGTCGAGCATCTGGGCCACCCGCGGCTCCTTCACGTGGTGGCGCACCGTGCCCGCCACCGTGCGGCCGAAGCGCAGGGCGAGAAGGTCGCCCAGGACCGACGCCTTGAAGGTGGTGCCGGCGTCGAAGGTGTCGGAGACGGAGCCGACCGAGCGCCAGAAGAAATAGCGGTCCGAGATCCCGTGGAGGCGCTCGGCCATCCCCAGGAACCGGCCGTACCCCTCGGCCGCGCCCGACCTGGGGGCGAAGGCGTTGAGCGTCGCCTCCATGCGGCCGGGATCGGCCATCAGGTCGAGGGTCGAGCCATCCTCGAAGAAGCACCGCCACTGCGGGTCGAGCGCCACCAGGTCCAGCTCCCGATTCATGTCCCGCCCCGCCTCCGCGAAGATCCGCGAAAGCACGGAGGGCATGGTGAGGATGGTGGGCCCCATGTCGAAGCGGAAGCCCTGCTCGGAGAGCACCGCGGCCTTTCCTCCCAGCCAGGGATTGCGCTCGAAGAGCGTCACCCGGTGGCCGCGCGCGGCGAGCGTGACCGCCGCGGCAAGCCCGCCCAGCCCCGCGCCGATGACGGCGATCCGATCCGTGGATTGAGCCATGATCTTCTCCTAAGAGGAACGTCCGAAGCCGCGCCCCCTCCGGGCGAGGGCGGCGAGCAGGGCGGAAAGGCCCAGGAGGCGCGCCCGCAGGCCGCCTCCGTGGGTCAGGGTGAGATAGGCGCGGAAGAGGGCGGCGTCCTCGGGATGCCGCTCTTCGAGATGGGGGAGCCTCCTCCCCCGCCGGATGGAAACGACTTTCGGAACGGTCAGCTCCAGGAGCCCCTCGGCCCCGCGGGTCACGCCGAAGCCGCTCTCCCCCCGGCCGCCGAACGGAAGCCGGGGGTCGGCCGTGGGCACGATCACGTCGTTGACCACCACCACCCCGGCCCGCACCCGCGAGGCGAACCCGACCGCCTCCTCTTCGGGGCCGAAGACCGAGGCCCCCAGCGCGTAGGGACAGGGGGCGGCGGCAGCCAGGGCCTCCTCCGGACCGGAAACGGGCGTGAGCGAGATCCTCGGGGCGGGAAGCTCGGCGAGGAGCGTGGCGATCCGCTCTCCGAGGCGGTCCGCCAGGGCGTGGGGAGCAAAGATCCGCCGCGGTGCGATGCAGGTGGCCCCGCCGTTCAGGGTCAGGCCGAAATGGACCGCCCGGGCCACCCGGTCCAGATCCGCGCCGGGGAGGACGAACAGGGCGTCGCAGCCGGACAGCTCCATCGTGGCCGGCACCAGCCGCGAGGCGAGCTCGGCCAGCACCGTCCGGCCCGTCGAGGCCGACCCGGTCAGGAGCACCTTGTCGACCCCGGCGTCGAGCGCGGACCGGACCCTCTCCGGGTCTTCGGGCAGCACGGTCAGAAGCCGCGGGTCGAGCCCCGCCTCGGCCGCCAGCGCGGCCACCCGCCGGGCCACGGGGCTCCCTCCCCGGCCTGGTTTCCAGAGCACGGCGTTCCCGGCGGCGAGCGCCTGGAGGGCCTGGACTCCGGGCAGAAAGAGCGGGTAGTTGGACGGAGCCACCACCAGCACGAGCCCCAGCGGCTCGCGGCGGACCTCGGCTTCGACCCCGGAGAGCCAGAAGGGACGCCCTTCGCTCCCCAGCCGGCGCGGGGCGAGAAGGAGCTCCGCCTCGCGCTCCAGGAACCGGCAGGCGTCGGCGAGCGGAATCACCTCGGAGGAGAGAATCTCGTCCTCGGACCGGTCCCCGGCTCCGCGGGCCGCGGCCACGAGCTCCGCAGACCGGGCGGCGAGGAGATGGCGCAGGGCGCGGAGCGTCCGCAGGCGCTCCGCGACCGGCCGCGAGGCCCAGACCGCCTGCGCCTCCCGCGCCGCTTCCATGGCCTACACCGCCTCCGCCAGCGGGGATTCCCGCTCGACCGGAGAGATCCGCGAGACCGCCCGGGGGAGGGCCCGCACCCCGAGGTCCTCCATCATCAGGCGCGACGTGATAAGGGCCGACTGGAAGATGACCGGCAGGCCGCTCCCCGGGTGGGTGCCGCCGCCCACGAGGTAGACGCCGTCCAGGTCCTCGAAGCGGTTGCGCGGCCGCAAGTGGAGCATCTGCCCCAGGTTGTGCGCCAGGTTGAACGTGGCACCGCGGTGGATCTCGAACCCCCGGTCCCAGTCGCGGGGGGTCACGACGCGCTCATAGCGGATCCGGCTCTCGACGTCCTCAATCCCGATCTTCGCGAGGCGCGAGAGGGCGAGGGACCGGAAGCGGTCGCGCTCGCGGCTCCAGTCCACGTTCGGGTGCTCGTGGGTCACCGGCACCAGGACGTAGAGCGTGCTCATGCCGCGCGGGGCGAGCGTCGGGTCGGTCACCGAGGCGTTCTGGACGTAGAACGACGGATCGTCCGACAGCACGTGCCGGTGCTCGATCTCGTCCAGGTTCCGTTCATAATTCTCGGAGATGTAGATCGTGTGGTGGGCCACGTCGTCGTAGAGCCCGTCGATCCCCAGGTACATCATGAAGGTCGAGCAGGAGAACTTCTTCGTCTCGATCCGGCGGTCCGTCCAGCGGCGGCGCAGAGCGTCCGGCACGAGCCGCGTCATGGCGCGGGCGAAGTCGGCGTTGATCAGGAGCGCGTCCGAGCGGTAGGTCCCCGCGGCGGTCCGCACCCCCACGGCCCGCCTCCCTTCGAACAGCACCTCGCGCACCGGCTCGTTCAGCCGGACGTCCACCCCCAGCTCCCGCGCCACCCGGGCCATGGCCTCGGTCACCGCGCCGCACCCCCCGGCCGGGTGGAACACACCGTACTCGTACTCCAGAAACGACAGGATCGAAAACAGGCTCGGGCACTGGAAGGGGGACATGCCCAGGTACTTCGACTGGAACGAAAAGGCGAGCCGCACGCGCGGATCGCTGAAGTAGGAGGCCAGCTCCCGCTCGAGCGACCGCCACGGCCGCACCTGCGGAAGGAGCTTCAACATCCGGGGCGAGACGAGGTCCTTCCAGCTCAGGAAGGGCGACTCGATGCAGGGGCGGAAGCGCTCGAACTTGTCCCGGTTGTCGTCCAGAAACCGCGCGAGGGCGCCCGCGTCGGAAGGCGAAAGCTCCGCGACCGACCGGTCCATCCGCGCGATGTCCGGGGTGGCCACGAGCTCGCCGCCCGCCCCGAACACGAGCCGGTACTGCGGGTCGAGCCGCACCATGGGGACCTCGCGGTGGAGGTCGTAGCCCACGGATTCGAAGATCTCTTCAAGGACCCTGGGATAGAGGAAGAACGTCGGCCCCACGTCGAACCGGAAGCCGTTCTCCTCGATCGCCGAAGTGCGTCCTCCCACCCGGGGCAACCTCTCCAGAACCGTGACGTCGAGCCCCGCTCCCGCGAGGAGAATGGCGGAAGCGAGCCCCCCCGGGCCGGCTCCGACGATCGTTACGCGCTCTCGCATCTGAACCTCCTGCCATGGGTACGTCTCCCACCCCAACCCAGGAAGGATTATCCAGGTTGTACAGATCTTGTCAAGAATTTTGCGCGGAGAAACTGGACGGACACGGACGATCTTGGACAAACACGGACGGGGGGAAAACCGGAGGCTTAGCCGAGGCGGAGGAGACGTTGGGCCCAGCCTCTCCAGCCCAGGAAGAGGTTCGGCTTTTCGAGACGGGTGAGCGTCCAGCACTCTTCGTCCGGCTCGGTCGCGGGCCGGTGCTCGGTGCCCGGCGCGTAGGCGGCGTAGGCGCCGGCTTCCCAGGTCCCCCGGGAGTCTTCGTAGCCTCCGGCCAGGACGAGGAGGTCTTCCGGGCCGAGATGGAGGTGGCGGGGGAAGATCCGGCGGGGCCCCATGCGGGCGAGGATCAGGACGCTGCCGGTTCCGCGGTCGCGCAGAAGGACGGCGTAACGGGCCCCGCGCACGAGCGGCCAGCGCCAGCGCAGCTCCCGGATCTCGGGGAGCTCGCGGCGGGCTCCGTCGGGCAGGGGGACTCCCGCGAGGAGGGGATTGGGCGGCGGGCCGGGCGGGAGCGCCTCGATCCGGCGGCGCAGCTGCTCCCAGAGGTGGCCCGTCGGAAGCTCGGGGACGTCCAGCCGCAGCAGGAGCTCTCCACCGACCGCGCTCATCTCCCCGGCCGTGGCGCGGCACGAGGGGCAGGAGCTCAGATGCCCTTCGAGGAGCACGCGGTGAGGCAGGTCGGCCTGACCGGTGGCAAAGGCGAGCAGGGTCTCTTCGGGTGGGTGCATAGACGATCCGTACCCTCTTCTACGCCGGCCCGGGCGTTCCGGATGAGGAAACGTTCTCCTCAGACCGTGTCGACGTCCCGGCTCTCCAGATCGAGGAGCCAGCGCTTGCGCTCGCCCCCTCCGGCGTAGCTGCCGATCCCGCCCCCTCCGGCCACCACGCGGTGGCAGGGGATCACGATCGGAATCGGGTTCTCGAGGAGGATCGAGAGGACCTGCCGACTCGCGTCGGGCCGGCCCGCCGCCTGGGCGATCTCCTGGCAGGTGCGGGTCCTTCCGTAGGCGATCTTGGCCGCCTCCTTGAGGATGCGGCGGGCGAAGCCGTCCAACCCGGAGGTCCCGAGGTCGTATTCCAGGTCAAGCTTCCGCCGGGCTCCGGCGAAGTACTCGGAGAGGCGGCCGAAGACCTCGTCCAGGAAGTCGGAGCCGTCGATCTCGGGGAGGGCCACGAAAGCCTGCGCCTCCCTCTCGTCCGGCGCGATGACGAGGCGCGTCACCGCGGTGCCCGTGAGCTCGACGCCCAGGGAGCCGATCGGCGAGGGCATCAGAACCCTCAATGCCTCCGCCGCGCCCTGAGGCGCCTCACCGGCCCGTTCCTGGATTTCCATTGCCTCAAGGGTAGCATGGCGATCCCCCTCCCGGAGCCTCACCGAACGTGAGCTCGCAGCCTCCTTCCGAGGAAGTTCTCGCCACAGAATCTTGTTGCCTGGATCGGCCTTTGTTGCCGCGAACCTGTCCCGATTCGATCGATTCCATCACGGCGAGAGAAACAACTCACCTCCCGAGGCAATTCGCATCGTCTGTCTAAGATACTCACATCAAAGAACTTATGCTTGAAAGGCCACGCCGTTGCCGATACATTGCCCGGCGTGGAAATGTTCGCCTACGTCGGGGAGACCCTGCGCCGGCTCCGCAAGGACCGGGGCAAGACCCTGGAAGAGATCGGCAAGGAGGCCGGCCTGGGCCGCGGCCAGCTCTCCCGGATCGAGAACGGGCACCAGGAGGCCACGCTCTCGACCCTGGAGAAGATCCTCTCCTCCCAGGGCGTGAGCCGCCGCGAGTTCTTCCGGCGCTACGAGCTCGTGGAGTCCGAGGCCCGGGAGGTCGGGCGCGCTTCCAAGGCGGCTCCCAGCTCCCGGGAGCCTGAAAAGGAGCGCTGGACGCAGGAGATCCAGGACGTCCTCGGCAAGGTGGAGTCCTTCGTCCACGCGACGCTCGATTCGCCGCGCCCCATCGCGCAGGGGGCCATCGAGGTCGGAGACGTGGTCGTGCTGTTCCGGGTCGTGCCCAGGCAGGCCGCCCCGGCACCGCAGGAAGAGACCGGCTCCGGCGCGCCGGAGGCTCCGGCCGGACCTCCTCCGCGGACCCGCAAGAAGAAACGCTGATTCCCGGCCTCTTCTTTTCGGATACCGGGAGGACCGATTCGCTCCCGCTTTCCTTTCGGCGTGTTCGAAAAGCACTACTTGTAGCTCACAACGGCTACTCGCAGTGCCCGTAAGTGCTTGGAGGACAGGTATTTACGCTTGCATCCCGTAGCGTCCACCCGATACATTTCTTTTCATGACCATGTTCGTCAATCTCGGCCGGACGCTCAGCCTCCTGCGCGAGCTCCGGGGCAAGAGCCAGGCCTTGACCGCCCGGGAGGCGGGGATCGGCAAGAGCCAGCTCTCGAAGTACGAAAACGGCAAGGAGCTGCCGAAGCTCGATTCCCTGGAAAAAGTCTTGAAAGCCCTGGAGGTCGGGCACTTCGAGTTCTTCTACACCCTGTATCTCGTGGACCGGCGCGCCGCGGACCTGGCGCGGCCCGAGGGAGGCAACGGCGGCGCCCCGGAGCCGCTGCCCGCCTTCTTCCGGGAAGAGCGGGTCTTTCCCCCTCCCCTCTTCGAGGGAAGCCCGCTTCTGGCCGAGGCCACCGACCAGGCTTTCTCCAAGGTCTTCAGCGACCTCCTGCTGCTCTACCGCCGGGTCTTCGAACAGGTCGTGTTCACCACCCGGTCCGATCCCGAAGACCTGAAGGCTCCGAGCTAGATTTCCGCGACCCGCACCGTCCATTCCCCCCACCGGGCGGCGGCCAGCTCGCCGCCCAGATCCGCGTCCCCCCGGTAGGGGCGGTCCGGAATGCGCCGGCAGGGCACGGCGAAGGTGGTGGCCCCGGCGAGAGGAAAAGGATCGAGGCAGACGGTCTCGCCGCGCACCTCGCCTCGCACGCCATGGCGCTCGAACGGGTGCTTCCACTGGTTGCAGGCGGCGAGCGAGATCAGGTCGGACAGATCCAGAAAACGGTAGTCGGACGCCACCTCCTCCTCGGGAACGCCGGTCTCCTGGAAGAGCCCCTGCTCCAGCTCGGAAAGGTAGGCGAGGAACGGCTCCCACTCCTCCTGGCCCCGGCGGTCTCCGTGGAGGACGAGGGCGTGGCGCACGACCAAAAGGGCCGCGTAGGGGTGCTCCCCGGAGTACCGGGCCGTGCCGCGCTCCCAAATCGCGATGCGGTCCTCCCGCGGAATGGAGAGGAAGTCGTAGGGCCGCTTCGTCCCGGGGTCACAACGGGGGGCGGAGTCGGCCTCGCGCCAGCCGTTGTCGTGCTCGCGGGCCGCGAAGAGGAGCTCGCCGCGCCGGGGGTGGCCGGGCAGGCCGCCGGCCCGCCAGAGCGACAGGAGCTCCCCGGAGAAATGCGCGTGGTCCGGCTGGGTGACGAGGAGCAGATTCGGGCCTTCCGGAACGACGATCATGGCTCCTCATAGTAAGATGCCCCGCGCATTTCGCCACCTGTTTCGGTCCCGTCGAGCCCTGTCCCAGAGGAGTCGCGGTCATGAAAAAGATCAGCCGGGAGGATGCCCTCGAGTACCACGCCCGGGAGCCCAAGGGAAAAATCCAGGTCGTCCCCACCAAGCCCACTTCCACCCAGTGGGACCTCTCGCTCGCCTACAGCCCCGGAGTCGCCTATCCCTGCAAGGCCATCGAAGCCGATCCGCTCCTCGCCTACGAGTACACGGCCAAGGGGAACCTGGTCGCCGTGATCAGCAACGGCACGGCGGTCCTGGGGCTCGGCAACATCGGAGCGCTCGCCGGCAAGCCGGTCATGGAGGGCAAGGGGGTCCTGTTCAAGCGCTTCGCCGGCATCGACGTCTTCGACCTCGAGGTCGCGACCACCGACCCCGAGGAGTTCATCCGCACCGTCAAGCTCCTGGAGCCCACCTTCGGGGGGATCAACCTGGAGGACATCCGCGCGCCCGACTGCTTCGACATCGAGCGGCGCTTGAAAGCCGAGATGAGCATCCCCGTCTTCCACGACGACCAGCACGGGACCGCCATCATCTCGGGCGCCGCCCTCCTGAACGCCTTGAAGATCACGGGCAAGAAGATCGAGGAGGTCCGCATCGTGTTCTCCGGCGCCGGGGCCGCGGCCCTCTCCTGCGCCCGGCTCTACGTGCAGCTCGGAGCCCGCCGGGAGAACATCCTGGTCTGCGACACCCATGGGGTCGTCTACGCCGGCCGTACCGAGCGCATGGACCCCTACAAGCAGGAGTTCGCCGTCGAGACGGACCTGCGCACCCTGGCCGAGGCCATGGAAGGGGCGGACGTCTTCATCGGCCTCTCCGTGGCCGGCGTCGTCTCCCCCGACATGGTGCGCTCCATGGCCAAAGACCCGATCGTTTTCGCGATGGCCAACCCCGATCCCGAGATCGGCTACGAAGAGGCCAAGGAAGCCCGCCCGGACGCCATCGTCGCGACCGGCCGGAGCGACTACCCGAACCAGGTCAACAACGTCCTCGGCTTCCCCTTCCTCTTCCGGGGCGCCCTGGACGTGCGGGCGACCGACATCAACGACACCATGAAGCTCGCGGCGGTCAAGGCGCTCGCCGACCTCGCCCGGGAGGACGTGCCCGACGCCGTGCTCAAGGCCTACGGCCTCGATTCCATGCGCTTCGGCCGCGAGTACCTGATCCCCAAGCCCATCGACTACCGGGTGCTCCTCCGCGTGCCCCCGGCCGTGGCCCGGGCCGCCATGGAGAGCGGCGTGGCGCGCACCCCGATCGACGACTTCGACGCCTACCGCCGCCGCCTGGAAACCCTGATCTCCCGCCGCCTGGAGCTCATGCGGAGGGTGATCGACCGCGCCCGGCGCGATCCCCGGCGCGTGGTCTTCCCCGAGGGCGAGCACGACCAGATCCTGCGCACGGCCAAGATCCTCGTAGACGACGGGATCGCGCACCCCATTCTCCTCGCCCGCCGCGAGGCGATCGCCGACCGGCTCCGCGCCCTGGACCTCCCCGAAGACCGCGTCACGATCATCCACAACGAGACCTGCGACAAGCTCGAGATCTACGCCCAGAAGCTCCACGAGATGCGCCGGCGCGACGGCATGACGCTCGTCGAAGCCCGCAAGCGGATGCGCCTGCGCAACTACTTCGGCAGCATGATGGTCGAGATGGGGGACGCCGACGGCCTGATCTCCGGGCTCACCCAGGCCTACCCCGAGACGATCCGGCCGGCGCTCCAGATCATCGGCACCCGGGAAGGGGTCGGCCGCGTCTCCGGCGCCTACGTCCTGATCGTCGGGGGACGCCTCTTCTTCCTGGCCGACACCACGGTGAACATCGATCCCACTCCCGAGCAGCTCGCGGAGATCGCCCTCCTGACCGTGAGCTTCGCCCGCCGCTTCGGGATCGTGCCGCACGTCGCCATGCTGTCTTTTTCGAACTTCGGCTCGAACGAGCACAAGTCGGCCAAGAAGGTCCGCCGCGCGGTCGAGATCGTCTCCGCCATCGACCCGGACCTGGAGATCGACGGCGAGATGCAGGCCGACACCGCGGTCTTCGAGCAGATCCTGACCGAAAACTACCCCTGGAGCCGTTTGAAGCAGCCGGCGAACGTCCTCATCTTCCCCGAGCTCCAGTCGGCCAACATCGCCTACAAGCTGATCTGGCGGCTCGCCAACGCCGAGGCGATCGGGCCTGTCCTGCTCGGCATGGCCAAGCCCGTCCACGTGCTCCAGAGCGGCCTCGAAGTTTCAGATATCGTGAACATGACCGCTCTCTGTGTCGTCGACGCCCAGGAGCTCGGGTGAGGGGATCACTGGCAGCGGGACGTTTCTTCGTCTACACTGGAGGGAACTCCAGTTTCCCCGAGCCAATCACCCGACGCGATCGGATAGAAGGAGAGTAAGCCATGAAGCGTATTTCAACCCTCGCCCTGTGTGCCGCCCTGCTGCTTGCGGTGGTCGCCGTCCCGGCCATCACCAACGCTGCCAGCGACAAGCCGCGTGTCGCCGTGCTCGAGTTCAAGAACAAGGCCGACAACCAGTGGTGGTACCACGGCGGCGCCGAGGCGGCGCAGGACGTTTTCGTCACCGAGCTCGTCAAGAGCGGCAAGTTCCGGGTGATCGAGCGCGAGCAGCTCGCGGCCCTCATGCAGGAGAAGAACCTCGCCCTCTCCGGTGACGTCGATCCGAAGACCGCCATGAAGATCGGCAAGCTCCTGGGCCTGAACTACCTCTTGGCCGGCGCGGTCACCGAGTACGGCAATACCAAGGTCGGCGGCGGCGGCGGCGGCGTGTTCGCGGGCAAGAACAAGTTCGTGGCCGCGATGAACGCCCGCCTGATCGACTGCAACACCGGCGAGATCGTCTGGGCCGACGAGGCCCGCGCCGAAGAGGCCAGCGTCAAGGTCTCCGTCTTCGGCGTCGGCGGCGGCGTGGACGACGACCGCATGTTCGACAAGGTCCTGAAGCCCGTCATCCAGCAGCTCACCGCGAGCTTGAAGGCCGCCGACCTGTAATCGGCTCCTCCCTCCCGGTGAAATGGAAAGGGCACCCGCGAGGGTGCCCTTTTTCGTGCCAGAAAATTCCTGTAGGGGCGGCCCTATGTGGCCGCCCTGGGCGGGGGAAGGCCGAAGCAA
>DATEIO010000528.1:0-7008 GCA_035278895.1 Thermoanaerobaculia bacterium | reverse complement strand
CAGATCCTCTGTCTGGCCGAGGAGAGGGACGGCTCCCGGAATGTGCTCTGGGTGGGAACGGACAAGGGGCTCGCGCGGTGGGACGGCTCGACCTGGAGCGTGTTCGACGTCCGGGCGACGGGCTTGCCGCACGAACGGATTACGGCCCTCCTCGCTCTCCGGACGGAGCAGGGGCCGGTCCTCTGGGTCGGGACCGACCGTGGGCTCGCACGCCGGGCGGGAGGCCGCTGGACGGCATTTCCTGCCGGCGGCGGGCTCCCGGAGGC
Source organism: Thermoanaerobaculia bacterium (assembly GCA_035278895.1). Classification (GTDB taxonomy): domain Bacteria; phylum Acidobacteriota; class Thermoanaerobaculia; order Multivoradales; family UBA5704; genus DATARR01. The sequence continues at coordinate 6,742 of DATEIO010000528.1, read as the reverse complement.
GAGAGTCTCGGCTCTGGCCGAGGGGCACTCCGGAGGGCGCTCGCTCCTGTGGGTCGCGACGGATGGCGGCGGTCTCGTGCGGTACGACGGGGAGAAATGGACGGCGGAGGAGGGGCTCCCCAGCAACCGTGTGCTCAGCCTCGCCCTCCTGGACAGCGGAGCCGGGGACGAGCTCTGGGTGGGCACCGCCGAGGGTCTGGCCTACCGGGACGGCGGAGCCTGGACCGTCTACAACTCCCGGAATGCCGGCCTGCCCTCCGAGCAGATCATGCGCCTGTTCGCCAGCCGGAGCGGTGGGAGGCCTCTCCTGTGGATCGGAATGAACGCGGGAGGAATGGCCGTCCTCCATCCGGGCGGGTGGAAGGCGCTCGACTTCCGCAACTCCGGCCTGCCACAGGCCTGGATCTACCATATCGCCGAGAGCGGTCCCCCCGAACGGCCCATCTACTGGTTCTCCACGGAGACCGGAGGGCTCGCCCGCTGGGAGGCGGGGACCTGGAGCGTCTTCCGGGCGGGGACTCCTCTGGAAAATCTCGAGGTCAACCTGGCACTCCCGACAACCGGGCCTCACGGCTCGGCTCTGTGGGTCGGGACGAGCCGCGGCCTGTGGCGCTGGGAGAAGGAGCGGTGGACATCCATCCGCGAGATCGCCTCGGGTTTTCCGGAGGATGCGAATGTGCTCGCGATGGTCGAAAGCCGGACGCCGTCTGGCCCGGTCCTCTGGGCCGGCACCAGCTCCGGCCTGGTGCGTTGCGCCGCGGGCCGATGCGAAGTCTTCACTCCCGAGAATTCCAAGCTGCCGGACCACCGGATCTACACCCTCCTGGAGACCCAGGAGGCCGAAGGACCCGTTCTCTGGGTCGGGACCCGCGACGGCGGGCTGGTGCGTTGGACCGCCGGACAACAGGTCATCTATGACACCCGGACCTCGCCGTTGCGGAACAACTGGATCAACGCCCTCCGCGAGGTCCGGTCCGGAGGACAGCGGTTTCTCTGGATCGGCACGAACGGCGGAGCGGTCCGTCTCAACCTCTCCGGCGGAGAGCCCCGCTGGCTGGTGTTCGATGAGAAGAACAGCCCGGCCCGCCTGCCCAACAACGTCATCTATCAGATCCTCGACGACGCGCGCGGACGGATCTATCTCGCCAGCGGCCGGGGGGTCGCGCGCCTGACCCCCCGGCCGGGCGATCCGAACGGGTACGACGTCTACACGTTCACGGTCCGGGACGGCCTGCCGTTCGGCGAATGCAACCAGTCCGCCTCCCTGGTCGACCGCGCCGGCCGGCTCTGGGTAGGGTCGAGCACCGCCGTGGCCTCGTTCGACCCGTCTGCGCCGGAGCCGCAACCGGGCCCCAGTCCGCTGCTCGTGGAGCACATCACCGTGGACGGCCGGGAGATCCCATGGACCGGCGCGCCGTTGCGGCTGGAGGACCGCCCGGCCGAGCTGGTCCTGGAATATACGCTCCTCAGCTTCTTCCGCGAGCCGGAGACCCGCTACCGCGTCCAGCTCGTGGGGCGGCAGGACGCCCCGTCGGACTGGATCTCCGAGCCGCTGCAGAGGTATTTGCAACTGCCGCCCGGCCCCTACCGGTTCCGTGTCTGGGGGCGCGATGCCGCAGGCGTGGTGTCCGGGCCGGTGGAGATCCCCTTTGTGATCCCGCGCTCGCCTTGGCGGACGGGATGGGCCTATCTGCTCTACGCCGTCCTCGCCGGGCTCGTGATCGGCGGGGGCCTGCGCTGGCGGATCGTCGCCTTGAAGCAGCGCACCCTCCGGCTGGAGGAGCTCGTCCGCGAGCGCACCGAGAGCCTCGCAGCAACGGTCCAAGAGCTCGAGCAGTCGGAGAAGGAGGCGCGCACAGCCAAGGAGGAAGCGGACCGCGCCAACCGGTTCAAGAGCGAGTTCCTCGCCAACGTGAGCCACGAGATCCGCACGCCGATGAACGCGGTCATCGGCATGACCAGCATCCTCGCGAGCTCCCGGCTTACCCCCGAGCAGCGCGAATATGTGGGGACGATCCGCAGCAGCGGCGAGTCGCTGCTCGCCCTGTTGAACGACATCCTGGACTTCTCGAAGATCGAGGCCGGCAAGCTGGCCATCGAGGCGGCCCCGTTCGACCTCCACCGATGCGTAGAAGAGGCAATCGACCTGCTCCACGCCCAGGCGGCGCACAAGGGGCTGAAGATCGGCTGCCGGATCGATCCCGCGGTGCCGGCCGTGATCGAGAGCGACGCCACGCGGCTGCGCCAGATCCTGGTCAACCTCCTGGGCAATGCGGTCAAGTTCACTTCCTCGGGAGAGATCCTCGTCCAGGTCGAAGCCTGCTCCCCTCCGCCGCCGGAACGCTCGCCGGGTGAGCTGGTGGAGCTCCTCTTCGCCGTGCGCGACACCGGGATCGGCATCCCCGCAGACCGTATGGACCGCCTGTTTCGCCCGTTCAGCCAGGCGGACTCCTCGACCAGCCGGCTGTATGGCGGCACCGGGCTGGGTCTCGCGATCTGCCACCGGCTCGCCCAAGGGCTGGGCGGCCGGATCTGGGTGGAGAGCACGCCGGATGAGGGCTCCACGTTCCGGTTCACGATCCGCTGCCGGGTCGGCGACACAGCTCTGCCACCCGGCTTGGGCAAGGCACCGCCGGGAGGCCCGCGCGAGGAGGAAAGCTCGGACGGGATCGCCGGCTCCGGGCTCCCGCCGCTGCGCATCCTGGTCGCCGAAGACAACAGGGTCAACCAGAGGGTGGCGCTCCTCCTGCTGCAGAGGCTGGGCTATGCAGCGGACGTGGCCGCCGACGGGGAGGAGACTCTGGCCGCGCTCCGCCGGCAGCGCTACGACGTCATCCTCATGGACATCCAGATGCCCCGCATGGATGGGCTCGAGACGACGCGGCGCATCCGGGACGAATGGCCGGCCGAAGAGCGTCCGCGAATCATCGCGGTGACCGCCAACGCCCTGCGCGAGGACCGCGAGACCTGTCTGTCCGCCGGCGTGGACGACTACCTGAGCAAACCGATTCTTCTGAAGGACCTGCGCGCGGCGTTGTGCCGCGGGGTGGGAGCCGAGACGGCGGCGCCGCCTCCCACCACCAGCACAAACGGCGACGTGGAGTCGCTCGATCCGGAATACATCGAGGAGTTGCGGCAGCTTCAAGCCAGCACTGGCCAGGAACTGGTGTCGCCGATCATCGAGCGCTTCCTGGCCGAGGCTCCGCGCCGGCTCGAGGAGCTGCGACTGGCCCTGGCCGCCAAGGACGACCGCCATCTGGTCTCGGTCGCCCACGCCTTCAAGGGGAGCGGCGCGCAGCTCGGCGCCCGCCGGCTGGTACAGATCTGTCAGGATCTCGAAACGCGGGGACGCAAGATGGAATGGCCGGGGGTGGAGGAGATCGTCGACCATCTCCAGAGCGAGATCGAGCGCATCGCACCCCTGCTGCGCGCCAAGGCTGCACCACCTCATCCGCCCCTGCGGCGCTCGCACACTGAAGACGCCGGATAGGAGCCGGACAGGTGCAGGGAACCCGAGCCCACGAATCCCGTCCAGCCCCTCTGTAACCAAACCTTCAGACCGGTAGGTGCTCCCAGCAGGGGATCGGTTAGTCTGGAATCTCGGGCTCCACAAGCTTCGCAAGCTGCGCCAGCGACTCCTGCCAGCCGAGATAGCACATCTCAGTCGGGATGGCCTCGGGGAGCCCTTCCTGGACGATGTTGAGCTCCGTTCCGCAGGAGACCTCCTTCAGGGTGACCGTCGTCTGCATCTCTCCGGGCAGGTTGGGGTCGTCAAAGCGGTCGGTGTAGCGGATTCTCTCGGACGGCACGAGCTCCTGGTACTCGCCCCCGAACGAGTGCCCGTTTCCCGTCGAAAAGTTCGTAAACGACATCCTGTAGGTGCCGCCCACCTTGGTGTCCATGTGATGGACCTTGCAGGTGAATCCGTAGGGCGGGAGCCACTTGGCCATGGCGCCGGCATCCAGAAACGCCCGGTAGACGCGCTCCGGTTTGGCGCGGAGAACTCGGTGGAGTCGGACGGTTCCTGTGGTCATGATGAACTCTCCTTTCGATCTGGTTGGCGATTCGGTGGCAGCCTGGGGCTCGGGGGCTCCGGCCCAGCCTGCGCCTCTACAGGATGGTCGAACGGCGATCCCGGAAATCGACAAGGGAGGGAGAGGAATCTCGAGCGGGCAGGAAAAGGCGCCAGGGGGATCGCGGCCCCCGGCTCCCGGGAGGCTCCCGGGGGGCTGTCGGCCACGCGCACCGCATTGACCCTATTGCATTGCGCATTCTTTGTGGTGTAGTGTTGCAGTCATGCGCAACACCACGGCAGGCCGGCGATGCTGGTGAACCTCGATCCGAACGACGGACGGCCGCTCTACCTCCAGATCATGGACGAGGTGCGGCGGGCGATCGTGGTCGGAACGCTGCGGGCCGAGGATCCTCTGCCTTCGGTGCGCGAGCTCGCGGCGGAGCTGGTGGTGAATCCGCGGACCGTGTCGCAGGCCTATCAGGAGCTCGAGCGCGAGGGCGTCGTCTATGTACGGCGCGGGCAGGGGACGTTCGTCTCGGCGGCGGTACGGCGCGGCGGCGGAGAGCGCCGCCGCAGCCTGGCGCGGGCGGTGGCCAAACGCGCGTTGCTCGAGGCGCGGCGCAACGGCCTCGACGTGGAGGAGCTCGTATTGATGATTCAGAAGCTGGCGGCCGAAGAAGGAGAAGGAGACGACGAATGACAGGCGAATTTGCCGTGGCAACGCACGGGCTGTCGATACGCTACGGCAGCGAGACCGCGCTCGCCGGCGTCGACCTGCGCGTCCCCGAGGGGGCGGTCTACCTCCTCATCGGCGCGAACGGCGCCGGGAAGAGCACCGCGATGAAGGTGCTGTTGAACCTCGTGCGGCCGGATGCCGGACGTGCGGAGGTCTTCGGGCTCGACACCACCTCACGCGGTCCCGAGGTGCGGGCGCAGGTGGGCTACATTCCGGAATCTCACGCCCACGATTACGCATGGACGACGTGCGGCCGGCTGATCCAGCACGTCGCCGCGCATTACCCGGCGTGGGATCCCGCGTACGCCGCGCATCTCGTCGACGTCTTCGGCGTTCGGCAGCAGCGGAAGGTCGGCACGCTGTCGAAAGGCGAGGCCCGGCGGCTGCAGCTCGTGCTTGCGCTGGCGCATCGGCCGCCGCTCCTGCTGCTCGACGAGCCCACCGACGGTCTCGACCCGGTGGGGCGCAACCGCACGCTCGCGCAGTTGGCCGAGCACCTGGCCGACACGCCGACCACGATCGTCATCGCGACGCATCACATCCACGAGGTCGAGAGCCTCGCCGATCACGTCGGCGTGCTCCGCGAGGGCCGCCTGGTCGCGCAGATGACGCGCGACGAGCTGCGCAGGACCGTCGTCCGCTATCGCCTCGAGGTGCCGGAGGGGTGGCAACCGCCGCCTGAGCTTCGAACCGCGAGCCTCCGGCGCTCTCGTGCCGGCCGCGAAGCGCAGTGGACGCTGGCCGGCGAACCCCGCGATGTCACCGCACGTCTCGCCGGCACGGGTGCAACCGTGCGCGACATGACGCCGCTGGCTCTGGAAGAGGCGGCGCTCGCCTTTCTCGCCGAGGAGGGAGCGCCATGATGCCGGTGAATCTTCACCCGACGCCGAGGGACCGCGACGTCGTGCTCGAGCAGATCCGGATCGTCGGTCTGGGGCTCCGCCGCGAGATGCTGATTGCCGCCGCGGTCCTGTGCATCGTCACGTTGACGATTGTGATCAAGGTCGTTCGCGGTGGTGCGGGGATTCACTTCGACTCCTGGGATGCAACGAGCATCATCGCCCTCCTCTTTCCCTTCGCCGTGTGGAAAAGGGAGAAGCGCTTCGGGCCCGCCTTCCTCTGGACACTTCCCGTGGATCGGCGCCGGCTTGCGCTCGCGAAAGTGTTCGCCGGGTGGGTGTGGCTGATGACTGCCCTCGCGGTTTACATCCTGTGGCTGCTCGCGCTGGCGCTCCTCCCCTCCGCGACGGTACTGCCCGTAACGCTCGTTCCGTTCACCGCCGCGACCGCCATGTACCTCCTCGGCAGTGCGCTGGTGTTGGGCCTGCGCCACCCGCTGCGATGCCTGCTCGCAACCGTGGGCGTGCTCTTCCTCCTGTACATCCTCAATTATTACGAACCGTACGGCAGCGGCCTCTGGTGGGCGCCCGCCGCTTTCCTGTGGCTCGGAGCCGGCCTGGCCGCGCTCTGGGCCGCCATCTCGCGCCACCGGGAGAATCGATAATGTTGAACCTCCACGACGTCAGCCACATGTATCCCAACGGCACGCGCGCGCTCGACCATGTGACGCTGTCCATCCCCCGCGGCATGTACGGCCTCCTGGGTCCGAACGGCGCCGGCAAGTCGACGCTGATGCGCGCGATCGCGACGCTGCAGACGCCGACCGAAGGAACGATCCGCTTTGGCGAAATCGACGTCATCGCCGAGCCCGAGAAGCTGCGGCGCACGCTCGGCTACCTGCCGCAGGATTTCGGCGTCTATCCGCGCGTCTCCGCCTACGAGATGCTCGACCACATGGCGGTCTTGAAGGGCGTCGCCTCGGCCGCGGACCGCAGGACCACGGTCGAAACCCTGCTCCATCAGACCAACCTGTGGAGCGTCCGCAAGAAGATGCTGTCCGGCTTTTCCGGCGGCATGCGCCAGCGCTTCGGCATCGCCCAGGCGCTGATCGGCAATCCGGAGCTGATCATCGTCGACGAGCCGACCGCCGG
>DATEIO010000527.1:0-2747 GCA_035278895.1 Thermoanaerobaculia bacterium | reverse complement strand
GGCGGCTGCGCTCGCTCGCGCCCGGCGTGCGCGTGGCGATCCTGACCGAGCTGCCGGAGGTCCCGGTCGCGGCGGCGCTCCTCGAGGTGGAGGAGGTCCCCGAGACCGCCATCCGGTTCCCCGCGGGACGGCCCTTGGCCGGTTGCCGTCTGATGGCCCTGGACCCCGCGCTCGAGCAGCGCCCCGACTGGGTACCGGGCCGCCTCTGGGTGACGGGACCCGGCACGGGCGAGCGCCTCGTGGACACCGGCCAGCTCGCCCGCTGGCTGCCGGGCGGCGGGATCGAGGTGCTGGGCCGCGAGGAGGAGCACACGCTCGACGTCGCGGGCCATCCGGTGGATCTGAGCCGGGTCGAAGCGGCCCTCGAGCGATGCCCGGGGGTGCGCGCCGCCGTGGCCGGCGCCTGGAGCTCCGGCGGGCGCCGCCGCCTCGCCGCCTGGATCGTGCCCGCGGCCGGGGCGGCGCCCGATCCCGCCGGGCTCGCGGAGTGGCTCTCGGCCCGCCTCCCGGGCTTCATGGTCCCCAGCGCCTTTGTCGTCCTCGAAGAGCTGCCTCTGACCTCCACGGGAGAGGTCGACCGCGCGGCTCTTCCGCCTCCCCCGAGCCCCGATCGGCCCGCGGCCTCCACGCCGCCGCGCGACGCCCTGGAAGAGACGCTGGCCGGCTTCTGCCGCGAGCTCCTGGGCGTCGAGCGCGTGGGCCTGGGCGACGACTTCTTCGCCCTGGGCGGCGACTCGTTCACGGCCGTCCGGCTGCTCGCGCGCGTCGAGGAGCAGTGGGGGCCGCTCGACCTGTCTTCGTTTTTCCTCGAACCGACCGTCTTCCATCTGGCAGGGCTCGTCCGTGGGCCCCGGGCCGAGCAAGGAGAATCATGAGCAATGAGACATCCCCTCCGAAAAACATGCGGGTCTTCCTGCTGATCTGGTTCGGACAGTTCATCTCCGCGATCGGCACCGGGCTCGGCAGCTTCACGTTGGGCGTCTGGATCTACGAGACCACCGGATCGGCCACGCAGTTCAGCTTGATGGCCTTCGTGGGCATCCTACCCGCTCTCCTCCTGTCTCCCCTGGCGGGAGCGTTCGCCGACCGCTACGACCGGCGCCGCATCATGCTGGCCACCGATCTGCTGGCCGCCATAATGACCGGTCTGCTGGTCCTCGCACTCTACACGGGGCGCCTCGAGACCTGGCACGTCTACCCGTTCGTCATGGCCATGGTGACGCTCGCCATGTTCCAGGCTCCGGCGTTCCTGGCTTCCGTGAGCCTCCTGGTCCCGCGGGAGCAGCTCGCGCGGGCCAACGGGATGTCGCAGATGTCGCAATCCGTGGCGCAGATCCTGGGCCCGCTGCTCGCCGGAGTGCTGGTCCGCTTCATCAGCTACCACGGGGTGATCCTCATCGACTGCATCACCTTCCTGGTGGGAGCGGCGACCCTGGCCCTGGTCCGCATTCCGCGCTCCGCGCCGGCTGCCGCGGAGCCGCGCCCCGGCGGTGCCGCGGCCGGAGCCCCGGCTTCGGTCTCCGGCTGGCAGTATCTCCGCACCCACTCGGGCCTGCTCAACCTGATGATCCTCTTCGCCCTGACGAACTTCGGGGTGGGCATCGTGCAGGTGATGCTGACGCCTCTCGTGCTCAGCTTCGCCTCGACCGTAGAGCTGGGGACGGTCAACTCGGCCGCCGCCGCGGGCTCTCTCCTGGGCGGCATCGCGCTGAGCGTCTGGGGCGGGCCCAGGTACCGGGTGGGAGCCATCCTGGCCTGCCTGGCGGCCCAGGCGCTCCTCCTCTTCGTCGGCGGCGCCCGGCCCAGCATCCCTCTGATCGCCACGGCAGCCGCGATGTTCATGCTCACGGTTCCGATCATGAACGGCTGCAGCCAGGCGATCTGGCAGAGCAAGGTCCCCCACAACCTCCAGGGCCGGGTCTTCGCGGTCCGCCAGATGATCACCCTCTCGGCCCTGCCCCTGGCGTACCTCATCTCCGGCCCGCTGGCCGACCTCGTCTTCAACCCTCTGCTCGTGCCGGGCGGCGCGCTGGCCGACAGCGTCGGCCGTTTTCTCGGCGTCGGGGAGGGACGGGGGGTTGGCCTACTGTTGATGGCGCTCGGCGCCTTCATTCTCCTGGTGACGGCCCTCTTCTCCTTCAACCCGCGGCTGCGGCGGGTCGAGGCCGAGGTTCCCGACGCGGAGGCCGCTCCTGCGCCCCCGGAGCCGGGTTCCGCGGTCGCACCGGAAGCCCAGACCGCCTGAGAAAGAGAGAGCCCGCGTCCCCGGCTGGCCGGGGACGCGGGCCGAGCGTCGGCTCTACACGTTCCGCGTCGCAATCGCCGGAGGCACCTGCGCCGCCCGCAGCGCGGGCCCCAACGCTGCCGCCAGCCCCACCACCCACAGAAGCACCACACCCGCCGCGAGCACCGGCCAGCCGACCCGGCTCCCTTCGACCAAGCTCACGAGCCCGATGTTCAACCCGATCGCGAGCCCGATGCCCAGCACCGCGCCGCAGGTGGTGACCAGCCAGTTCTCCAGGAGGAAGTAGCGCAGCACGTCCTGCTTCGTGGCTCCGAGGGCCCGGCGGGTGCCGATCTGGCGACGCCGCTCGGCCACAGAGAAAGAGGTGAGGCCCACGATCCCCAGGGCCGTGACGAGCAGGAGGAGCCCCATCACCGCGTTGAGCGTAGCGACGAGCATGCGGTTCCTCGCCTGGGCCTGCCGGCGGAGGTCCGGAATGGTGTCGATCCGCACGTTGCGGCCT
>DATEIO010000526.1:0-5303 GCA_035278895.1 Thermoanaerobaculia bacterium | reverse complement strand
GGTGCGCGCAGCGCACCCTACGGGTAATACCCGCTGATCGTCCGCGCCACCATCCCCGCCTTCCCCACGTCCACCCGCACGGCCCGAAACGCGTCGTCCACCTTGCTGTTGGACGACTGATACACGATCCGGTACTGGGAGCGCAGCTCGCGCTCGATCTCATCGTAGACGCCGGCCAGCGATTGGGTCCCCTGGACGAAGAAGCTTCTGCCCCCGGTCTCGTTGGAGAGGCGGGCGAGCCGCTTCGCCGCTTCGCCGCGGGCGCCGTCGGGGAGCTCCAGCCCGATCGAGTAGACGGCGATGCCGGCTCGGCGGGCGCACTCCAGGGCGTCTTCGAAACGGAAATCGCTCGATTGGTCCAGGCCGTCCGAGAGAAGGAGCACGGCGCGCTGGCCTTTCACTCCGGTCAGGTAATAAAGGGAGTAGATCAGGCTGTCGTAGAGAGCGGTGTCGCTCTGGGCCACGAGGCCGGAAAGCCCGTCTTCGAGGGCGGCCAGGTTCCCCGTGAGCCCCACGGCGATCCGCGGCGAGCGGTTGAAGCTGATGAGGGCGGCCTGATCCTGGGGGCGCAGGGTGTGGCGGAGGAACTCCAGGGCGGCTCCACGGGTGGCGGCCATGCGCGGGGCCATGGAGGCGGAGTTGTCGATCAGGGTGACGATGCGGACGGGCGTATCCGCCACCCGGTCGGCGGCGCGGATCCTCTGTTTGATGCCGTCCTCGAAAATCTGGAAGCTCGCGGGATCGATCGCCTGGATGGGCCTGCCCGAGGCGTCGGCTACGGTGGCGTAGAGCTCGATTACGCGGACGTCGATGTGGTCGGGCTGGCTCGGAGAGTTCAGCAGAACCAGGTCCTCGGCGGAGCTGCCGTCGGCAAGGAAGGCCACGGCGCGCACGTAGCCGGCCTCCTCCCCCGCCCGCAGGGCGACCGGCTGCGAGAAGGGAGGCTGATAGAGGGTCGCGACCCGCCGCTCGCCCACGTAGAGCTCCACCCGCTCGACGGGCCGGTCCGCGGGCGCCTTGACGTCGGCCCGCAGGCGCAGGCTCTGGTGATAGATCCGCCCCGGCCGCGGCTCGGTCAGGCGCACGGCGAGCCCCTGGGCGGCCCCGTTCAGAACCAGATCGTCCTTGGCCACCACCTCGCCCGCGCGATTCAGGCCCTGCGCTTCGAGCTTGCGGACGCGCGGCGCCTGGCCGAGGTCGACCTCGAGCAGGAACGGTGGGCGAATGCGGGTCAGGAGAGGCTTGCCGTCGAGCGAGAAGGCGACGCGCTCGATGCGGTCTTCCTCGGGCACGGCCACGCCGCCGTCCGCCCGCGCCTCGAAACGGACGCTCCCCGCGAGGAGCTGGCCCGGCGGCGGAATCAGGTGGAGGGCCGGCCGCGCTCCGCGCAGCGAGGCGTCCGCCTCGGCGAAGAAACGGGCGGCGTCCGCCGGGACCGCGGGCTCCTGGCCGGCGGCGACCGCGGGGACAGCAACGCTCGCGACCTCCTCGGGCACGACGATCTCCTGCTCCGCCACGAACGCCCGGTGAGAGGCGGGGTGCTCCAGCTTCACGCGGAGCGAGGACGGGCCGGGCGGCAGGGGACGCTCGAAGGCGAGCTCGCACCCCTCGGGCCGCGGCTCGGCCTCGAAGCGGTAGCGGAAAGTCTCGATCAGGGCGTCTCCGCGCCGCAGCTCGCCGGAGAGGAGGAGGTCGCGCTCTCCGGTCTCGGGCACGGAGCCGGGCGGCAGGGTGATCCGCACGCGGGCGAGGCTCCGGCCGTCCTCTCTGCCGGGATATTCCACCCGGAGATGCGCCGGCAGGGTTTCAACGCCGCTCGGAACGCCCAGGGACACGGGCTTGAAGGAGGAGAGCCACTCGCGCACCTGGGGCCGCGAGAACGTCCTTTCAAGCACGGCCTCGTAGCCTCCCTGGCCCAGAATCTGGATCCACCGGGTCACCTGGGCCATTTTCTCGCTGTCCGCGCACTCCTGGGCAGACACGGGCACGGGACGCCCACCGGGCAGGGGACGCCAGAGGCGCGCCTGGCCGTCCTGGCCCTTTTCGAAGACGAGGACCGTGCCGTATTTGACCTGGAACCGGGGCTTGTACGACCAGACCTCGTAAGTGGAGCTGCCGCACCGCGTCTCGAAGGAGAGCGAGGGCTCGCCCTGGAGGAGATACACCTGCGCGCGGTCGTCCCGCGCATCGCCCCACAGCCTCTCCGCTTCGGCGAGCCGGCTCTCCCAGACCTCCTCCATTTCGTTTCTGGGAGTTTCCGGATGGGGATCGCGGGCCTCCCAGAACTGCTGGATGAACTCCTGGCGGGAGGAGTCGTCCGGAAGGTTCAGGAACGCCTCTTTTTCACGCGGCGTGATCAGCAAGGAAACCTTTTCAATCCAGGATCGGAGCCGAGACCGGTTTTCGGCTTCCTCGGCGCGGAGGCCGGCAGGGAGGAACAGAAGGGGGATGGACAGGGAGGAGAGAAGGAGGAATGGAAACAGGCCGTACTTCTTGATCACCCGCACCTCCACGGTGGGAGCTGGGAAGGACAGGCAGGGGCTCCCGCCAAGCGAAAAAAAGAAAGCAAGAGATGTGCCCAGTCATGCCCAGTCAGGGCCTGTAACTTTCCTCCCCGCCCGGTCGCCCATCTTCCCCGGACATCCGAGAGGCTTTCCGTTCAGGGAGAGAGAGCGATCATGAGAAACCATCCTTCCAGAGTCATCGTCGTTGTGGCGGCGCTCGGCACCGCCACGTTAGGGATTTCGCGGCCGGCTGCGGCCGGCAATCCGGGAGAAAGCCGTGGGAAAATGGGTTTTTGACTGCACCGGGTCGCGGATTCTTGCCGGTGCCATTTTCGGAGCGCTCCTCGCGCTGCCCTTGGCGGCCGTGGCGCCGCCGACCCTCGACGCGCCGGTTTTCGACTGCGCCGAGAAGTTGGTGGTTCGCGGGTATGACTCCGGGGCGATCCTGCGGGTCTACGTCAACGGGGCCCTGCGCGGCACCAAGACCGGAGCGACGAGTTATTCGTCCTGGGTGGATCTGACCGCTCCGCTTGCGGGCGGCGAGGAGGTCAAGGCTACGCAGGAGGTCGGCGGCGTCGAGAGCGCGCGCTCTGCCGCGGTGATCGTGGCCGCGCCGGACCCGGCGTCGCTCATCGTCTTCAAGCCACCGCTCCTCGCCTGTGCCCAGGGCGGCTACGTCTACAACGATCTCGCCGGCAAGATCTCGATCGATTCTTCGAACGGCGACCAGCTCGCATTCGACGGCGACAACACCGGGGACTTTCCCACGTTCTTCTCGCGGCCTCTCGTCTCCGGCGAATCGCTCACCGCGACCGTGGACCATTGCCGGCTGGGCACGAAGGCCTCGGCGCCGCACCCGGTGATCCAGCTCTACGGCGGGGAGCAGAAGACCAAGATGCCGACGCCGCTGATCGACGCGGATACCGCCATCGAGTGCAAGGACATGGTGCTGGTGCGCGACGTGGTTCCGGGCGCCACGGTGCGCGTAACCGAAGGCGCCAATCTGCTCGGGACGCAGATCTCGACCTCGGATCAGGCCTGGGTCAAGCTCTCGTCTCCCATGGCGCCGGCCTGGCAGCTCCGGGCCGGCCAGGAGCTGTGCAAAGGGGTCGTGAGCGATCCGTCGCCCATCGTGAACCCCACGCCGCTCTCCGCGCTCGGGCCCCCGGTCGTCGAAGGTCCCATCTGGGAAGGGCAGCAGCATGCCTGGCTCGATCTGCCGCTCCCCGCGCCGGCCACGCTCACGGTCGACGGCAATCCCGTCCGCCAGGACGTCGAGCTCTCCGGCCACTCGCAGATCAACGTCGAAAACCCTTTCATTGCGGGGGAAATGGTCTCGGCCTTCTACAACGTGTGCAAGAAGGACAGTCCGCCGGCCCAGCCCATCGAGGTGATCGCACCGCCCAAGACCCTGCCACCGCCCCTGGTGGGATTCCCGCTCTTTGCCTGCACGAACGGCGTCTCCGTCTCCGGTCTCGTCGACCAGGCCGAAGTGGTCGTTCTGATCGACGGCCAGGAGGTCCACCAGGGCTTCGCGGCCGGCTCTTCGGCCCTTTTGACGATCGGGCCCACGCTCCAGGCCGGCCAGGAGGTGACGGCGTATCAGAAGATCGGCTCCATTCAGTCCATGCAGAGCGCGCCGGTCGTGGTGTTCGAGGCGCCGGACCTCGAAAAGCCTGTGATCAAGGAGCCGCTCCGGGCCTGCCAGCGCTCCGTGGTGGTCGAAAACGTCTTGCCCGGCGCCTGGGTGACGGTCTACGTCAACAACGCGCCGTTCGCCTACGCCACCGCGTTCGGAACGTCCGTCGAGGTCCCGACCCTGCCCCTGGCCCAGGGGTGGACGGTCACGGCGCGGCAGGAGCTCAACGTCTGCCAGAAAAGCGATCTGTCGAAGCCGGTGACGGTGGGTCCGCCCGCCAAGGAGCATCTGAAGAAAAGGCCCGAGATCGTCGAGCCGGTCTACGCCTGCCAGACGGTGTTCGAGGTCCGCTCGCTCGTTCCGGGCACCGAGCTCGACGTCTTCCTGGATGGCCAGTGGAAGAAGCGGGTCCCGGTCTCTTCCGAAGACATGTTCATCGGCATGCAGCCGCCTTTCGTGAAAGGCCAGACGATCCGGGTGCAGCCGTCGGCGTGCGGCAACCTTGGTGAGCTGTTCGACGAAGCCGTGGTCCAGGCGCCGAAGCTCGAACCGCCCGTGCTCGAAAAGCCGATCTTCCACGGCGATCCGAGCGTCCAAGTCTCCGGGGCTCCTTCGAGCTCCCTGGTGAAGATCTACAACGGATCGCACGACCTGATCGGCGCCGGCATGGGCGGGCCCGGAAAGGTCACGATCCAGCTCACCAAGCCCGCCGAGAAAGGGGACAAGCTCACGGCGACCGTCTCCCTGTGCGGGGAGGAGAGCACGGATTCCGCGGGGGTCGAGGTGGAGGCGAACCGGCCGCCGCTGCCGCACGACGCCATGGTCTCCTGGTTCTGGCTCGATAACGGCAGCAAGGCCCAGGCGCTGCTCCAGGTGGCCGGCCGCAATGTTTATAAAGGCTCGGTCATCCGGATCGACGGCAAGGCCTATCCGACCTTCCCCATGGCGCAGCTCGTCCCCGGCTTCGGGTTCGATGACTCCACCCTGGGCACACCGGTCGACGTCGTTGGCAGCGTCCTGATGCTGCTCTACGAAGACACGGAGGGCCAGCGCTTCTCCGCCGGTCAACAGCTCAACCTTTCGATCGACAATCCGGACGGCTCCTCCGCGCCGCTCGTGCGCTTCAACGAATTCGTCGGATATACCGACCGCTACGACCT
>DATEIO010000525.1:0-3897 GCA_035278895.1 Thermoanaerobaculia bacterium | reverse complement strand
CCGAGCGCTTCCGCATCGGCCTGCCCGCGATCTCCGAACGCCGGCTCGCGTCCGACGGCACGTGCAAATACCTCTTTCGCCTGGCGGATGGCGCGACCGTCGAAGCCGTCGACATTCCGGACCGCGGCCGCCGCACGTTCTGCATCTCAAGCCAGGCCGGCTGCGCGCTCGCCTGCACGTTCTGCGTCACCGGCTACTGGGGCGCGGGCCGCAACTTGACGGCCGGCGAGATCCTGGGCCAGGTGATCGCCATCCGGCGCGATCGCAACCTCCCGATGGAGGGTCTGAACATCGTGTTCATGGGGATGGGCGAGCCGCTCCTGAACGTCCCCAACGTCAAAGCCGCACTCGACATCCTGACCGAGTGGATCTCGCCGCACCGGATCACCCTCTCGACCGTGGGCATCCTCCCCGGCCTTGAAGAGATGGCCCTCTGGGAGCGCCGGCCCAACCTCGCGATCTCGCTCCACGCGCCGGACGACGCGCGCCGCACTGAGATCATGCCGGTCAACCGCACGTATCCGCTCGCGGACCTGCTCGCCGCGCTACGCCGCTTCCCGCTTGAAAAGGGGCGGAAGATCACCTTCGAATACATCCTGATCCGCGACGTGAACGACTCCGTGCGCGACGCCGACCAGTTGGCGAAGCTCCTCTCCGGGCTCCGCGCCAAGATCAATCTCATTCCGATCAATCCGGACCCGGTCCTGGGCCGCCGCATGGTGCCGCCGGACGACGCGCGCATCGAAGCCTTCAAGGAGCGCCTGCGCCAGCGCGGCTTGATCGCCACCGTCCGCCGCCGCCGCGGCGACGACGTGGCCGCCGCCTGCGGCCAGCTCCGCGCCTTCGGCCGCGATCCCCGGGGATTCCGGGGCAAGAAAACGGTTTAGCCGGCTGTTCTCCAGATAAATCCCAGATTTCGCCCCGCCCGCTTCCCCTCGCGGCGATAGCTCCAGAGCCTCTCCGCGTCGCAGCGCGTGCAGTCCGGAATCGAGATCACCTCTCCGACACCCGCTGCCCTGAGCTGGTGGCGGACCGCCGCGTGGAGATCGAGATGGGGCTTGCCGGCTGGACCGGGAATCGCCACCTCCGGCCCGCTCGCCGCGACGATCTGCGCGGCTACGTCTTCTCCCACCTCGTAGCAACAGGGGCCGATCGCCGGGCCGATCCACGCGGTCCACTCCTCGGGCCGCTCGATTCCGGCCGCCTCGATCGTAGCCGGCACCACCCCGCTCGCGATCCCGCGCCACCCCGCGTGCACGGCTGCGAGCCCGTCCGGACCCGCAAGGAGCACCGGCACGCAGTCCGCCGTCACCACGGAAAGGGCCAGCCCCGCCTCCCGGGTGAAGAGCGCGTCTCCCTCGCCGCAGGCGCCGGGCCGGGCGGGGAGCGCCGTGGCCGAGTGAATCTGCTTCGCCCAGGCGACCGGCGGCGCCGCGGGATCGATCCGCGCGAGCACCTCCTCCCGCTCCCCGCCGGGACCGCGCCCTGCGAACATCACTTCCACGTCGCCCCGCCGGTCCCGCCAGACCCAGGTGCCACCCTCTTCGAAAGGCCCTTCCATTACCGCAATTTCCTCCGCGCCGCGATCAGCGGCTCGAGCTCGTCCACCAGCGCCTCCGCGAGCACCTGCTGCCCCGCGGCGTTCGGGTGGATCGGATCGCTCTTCAAAGCCGGGTCCGTCAAAATCTCCCCCAGGACGTCCTCGACGACCGGGACGTCGTAATCCTTCCCGATCCGCTCGAAAACCTGACTGTACTGAGCCGCGAGCGGAGCTTCCACCTCCACGAGCACCGGCACCACTCGCGCCGCGAGAAGCCGGTCAAGAATGCCGCGCAACGCCCGCTCCGTCCGCTCCGGCGGAACCCGCCGCAGAATGTCGTTCCCGCCGAGCTCCACGATCACGAGCCAGGGATCGTCCGCCAGCGCCTCCTCCACTCGGGCGAGGCCGTCCTCCGCCGTATTGCCCGAAACCCCCGCATTGACCACGTCCGCCCCCAACTGCCGCGCCAGGAGGTCCGGATACGCCTCGCCCTCAGAAACCCCGACGCCTGCCGTGATCGAATCTCCCAGACACACGATCGTCGTGCCCGGATTGCCCAGGTTGGGAACGCCCGGCCCGCAGCCGGCGAGGAGCAGGAGAAAGGGGAGAGCTTTCCGCATGGAGGGGGATTGTAGAGGATGGCGAGCCAAAGCTCTCATCAACGGCTCACAGAGCTTTTCGGTCTCCGGAGCACCACCAGCATCAAAGCCTCGGCACCGACAGTACGGCGCGCATGCTCCACGAAGCCGGCCTGCGCATAGAGCGAAAGCGCCGGAGCATTGCGGGCTCCCGTAGAAACGAAAAGAATACTGGCCGGATAGTGGCTCAGGACCGCTGCGACCAATGCGCGGCCGATTCCCTTTCGCTGATGCCTGGGATCTACGGTCAGAGAAGAGATCCAGATCTCACCCGGAGCCTCGCCCGGCTCGACACTCACGGAACCAACCAGCTCGCCCTGATCGAAGGCTGCAAAGAAGGTCTCGTTCGAGCGCTGCACGTCAAGGGCGGACCGCTGCAAAGGAGGAAAGGAAACCGCGCCCAGAAGCTCCGCCTCCTGCGTGTACGCAGCGACCTGAACGGCATGAATCCGCGAGGCGATCTCCGCGGCGCGATGATCGACAGCACGAACTTGGCCGCCCTCATCGCCCTCCGGATTCATCGGCCGGCGATCACCACGCTCGACGGCATGGAGCGGTTCGTCAATCCAGCAGGTGACTCAGCCATCGGTCCGTCGGGCCTGTTCTCTCCGGGCATAGCCGGGGCCATCGAAAAATCCGATCTCATCGACCCGCTCGCCGCGGCGGATCTCGTCGAGCGTCCAGCCGTGGGTGAGCGAGGTGTAGTCGTCGAAGGCCACGCCTCGATGAGAGGACAACAGGGTTTCGACCAGATGACGGACCTCCGCGTCGCCCGCCGCCCGGCCGGAGATGTCGCAATGCACCCAGACGGTAGGCGTCTTTCCTTCCGTAAACCGGGTGATGTCCTCGTGCTCTTCCGGAAAATCGACGTCGATCGTGTAGGGCTTGCAGCTCAGATAGAGAACGGGATTCGCTCCGGAAGGATAGCTCCAACGGTCCCGTTCGGCGGAGATCCGTTCAAAGCCCGCGGCCGCCAGCGTGCCTTCGACCGCGGCCAGATCGGCATCGAGAAGGTGGATCGAGACGCTTCGCATGAGCGCCGTTCAGTCTACCACTCCTTGCCAGCTCTGTGACTTTGTCTACTTGACGGCCGGCGCCGGCGGGGCTTCGAAGGCGGCGCGGAGCAGACTGGTGGTGCTGAAAGAACCTCCCACGGCATTTCGCAGGATGATGACGCCGATCCGCGAATTGCGATCGAAATACACCTCGCCCTGGTAACCCGCCAATCCCCCATTGTGGCCATGGAGGACGACCTCGCTCAGGCGCAGGACCTGGAAACCGATGCCCATAGCCTCTCCGAAAGCCGGGATTGTGCCTCTTCGATTTAACCCTTGGTGTCCGCCGTGGGGCCGTACGTGGACGGGACCTTTCCACCCATCGGACGCAGGTAGGCCGTGAGCTGGCCGCGATGGTGGATGGCGTCGAACAGAAAGTCCCAGAGGGTCTCGCCGATCGGCGAATTCTTCATGAGCTTTCCGTTGAAGTAGAGGCCGCCCTTCTGTTCCCACTTCGCGTCGTCGGCCGAGGCCAGCGCCTTCTCGAAGTCGTCCGCGGTGGCCTCGTACTGCCGGACGATCCCGTCGGTCGAATTCGGATTCGGCGGCTGTTCCCAGTGATGCTCGCCCTGGGTCAACAGATCCAACAGCGTGCGCAGCTCGAGAACCAGAAACCAGGCGATGTCGCCCGCCGAGCTGTTGCGCTCGTGCGGCTTGTAATCGA
>DATEIO010000524.1:0-11001 GCA_035278895.1 Thermoanaerobaculia bacterium | reverse complement strand
AGAAGAAGGTTCGAAAGTCGGAGTGAGCGATTCATGACGCGAGGAGGTTAACTCAGGATCACGGGGATTGCAATACTTTTTTGTTGTTGGTGAGCGTTCGACGTGTCCCGCGGAAGGCTCAACAGGAATCCGGGAACGTTCAGCTCTCTCTATGGAGCGTTCATCCTCTCTCTTGGAAAGCTCATCCTCTCTTGCGGAACGTTCATCCTCTCCGGTCGAACGTTCCGCCGTCGCGGAAGAGCGTTCCTCGGGGCTCCGGGTTTCAGGAGCTTGGCGTGACGAAAGGGGAAGGCGGCGTTTCCGGCGGGAACGGGTTTCCAGTTTGCGGGCACTGGTTTTCAGGACGGTCCATGCTAAAATCACATATCAGTGAGTGATGTGCCTCTACCGGGTTGGAGGGAAAACCCCATGAGAAAGCTCCTGGTCCTGCCTCTCGCCTTCCTGCTGCTCGGATCCGCCTCTCTGTCCTTCGCCCAGACTCCCGCGACTCCGGAGATCCAGGTCAACGTCGAGACCGAGGGGCACCAGATGCTCCCCCAGGTCGCCATGAACGCGCTGGGGGATTTCGTCGTTGTCTGGGGCAGCCGGGAGCGGCAATCGGAGAGAAGCGAGATCTCGCTCCACGCGCGCCGGTTCGCGGCGGACGGGACTCCCGAGACGGACGAGATCCTCGTTCACGAGAACGTGGGCGATTCCGTGGAGACCGCGGTGGCGATGATGGAGGACGGCTCGTTCGTGGTGATCTACGCGGGGGGCTTGGAAGACTTCGTCACCGGGGAGATCACCACCACCGTCTTCGAAGGCCGGCGCTTTGCGGCCGACGGGGCTCCGCTGGGCGAGCCTTTCGCCATCGGCCCCCGCCGCAACGCCCGGAACCTCTCGATCGCTGCCCGGCCGGAGGGCGGCTTCGTCGTGGCGTGGGAGGCGCGCCGACAGGCCCGCGAGGTCTTCGTGCGAATCTTCGACGGCGACGGCTCGCCCGTCCGGAACGAGATCTCGGTGGCAGAGGGCAATGGTCCCGCGCTCGACGTGGGTCCGGAGGGGGAGATCGTAGTGGCGTGGATGGCGACGGAGCCGGGCGGACCCCGCAGGCGCTACTTCGTCGCCCTGCAGAGGTTCTCTCCGAATGGGGACCAGGAGGGCCGGCGCCAGAGGGTCAGCAACAATTCGCCGAACTTCCTCCACTCGATCCGGATCGCCAAGAATGAAACCGGGAGCTTCACGGTGCTCTGGGGCGGGGTCTTCAATCACGTGTACCGGGGAATCCTCGCGCGGCGCTACTCCCCGGACGGCGCGCCCCTGACCCGGATCGAACGGCTCGACTCCTCCGGGGCGGAGAGAGAGATCGCGCCGGACAGAAACGGCGACTTCGTCCTGCTGTGGTCCGGAGGGACGGAATCGGACGACGGCCTGGAGGTCCTCGGGCGGAAGTACCGATCGCACCTCCATCCCACGAGGCGGGTGTTCCGGGTCAATACGACCCGGCGGGGACACCAGAGGGAAGTGGCCGTGGCGGACGATATGGCCGGAAATTTCGTCGTCGTCTGGCAGAGCGAGGAGGAGGACAGCAGCGACTCCGACGTCTTTGCCCGCGTGTTCCGCAGATAAAACCTGGAAAGATCGCCTCGACGGCGAGGAGGGTCCGATGTCGATAAGAAGCTCCCGCGTTTGGCTCCTGACGCTGCTGCTCGCGGGTTTCTGCTCCCTGTCCTTCGCCCAGGCTCCTCAGGGTCCGGAGCTCCGGGTCAACGTCCAGACCGGAGGGGAGCAGGGGCTCCCCGAGGTCGCCATGAACGCTTCGGGGGAATTCGTCGTCGTCTGGAGCCGCCGGGACTCGGAAGCGGACGAGCTCTCGCTCCACGCGCGCCGGTTCGCGGCGGACGGGTCTCCCGAGACGGACGAGATCCTCGTTCACGAGAACGTGGGCGATTCCGTGGAGACCGCGGTGGCGATGATGGAGGACGGCTCGTTCGTGGTGGTCTATGCGGGGCGCTCGGAAACCGGCTCCGGGAGGATCACCTCCGTCCTGGAAGGCCGGCGTTTCGCGGCCGACGGGGCTCCGCTGGGCGAGCCTTTCGCCATCGGCACCCGGCGCGAAGCCCAGGATCCCGTGATCGCCGCCCGGCCGGAGGGCGGCTTCGTGGTGGCGTGGGAGGCGCGCCGGGAGGAGGCCCTCGAGATCTTCGTGCGGCTCTTCGACGGCGACGGCTCGCCCGTCCGGGACGAGATCCCGGTGGCGGCGGGCAACAATCCCGCGATCGACGTGGGGCCCGAGGGGGAGATCGTGGTGGTCTGGAGGGAGAGGGAGCCGGGCGCCGTTGGCAGGCGCTACTTCGTCGCCCTGCAGAGGCTCTCCCCGGACGGGGACCGGGAGGGCCGGCGCTCGAGGGTCAGCAACAATTCGACGCGGCCGCTCAGCGGGATCCGGGTCGCCAAGGACAGGAGCGGGAGCTTCTTCGTGGTGTGGGCCGGAATTTTGTGGCGGCAGGGAACCCTGGGGCGGCGCTTCTCGCCGGATGGCGCTCCCCTGGACCAGCTCAGGCTGCTCGACGGCTCCGAGCTCGAGACCGAGATCACGATGGCCCCGAACGGTGAGTTCTTCCTGGTGTGGGCCGAGCTCGAGGACGGCCTGGATATCTTCCGGCGGGAGTTCCGGCCTTCAGGAGCCCGCAGGAGGAAGGTGGCCCAGGTCAATACGATCCGGCCGGGGGATCAGAGGGCACCGGCCGTGGCGGACGATGGGGACGGAAACTTCGTCGTCGTCTGGGAGAGCGAGGAGCCGGACGGCAGCGGCTCCGGCGTCTTCGCCCGGCTCTACCGGAGGCGGTAGAAAGATTCAAGCAGCACAACGTGAGGAGAGACAACCCATGAAGATCCTGCGCGTCCTGCCCCTGGTCCTGTGCCTCCTCGGCATCTCTTCTTTCGCCTCGGCCCAGACGCCCCTGACCCCCGAAATCGAGGTCAGCTCCGCGGAGCCGGGGTTCGACATCCTCGAATTCGACGCCGCGATGAATGCCCGGGGAGATTTCGTGGTGCTCTGGTCCGGCCTGCGACCTGCACCGCCGGGAACCCTGGCGCCCGCTCTGTTCGTCCGGGGGTTCGCGGCCGACGGCACACCGCGGACCGAAGCGATCCTCGTCTCCGAGGAGCCCGCGAGCGCGAACTACCATTCCGCGGTGGCAATCCGGGACGACGGCACTTTCCTCGCCGTCTATAAAGGGGGCGGCCCGGACGGTCCCTCACGCCTGAAGGGCCGTCTGTTCGCGCCGGACGGGACTCCCCTGGGAGATGTGTTCCCGGTGACCAACAGTTTCTTCGCCGGAGCGGTCTCCGTCGCGCCCCGGGAGGACGGCGGCTTCATCGTGGCCTGGACCGACATCGGACAGGTCGCCTATCGCCTGCTCTCTCCTGAAGGGGAGCGCGTCGGCCCCGAACGGGCGCTCGGATTCGGCGCGGAGGCCTCGGTCGCGGCCGGCCCTGGAAACGAGATGGTCGTGGTCTGGCAAAACTGGAACCCGGAAAACGCTGCCTTGCAGGCCGTGACGGTCCAGAGGCTGCGGCCGGACGGCACCCGGCGCGGACGGAAGCTCTTCGTCAGCCAGCAGCGGCTGCAGCGGCGCAACTCGATCATCCTTCCGGAGGCGGCTTTCGACAGCGCGGGCAAGCTCCTCGTCCGCTGGTCCGACTGGGGCGCCTGGATCCGGCGCTACAGCGAGGGAGGCGCGGCCCTGGGCAGGATCCGACAGCTCCCTGACGGAGCCCCGAGCTCCGGGATCGTCATGGACGACCAGGGCAACTTCACCCTGGCCCGGGTGCTGAGCCGGCCCAATGGCTCCGTTCAGGATCTCGTGGTCCAACGGTTCCACCAGGAAGGCTTCCCCCTCGGGCCGGCCGTCTACGTGACCTCTTCCTGGTCGATCTGGGACTCGGCGATCGTGGGCAACGAGGCGGGCGATCTCGTCCTGCTCTGGACGCGGGACACCCACATCCGGGCGAAGGTCTTCAGCGCCGAGTAGCGCTACAGCAGATCGTCCAGCGAATCCCCGGTCTTCCGCTCCTCGGGCTCCTGCCCGCGGCGGAAGATCCGGGCTCCCCGGGCGCCGCCCAGGGTGGAGCCGTTCTCCTCCACCCGGATCCAGGCCCCTTCCCGCAGGCCCACGACCGGGGTCTCGTTCTCCTCGTGGAACTCCTTCAGGCGCGTCTCCCGGGTTTCGCCCATGTGGGTGGAGCCCGGGTCCGCATCCAGAAAATGGGGATTGATCTGGAAGGGGACGAGGCCCAGGGCGTCGAAGGAGGCGGGCTCTACGATGGGCATGTCGTTCGTCGTCCGGATCGTGGGCGCGGCGATGTTGGTGCCGGCGGAGCTGCCGAGGTAGGGCATGCCGGCGAGCGCCCGCTCGCGGAGGATCGAGAGGATTCCGCTCTCCTGAAGCGTCTTCAAAAGCCGGAAGGTGTTGCCGCCGCCGGTGAAGACGGCCTCGGCCTCCTCGGCCATGCGCCGGCCCGCCTCGTCCGTGGTGAGCGTTTGGACTTCGACGCCGATCGCGGCGAGGCGCTGGGCGGCGGTCGCCCCGTATTTCTCCCGGTCTTTCAGGGCGAACGGGACGAACACCAGACGCCGGACGGGCCCGAGAAATCCGTCGATTTCAGAGATCACATGGTCCAGGTATCCCTGGCCGTGATTGGTCGAATTGCTGATCAGAAGCAGCCGTCGCGGCATGGTCTCTCCCCCTTTCGAGGCTGTAATCCTATAGTCATCGGCCGCTCCCTATGCTGTTTCCCTCTATTTGAAATCTTTTTTGGAGAAAAGACACCTTCTGTTATGATGGGCCAGTCTAACCATTATGAACGATAGCGGCTACTGGGAGTGGCACCACCGGGCCCTCGACGCCTTCAACGCTGCGCGTTTCTCTGCGGCGGAGGAGGGGTTCGCGCGCGCCCGGGCCGAGGCGCTGCGCCACCGCCTGCCTTTCGTGGACCGGGCGTACTGCAATTGGGCCGGGGTGCGCTACTGGCAGAACCGGACGACGGGTCTCGAAAAGGGGCTCTCCCGGGTGCTGGGAGGGAGCAGAGACCCGCAGGCGCGCCGGCTCGCGGCGTTCCACATGGCCACCCTCTACTTCGGCCGGAAGAATCTGAAGCGGGCGAGGTTCTACGGCGAGATGGCGGTCCGGCTGGCCGAGGATCTCGGAGCCGTTCCCGGCCAGATCGCGAGCCGGCACCTCCTGGGCCTGCTCTGTCTCTCCGAGAGCCGCTTCCAGGAGGCCGCGGTCCATCTGCAGCAGGCGCTGGAGCTGGACGCCACCCGGGAGCTGTCCCACACGGTGATGACGAAGAGCACCCTGGGCTACTGCCTGTCCCTCCAGGGGCGCCAGGACGAAGGCTTGAGGCTCCTCGAAGAGGCCCTGGACGACATGGCGGACCTGGGCTGCCGGGTCTACGAGCCGACCCTGCGCCTGAACCTGGGCTTCAGCCTCCTCGAAGGCGTGGATCTGGAAGGCGCGATCGCCCAGGGCGAAGCCGCCCTCGAGCTCCTGGAGACCGAACCCGAGGCCAAGTTCGCCTACTACCTCCTGGGAGAAGGGCACGCCCTGAGGGGAGCCGAGGAGCAGGCGGAGGAGTACTTCGAGATCCTCCAGAAGACCTGGTACCCGCAGTACCCCGGCCTCGCGCAGATGCTGCTGGCGTGCCGGACGGCTCCGATGTTGAACTGGCTAGCGAAGTAGGGGGCCTCTCCTACAACGGAAAATCCAGGTTATAGATATACCGTCCCCGCTGCACCGCGAGGAGCAGCCCTCCGCGATCCACCCCCCGCAGCACCTCGCGGCCGAGCTCGTCGGCCGTCTGGATCCTCTGGCCGTTGGCGCCCAGGATGAGGTCTCCGGCGCGGAGGCCGCGGCGCTCGGCGGCGGAGCCGGCGGTGACGCGCTGGACGGATAAGGCTCCCTGCTTGGCGGCGACGGTCAGGCCGACGCTGCCTTCGAGGACCTCGAGCCCAAGCCCCTGCGGCGGGCGGACGGCGCGCAGCGTCGGCTTCAGGGTCTGGCTGCCCCGGCGGACCTCGAGCGGGACGGGGCTGCCGAGCTCCGCGGTGTAGAGAGCGGTGGTCACGTCCTCCCGGCTCGTCACGAGGTGGCCGGCCGCGGAGACGATGACGTCCTGCTCCTTCAAGCCGGCCTGGGCGGCGGGCGAGTCGGGGTAGACGCGGAAGACCATGGCGCCGCGGCGCACAGGCAGCTCGGAGCGCCTCGCGAGCTCGGGGTCCACGGTCAGGAGGCGGGCTCCGGTCCACAGGGGCTGGAGCTCTCCGAAGCGCATCAGGTCGTCCACCACGCGGCGGGCGCGGTCCGCCGGGATGGCGAAGCCGATGCCGGAAGCGCCCTGGATGATGGCGGTGTTGACGCCGATCACGTCGCCGGCCAGGTTGACCAGCGGCCCGCCGGAGTTGCCCGGGTTGATCGAGGCGTCGGTCTGCAGGAAGTCGGTGAACAGCCGCTCGCCCCGCTCGGAGGGCACGGTGCGGCCCATGGCGGAGAGGACGCCGGTGGTCACCGTATGGGAGAGGCCGAAGGGGTTGCCGATGGCGATGACGGTCTCGCCGATCAAGAGGTCGGAGCTCTTCCCCAGGGGGATCGCCGGCAGGCCCGTGGCCTTGACCTTCAGGACGGCCAGGTCCGCGTCGCGGTCCGCGCCCAGGAGGTCGGCTTCGAGCTCGCGGCCGTCGAGCAGGGTGACGGTGATCCGCGAGGCGCCCTCGATGACGTGGGCGTTGGTCACCACGATGCCGTTGCGGTCGACGATCAGGCCGGAGCCCAGGGACTGAGCCTGACGCTCGCCGCCGAAGAAGAGCCCGAAGAAGGGGTCGGCCTCGCGCACGGTCGCTTCGGCGGAGATGTTGACCACCGCGGGAGAGACCCGCTCGATCGCCTGCACGAGGGGGGTACGGCGGGGGTCGCGGGCATCCTGGGCGGCGGCCGCCCGGGAAAGCAGAACGAGGGAGAGGAGAAGCCAGGTCGAAAGCGCTTGTCGTCTCATAGAAGCATTAGGGTAGTATGGGAATCCCGCCGGGGGGAGCTTGGTTCCTCCCCTTGGGGCGGCCCATCCATCGGGCCTCCCTCTGTAACGCAATGGAAGAGCGAAGAGTTCCCGAACCCGAAAGGAGGTTCTCGATCGTGTCAGCCCGCTTTAGCCTCATGCTCTGCGGAGCGCTCGCCGCCGCGGTCCTGGCCGGGGCGCAGGCGGCCGCCGGCCAGGCGGCATCCGGAGATATTTTCCCCTACAAGGTCCACGAGACCACCCTGGACAACGGGCTCGACGTCGTGGTGATCCCCTACGACAGCCCGGGCACGGTAGCCTATTACCTGATCGTGCGCACCGGCTCCAGAGACGAGGTCGAGCCGGGCCACAGCGGCTTTGCCCACTTCTTCGAGCACATGATGTTCCGCGGCACGGAGAAGTACACGCAGGATCGCTACAACGGCGTGCTCAAGAAGATGGGTGTCGATTCGAACGCCAACACGACGGACGACCGCACCGTCTACCACATGGTGGGCCCCGCTGCTGAGCTCGAGACCATGATGGACATGGAGTCGGACCGCTTCCAGAACCTGAAGTACGCGGAAGATGCGTTCAAGACCGAGTCTCTGGCCGTGCTCGGCGAGTACAACAAGAGCGTTTCGAATCCCATCCAGCCGATGTTCGAGAAGCTGCGCGACCTGGCCTTCACGAAGCACACCTACAAGCACACGACGATCGGCTTTTTGGACGACATCAAGGCGATGCCGTCGTACTACGAGTACAGCCTCGGGTTCTTCAACCGGTTCTACCGGCCGGAGAACACGACGCTGCTGGTCGTGGGCGACGTCAAGCCGGACAACGTCGTCGCCCTGGCGAAGAAGTACTACGGGTCGTGGAAGAAGGGTTATCAGACGCCCAAGGTGGAGCCCGAGCCGCCGCAGACGGAGGCGAAGACGGCGCACCTCGACTGGCCGAACCCGGTCCGGCCCCATCTGATCGCCGGCTACCATGCTCCGGAGTTCTCGACCAACTCGACCGACTGGGTTGCCCTCGACCTGATCGGCCAGCTTCTGTTCTCCGAGTCGGCCCCCCTCTACCAGGAGCTCGTGGTGCAGAAGCAGTGGGTCGACTTCATCGGCGGCGGTCCGAACTTCTCCCGTGACCCCTCGCTCTTCATGATCTTCACGCGAGTGAAGTCCGAAGACCTGGTGCCCAAGGTCCAGGAGACGGTCGACCGTTACCTGCAGCAGCTCGGGACGCAGCCGGTGGATCCGGCGCGGCTCGACCGCATCAAGTCCTACCTTCGCTACGCCTTCGCCCTGAGCCTCGACACCCCCGGCAACGTGGCCGAGCAGGCGGCCGAGGCCATCTCCGCGTCAGGCGACGTGAACGCCATCAACCAGCGCTTCGCCCTCTATCAGAAGGTGACGCCGGCGGACATCCAGAAGATCGCCAAGGAGGTCTTCCGTCCGCAGAATTCGACGACCGTGACCCTGTCGCACAAGGCTGCGGAAAAGCCGGCCGCGGGAGCGCAGGGAGCCGCCCAGGGAGGTGCCGGCCATGAGTAAGAACAAGAAGATGGCCGCGGGGCTCTGCCTGGCCACGGTCCTGGTGCTCGGGAGCCTGCCGGCAGAGGCGGCGTCCCCCATCGAGGTGGTGGCGCTGCCGGGCGACTCTCCGCTCGTCTCCATCCGCCTCCAGTTCAACGCGGGCTCGATCTACGACCCCGCGGGCAAGGAGGGCCTGGCCGCCCTGACCGCCCTGATGATCGCACAGGCCAGTACCCAGAGCCGGTCCTACACCGACCTGCTCGAAGCGCTCTATCCCATGGCGGCCAACATCGGCACCCTGACCGACCGCGAGGTCGTGTCGATCGGCGGCACGGTCCACAAAGACAAGCTCGCCGAGTACACGGCCCTTCTCGAAGAGGCGCTTTTGAAGCCCGGCTTCTCCCAGAGCGATCTCGAGCGCAACAAGGAGCAGCTCGTCGCCACCCTCACCAACACCTTGAGGAGCAACGACGAGACTCTGGGCCTGGAGATGCTCCAGCAGAAGATCTGGAAGGGCCAACCCTATGGGCATGCTCCGAAGGGCACGGTCGCGGGCTTGAAGAGCATCACGATCGACGACGTCAAGAAGTTCTACCAGGAGCACTACACCCAGGGCGGTCTGATGCTGGGGCTGGCTGGTGGCTACCCCCAGGACTACCCCGCCCGGCTGCAGAAGGACCTGTCCGCTCTGCCCGCGGGCCAGAAGGGGAGGAAGGCCCTGCCTCCGGTTCCCCCGGTCGCGGGCCGGAATTTCACGCTGATCGACAAGGAGACCGGCGCGGTGGGCGTCCACCTCGGTTTCCCGCTGCCCGTGACCCGGGCGGACGCGGACTACTATCCGCTCATGGTGGCCAACAGCTTACTGGGCGAGCACCGCACCATGCACGGCCGCCTCATGCAGCAGCTCCGCCAGGAGCGGGGCCTGAACTACGGCGACTACTCCTATATCGAGTTCTACCCGGACCCGCCGTTCACCAATAGCCCGACGCCGGGCTTCCCGCGGCGGCAGCAGTACTTCTCGGTCTGGGTCCGGCCGGTCGTGCCGGCCGACGCCCAGTTCGCTCTGCGCGCCGCCCTCTACGAGGTACAGCGCCTGCGCGACCGGGGTCTCACGAAGGAGGAGTTCGAGCTTACCCGCGACTTCCTCCTGAACTACACCAAGCTCTGGGCCCAGAGCCAGGACGACCGCCTGGGCTTCCTCATGGACAGCAAGTTCTACGGGATGCCCTACTTCATCGACGAGATCGACGCCCGTTTGAAGAAGATGACGGTCGACGACGTGAACGCCGCGATCCGGAAGTACATCTCGGTGGACAACTACGACGCCGTCCTGGTGACCGCGAACGCCCAGCAGCTCAAGGCCACCCTGGAGAAGGACGCCGCGAGCCCGAAGACCTACGCCTCCCCGCCCTCCCAGGCGGTCCTCGAGGCCGACAAGACGGTGCAGGCGATCAAGGTGCAGCCTTCGAAGGTGGAGGTGGTGCCGATCGCGGAGGTGTTCGAGAAGTAGGCGGCACAGACCGACACGGACCAGCACGGACGAACACGGACTGCCACGGACGGAGCTGTTGTTCGTCCGTGGGGGTCCGTGTCAGTCCGTGAAAGTCCGTGGTCCAGCCGACAACCTGAAATACCGCGGCCGCCCCGCCACCTCGACCTCCACCCCCCCAGGCACCGGCAGCTCCTCGCCATCGCGCCCGGTCGCCCCCGCGGCCGGCCTCGGCAGCACCGCCTTCGCGGGACCCGCCGCGCTCCAGCCCACCACGACCTCCTCTCCTCCGGGCTTGCGGAAGAGGTAGAGCCTCGCGGGCTCGGGGGCCGGCAGCACCTTTTCGAGGCGGGCTCCTTCGAGCTCGCGGAGCATTGTGCGGAAGGCGTGGAAGCTCGGCCGGCGGCGGGGGTTGGCGGGATCGGCGGGGTCGACCAGGCCGTAGCCGCGGGCGACCATCTGCCACCAGAAGAGGCGCTCGACGCCCCCCGTTCCCAGGGCGAGCAGGTAGTAGCGGACGAGGTAGTCGGCCTGCGACTCCTCGTCCACGGAGACCGACTTGCCGGCCGGGGAGTGCGGGCCTTCCCAGAGGGGCCAGTTGACCTCGGTGATCCAGGTGCGGCCGGCGGCGTTCTTTGCGGTCTCGGCGATCGCCTGGAGCAGCAGCACTTTGCGGATCGTGTCGAAGCCCGCCTGGGGGTTCTCGGGCGCGCCGCGGCGGTCCACGTAAAGGAGGGCCGAGACCGCGTCGAAGCGGAAGCCGGCCTTGGGGAGGTTCAGCACCGCGGCGGCCACGTGGTACTCGAAGTCGATCACCGAGGGGCCCAGAAGCTCCACGCCGGGCTCCCGGCGGAGGATCTCCTCGGCGTCGCGGACGAGCCCCACGTACTCGCGGAGCGTCCAGATCCCCCACTTGCTGCGGTTGATGGCCTGGCCGATCTGAAA
>DATEIO010000523.1:0-20604 GCA_035278895.1 Thermoanaerobaculia bacterium | reverse complement strand
TCCAGCGGGCGATGGGACCGGCCTTGGTTCCGGCCTTTTCGATGTAGGGCGTGCGGATCACCGCGACGGGGACGCCCGTGATCCTCTCCGTCAGGACCACGTCGTCCTCGTCCGCCTCGACGATTGCGTTCTTGTAGTCCTCGTGGGCCGTGCACTCGGTCGTGGCGATGAAGCGGGTTCCCATCTGGACCGCGGCATAGCCCATCCGGAGTGCCTGGACGAAGTCTTCCTCGTCGCCGATCCCGCCGGCGCAGACGACCGGCACCCCGAAATCCGCCAGCTCCGCGATCAGCGCTTCGGCGCTTTTGGCTCCGGCGTGCCCGCCGGCCCGGGCGTTCACGGCGATCAGGCCGTCCACCCCGGCCTCCAGCCCCTTGTCCGCCCACTTGCGCTCCGTCACGTCGTGGTAGACGAACCCGCCCACGGCGTGGGCCTTCTCCACCACCCAGCGCGGATTGCCGAGCGAGGTGACGAAGAAGCGGATCCCGCCGTCGATGGCCTCGTCCACGAAGCGCTTCATCCGCTCCTCGTAGACCTTCGAGGATTTCTCGACGATGACGTTCATTCCCACGGGCTTCGACGTCAGGCTGCGGATCAGGCGGAGCCCCGCGCCGAACTCGTGGCGGTGGACGTAGACGAGCGACAGCGGCTGGATCACCCCGATCCCGCCGGCCTCGGAGACCGCCGCCACCAGCTCGGGGTTGCTGCACGGGTACATGGCCCCGCAGATGAGCGGCACCTCGATGCCGAGCTGCCGGGTGACCGGGGTGTCCAGGAGGGACATGGCCCTACCGCTCCACCGTCACGCCGCGCCAGAACGCGACGTGGTCCTTGATGTTGGCCGCCGCGGGCTTGGGGTCCGGGTAGTACCAGGCCGCGTCCTTGTTCTCCTCCCCGTCCACCACCACGGAGTAGTAGCTCGCCGTCCCCTTCCACGGGCAGACGGTGTGGGTGGGTGTAGGCTTCAGGTATTCGCGGTTCACCGACCCGGGCGGGAAGTAGACGTTCCCTTCCACCAGCTCGTGCTGGTCGGTCTCCGCGACGACCTTTCCCTTCCAGATCGCTTTCGGCATCGGCGCTCTCCCTTTCTCTCCGCTCCATGGTAGCGCGGATAGAATGGGGCCTCACCAAGGAGACGACGTGGACCGAGACCAGCTCCTCACCCGCTACCGTGAAACCCGCGCCTTGAGCGTCGAGCTCTGCCGCCCCTTGCGGCCGGAGGACTACCGGGTGCAGTCGATGCCCGACGTCTCGCCACCGTGGTGGAACCTCGGGCACACGAGCTGGTTCTTCGCCAAGAACATCTTGGAGCCCTTCGGCCGCTACAACGGCGAGGACAGCCGGCTGGAGTACGTCCTGAACTCGTACTACGAGACGCTCGGCCCCCGCATCCGGCGCGACCACCGCGGGCTCGTGACCCGGCCCACGACCGAGGAGGTCTACCGCTTCCGCGAATCCGTGGACCGGCGCCTGGAAGACCTGATCGGGAGCGCCGGAGACGGAGATTTCGACCGCCTCCGCTTCCTCGTCTTCACCGGCATCCAGCACGAGCAGCAGCACCAGGAGCTCCTGGTGACCGAGGTCAAGCACATCCTGGGCTCGAACGTGCCTGAGCTGCGGGAGCCCTACCGCCCGGCGCCGGAATTCCAGGGACATCGGGCGCCCGCCGCGGAGTGGGTCGAATTCGATGGCGGGCTCTGCGAGATCGGCAACGTCGAAGGGGGCTGGTGCTGGGACAACGAGGTGCCCGTCCACAAAACGTGGCTCGACGGCTTCGCCCTGGGCAACCGGCTCGTCACCAACGCCGAGTACCTGGAGTTCATCGAAGCGGGCGGCTACAGGGACCCGCTCCTCTGGCTGTCGAACGGCTGGGCCAAGGTGAAGGACGAAGGGTGGATCGCCCCGCTGTATTGGGAGAAGGAGAACAGCGGCTGGAAGATCTGGACTCTCTCCGGCCAGCGCGACCTGAACCCGGACGAGCCGGTCTGCCACGTGAGCTTCTACGAGGCCGACGCCTACGCGCGGTGGAAGGGGGCGCGCCTCCCCACGGAGAGAGAGTGGGAGCACGCCGCCCGCGTCTCCGGCTTTCACGGCGCGAACTATCTGGACAGCGGCGCCCTCCACCCCCGCCCCGCGAGCGAGGCGAACGGAGCGCGGCTCCTCCAGATGGGAGGCGACCTCTGGGAGTGGACCTCCAATCACTACGAGCCCTACCCGGGCTACAAGCCGTTCGAAGGCGCGCTCATGGAGTACAACGGGAAGTTCATGGACAACCAGCGCATCCTGCGCGGCGGCTCCTGCGCCACGCCCGCGAACCACATCCGGGTGAGCTACCGGAACTTCTGGCCGGGAGACGCCCGCTTCCAGTTCATGGGCATCCGGCTGGCGAAGGATGTATGAAACCGGAACGATCCGCCGAAGTCGTCATCCTGGGCGCCGGAGTCATGGGCGCCTCCGTGGCCTGGCATCTCGCTTCCCGCGGATGCCGGGACGTGCTGGTTCTGGACCGCGAGCCGGCCATCGGGCTCGGCAGCACGGGCCGGGCGACCGGCGGGTTCCGGACCCAGTTCGCGACGGAGGTGAACATCCGCCTCTCGCTCCTCTCCCGGGAAAAGCTGCTGCGCTTCCCCGACGAGATCGGCGCCGATTCCGGGTACCGGCCCTATGGCTACCTCTTTCTCGCCAACGAAGAGTCCCAGATCGAAAAGCTCCGGTCCATCCGGCCGCTCCAGAGAGGGCTCGGAGTGCCGGTCGAGGAGATCACGCCGGAGGACGCCCGGCGGCTCAATCCCGCGGCCCGGCTGGACGGCATCGTGGGCGGCTCCTTCTGCCCCTTCGACGGATTCATCCGCCCTTTGAACATTCTGAACGGCTATGCCGAAGCCGCCCGGCGGCTGGGCGTCCGCTTCGAATTCGGAGTCGAGGTGACGGGGTTCGGACTGGAGAAGAGCCTGCCTCCGCGGGTAATGGGCGTCGAAACCACCTCCGGCCCGATCGCGGCCCGGCACGTGGTGAACGCCTCAGGCGCGTGGGCCGGAGCCGTCGGGCGGCTCGCCGGGACGGACGTCCCGGTCTTTCCGTTGCGCCGGCAGGTCGCGCCCACGGAGCCCACTGACGTCCTCCCCGAGGACATGCCGATGACGATCTTCCTGGAAGACGGCTTCCACCTGCGGGTGCGGGACGGCCGGGTTCTCCTCCTCTGGCCGCAGGAACACCCTTCTCCCCACCCGTTCGACACCGCGTTCGACGAGAGCTGGCTCCCGGGGCTCCTCGCCCGCGCCCACGCGCGCATCCCCGCCCTGGCCGGAGTGCCCGTCGACCGCGCCGGTTGCTGGGCAGGCCTCTACGAGATGTCGCCGGACGAGCACGCCCTCGTGGGGAAGGCGCCCGGCGTCGAAGGTCTCTGGCTGATCAACGGCTCCTCCGGGCATGGCGTGATGCACTCTCCGGCCCTGGGACAGCTCGTCGCCGAGATGATCCTGGACGGCCGGGCGGAAACCATCGACGCCCACGCCCTGCGCCCGTCCCGCTTCGCCGAGCAGGACCCCAATCCGGACTTCCACCTGCTCTAAGGCGGTTTACCAGCCCTCCGATCCCTCGCCGCCCTTGAAGGGCCCCACCACGTCCGAGGTGACCCAGCCGCCGTAGAAGTCCCCTTCCTGCGGCACCACCGGCTCGCCGTCCACGAAACAGGCTTCCATGGCCTGGGGATAGAAGGCGACGTAGCCCATCATCGGCTCGTAGATCCGGGTGGGCAGCGGGTAGTACCAGGCAGCGGCGGGAGCGCGTACGCCGTCGACCTCGACGTCGTAGTAGCGGGCGAGCCCCTTCCACTCGCACCAGGTGGCGAGAGGGTTCTCGTGGAGGTACTCCCGGCGGACGTCCTCGGGAGGGATGTAGTAGACGGGAGGATGGCTAGTCTCCAGGACCCGCTTCGCCCGGTGGGTGCGGGCGATCGTCACGCCGTTGAAGCGGACTTCGATGAGCCGGCTCGAGTCTTCGAGGGCCGGGGGGCGCGGATAGTCCCAGACCGATTCCTGGCCGGGACCGGGCTCGATGCGTCGGATCGCCATGGCGCGCCCAAGATACCCCGATTCCGGGGTGGGATGAGGAAGGGGCCGTAGGGGCGCAGCAGGCTGCGCCCCTACAAAGCTCCGACTTACCGCTTGATCAGCTCGGGCTCGTTCTCGTGAGCTTCCACCGGCGTACCCTGCACACCCGGGGTCTGGCCTTGGGTCTTCAAGGCCTCGGGAGTCAGGTTCTGCCGCTTGGCCTCCTCCTTGGCGGTGTTGGCGGCCTCGCGGGCGACGGTCTTGACCTTCTCGGCCACGTTGCCCACGACGGTCTCCGGGGTCAGGCCCTGGCTCTGCGCCTCGTCCTTGACCTTGTCGACCACGGCTTCGGCCACGTGCTTGCCCTTCTCCATCACCTGCTGGCCGGCCTCCTTGACCTCGTCCACCAGACGGTCGCGGGTCTCGCCCATCCACTCGTCTTCCTTGCGGGTCGACGGGATGGCAAGGCCGGCGATGACGCCCAGGGCGAGCGTGGCGGCGCCGACCATGAGCGGGTTCTCCTCCATGGTCTGCCAGAAGCCGACCCGGGCGCGCCGCACCTGGGTCTTCGCCTTGCCGCGGAGCGCGTAGGCCTGGTCCTTGGTCCGGTGGCCAAGATCCAGGGCGTGCTCCTTGGTCCAGCCGGCCGCGTCGCCGACCTTGTGGCCCGCCTCCGAGACGGCTCCGGTCACGGCGTCCTTAGCGCTCTCCGCCGCGTCCTTGACCTTCTCCTTGACGGCCGACATCCGGCCGCCCGACTCTTCGTCGTAGTCGTAGGACGAGCCGGTGTAGCCGCCGGTGGCATACCCGGTCGAGCCGGTGTAGCCGTAGGAGCCGCCGTAGGTGCTCCGGCCATAGCCGTAGTCACTGCGGAAGCCTCTGCGCTCGTCTTCATTGCGGGAGCTTTCGACAAGCAGCCAGCCGAGCCCCAGGCCGATCACGGCCGCGGGCATCGGATGCTCCTTGGCGACGCGCCAGAGCTTGCTCGCTCCGGCAGTCGAGCCGCCCCGGAAGAGGTTCCACCCCTCCAGGAGGAGCTGGCTCGGGGTGAGCTTCGCGTCCAAAGCCGCGAAGGTCTCGTCCATGTTGGCGCGGGTGCGATCGATGTCGGACCGGATCGACTCCGAGCCACGCCCGCTCGCGGTATCCGTGTCCGTGCTCCGGTAGGTGGAGCCCGTATTCGTCACGAAATCTTCTGTTTGAGCCATTCTTTGTTCTCCTGCAAGCTTTCGGTGGTCTTCTGGGGAGTGAGGCTCTCGCGCTTCAGGGTTTCGAGCGCCTTCTTGACGAGGGAGTAGCCAACCGCTGCGAGGATCAGCCCGATGATCAGGGGAGCCAGCCAGACGGCGACCCCGAGCGACATGAACTGATCGAGGATCGAAGTCAGGCCGTAGATGGCGGCCGCGAGGAGCGCCAGCGCGCCCAGAAAGGCCACGCCACCGCCCACCGCGAGCGAGCCCAGGTTGGTCCCGACCCGCGACGCTTTCTCCGACATCTCCGTTTTCGCGAGGTCCACCTCCTGCTTGAGCAGGGTGGTGGTCTCGCTCGTCAGCTCCTTCAGCAACTGTCCGAGGGAGCGATCATCCTTGACTTTTTCGTCTCTGACCACGATGCACCTCCTAACGGCTCAACGGTGCGTTGTAGGTCTCGGATCCGGAGAAGTCGGCCGCGACGTCGGGATCGCGCCGCTCGGGGGTATAGGAGGACCGGTTCTCGAAGGAGGTCCCGGTCCCGGTGGCCGTCCCGTAGTCCGGGTACCTCTGATAGCCGTACCTCTGAGTGTCCTGATACCCCTGCCAGGCCTGCGCCCCGCCGGGGCCGTAGCCCTGGTTCGGGCTCGACGCCTTGAGGAAACGCGCGAGCATCAGCCCCACGAGGAACGTGCCGCCCAGGAAGAGCTCGGGACGGCGGCGCGCCATCGTCTCGGTGTCGCGCACGAAGCCGCGCAGATCGTTGTCCTTGAGGTAGGTCGAAAGCCGGTCCACCTGCTGGGCCGCCTGGTCCGCGTAGCGGCCGAAGGCGCGGTTCTGCTCGTTCTCCTGGAGCTTCTGCCCCGCCTCGCGGAGCGCTCCGGCCAGGCCCACCAGCCGCTCGGCGGCCTGGGTCTTCTGCTGGCCCACGAGCTCCTGCACGTGATCCCGGGCCTGCTCGGCCACCTGCTTGGTCTGGTCCTTGGCCTCATTGGCGAGGTTCTTCGCCTCGTTCTTGACCTGTCCCAGAGCGCCCTGATCCTGCTGATTCTGGCTCGGCTGCCCGGCCTGCCAGCTCGTGGTGCCCTGGCTTCCGGCCGTGTTCATGGTGTCGAGGCCCGCGGCGGATGTCCCGGTCCGCGAGGTCGACAGATCAGGGGTCGTGGGAGTGGTCGTGGTGGACACACTGCGCCCACCTCCTACATCACTTCGCTTCGCCATCGTGACCTCTCTTTCCGAAGTTGTGGGTTCCTGCGGCGTGCCTTCTGAGTCCCTGGAAGAGAAGCAACCGGACCTTGCGAAAAGGTCACCGCATCCGATTTTCTGGTTTCGCAAGACACGTGCCAGAAAGCACGGGATCGCGCGACCTTCGGCGAAGGCCGGGAGAGAGAAAGGGAAGAAAAGGATTAACGCTTCGCGTCCGCGGCCTTGGCGAGCTCGCGCTCGAGCTCCTCGATCCAGGCGACGTCTTCGCCCCGCCGGGCGCGGGTCTCGCGGATGAACCGCAGGTTCTTGGCGGTCGTCTCGGGCTCCCACGGCTCGCGGACGGCGGCCAAGGCGGCGTCCAGGGCCGAGGAGGCGGCGTCGCGGTCGTTGCCCAGGACGTACAGCTCGACCA
The DNA here is from genome assembly GCA_035278895.1 of Thermoanaerobaculia bacterium. Lineage (GTDB taxonomy): Bacteria > Acidobacteriota > Thermoanaerobaculia > Multivoradales > UBA5704 > DATARR01. Next base: position 13,744 of record DATEIO010000523.1, on the reverse strand, counting down.
GGGTGGCATGGTCCCAGTAATCGGGCTCTCCGGAGGCCACCCGCCGCTCCACCGCGTAGGTGACGATCGGGATCAGCTTCTCGCGCCGGGGATCGGGAGGCTCGCTGACCTCCATCAACGTCACCGCGTTGACTCCCGGATAGGCGTCCCGCCAGTCCGCTTCGAAACCCTTGAGGTAGGTTTCGACCGCTTTTTTGAGCTCACCGCGCGCGCGGCGCTCCTCTCCCTGCTTCAGGGAGGCCTCCCAGCGGTCCTTGTAGACGCGGCCGAGGAGACCGTTGGTCTCGCTGCTCGGGCCCTTCTCCTTGATCAGGGCGAGGAGGACGCGCTCGGCCTCGCCGCCCTGTCCGGCACGGTTCAGCGCGAAGGCGAGCTGCTCGCGGACCATCACCGTTTTCTTCAGGGGCTCGGGCATCTTTTCCACCAGCTCGATCATGGCGTTCCAGTCCTTGACCGCGCGGTGCGAGAGGAGGAGATCGATCAGGATTCCCGCCTCGAGATCCTTGACGTCCCCCAGCTCCCGGCCGATCTCCGCGACGGCTGCGGCTCCGCCCTTGCGGGCCTGGGCCAGCCGGTCTTTCACTTTCTGGGAGTAGAGCACCCGGTCGCGGAACACGTCGGTCTTCTTGTGGTCGACCTCCTGCGGCCGCATCCCTTCGACGAGTTGGAACAGCGGGCTGTCGATGTTGCGCTGGCGCGCCTCCACCAGGCACTTCGTGAGGGCGGCCTGGGTCTCCGCAACCTGCTCCGGCCTGCCCCGGCCGTTCAGGGAGTACGGCAGGGCCCGCATCGGCCCGAGGTCGAACGGCAGGCGGGTGGTGCCCGCGAAGATCAGGGCCGTGCTGTACGGCCGCGCGGCGTGGCGCACGCCCAATTCGTAGAAGACGTTGGCGTTGGCCGTCGTCAGGTCTGCCACGGCGTAATCGCAGAGGACCAGGCGCTCGAACATGGGCTTGTGGATGATCCCTCCCACCTGCTCCTCGTCGGCGCGGATGGGGTCCATCCCGGCGTCGATCACCGCCGGCTTGATGAGCTCTTCGTAGACGGCGTTGAAGTCGATCGTGGCGCCGGAGGCGTCTTTCTTCTCGCCGAACGGCATCAGGACGAAGCAGAGAGGGCGTTCCATACCCGCCATTATAGGCGGGGCCTGCCTACACCACCCAGCGCACGGCGAGCCAGCACCACGCGGCTGCAAGGAGCGCCGCGAGCAGATCGAGCACCACGCCGGTCCGCGCCATCCGTGGGATGGTGACGTAACCGCTGCCGAAGACGATGGCGTTGGGCGGGGTGCCCGCGGGCAGGGCGAAGTCGCACGAGGCCGCGATCGTGGCGGTGAAGAGCGCGGTCGTCTTGACCGCCGGGTCGACGGCGCCGTTCAACACCACGAGCATGACGGCGATCGTCGCGGTGTTCGAGGCCACGGCCGAGAGGGCCACGCAGGCGACGCTCGCAACGAGCACCTGGCCGAAGGGAGGCAGGTCGCGCACCGCCTGGAGCTCCGCGCTCATGAAGCTCGCGAGGCCGCTCTTCTGGATGGCCGCGGCCATGGCGAAGCCGCCGCCCAGGAGGAGCAGGGTCTCCCAGGGAACCTTGCCGAGCGCGGGGATCCCCAAGACCTGCCGGCCTCCGGTCCGCCAGAGCAAGAGGACGAGCGCCGCAAGCATGGCGATCCCCCCTTCGACGTGCGCGGAGGTGAGATCGAAGGCGGTGACTTGCGGAGCGAGGAGCGAGGTGAGCCACTTGCCCGCGATCCACAGGGCGGCCGTGACGAGGAAGACGCCCAGGACGATCCGCTCGGGCCTGCGGACCGGGCCCAGGCGGGCGAGCTCGTCCTCCACCACCTCCGAGCCGACCTCGCCGGCCAGCTCGTCCCTTCTGCCGATCCGCCAGAGCATCCACCAGACGACCGGCAGGAAGACGAGGACGAAGGGGAGACCCACGGCCATGAACTGGAGGAAGGAGATCGAGACCCCCTCCCGCTCCATGAAGCCCGAGAACTGGGCGTTGGGCGCCGTGCCGATCTTGGTGCCGATCCCGCCCACGTTCGAGCCGTAGGCGATGGACAGCATGATGGCCATACCGTAGTGAGAGAGGCGCCGGCCGCCGATCTGGTCCTCGATCTGGAGGATCACGGCGATGCCGATGGGCATCATCATGGCGGCCGTGGCAGTGTTCGAGATCCACAGCGAAATGAACGCCGTGGCGGCGAGAAAGCCGGCGAGGAGCCGCCGGGGATCGGTGCCGATCGCGTTCATGATCCCCAGCGCGATCCGACGGTGGAGGTCCCACTGCTGCATGGCCGCCGCGATCCCCATGCCTCCCGCGAAGAGGAAGATGTAGGGATCGAGGTACGGCAGCACCGTCTGCCGCAGGTTGTCCTCTCCGAAGACGTTGGTCAGGGGAAAGAGGAGCAGGGGCATGCAGGCCGTCCAGTAGATCGGCATGGCCTCGGTGAGCCACCAGATCGCCATCAGCGCCGCGCCCGCGGCCGCATAGGCCGGCCGGGCCCCCCACTCGGGGCTATGCCGGAGCGGTGTATCGAGAAAGGCGAGCAGGGCGTAGGCGAGGAGACCGGCCGCGAAGCCGGCGAGCTTCCAGGGGGTGCTCGGAAGATAGGCCCTCAAGATGAGCGGATGGTAGCAGAAACGTCACGCCGCCCTGTCTCTCCCGGGACCCGGGCGAGCACTCTAGGTTAGGAGGATCAAGACATGCGCAAGAAGCTTTTGTTCCTGACCCTGGCCCTGACCACCGCCGCCCTCTCGCTCCCCGCTCCTCGGGCCGAGGCGGGCGGAACCCACGCCTGTCCCCGGTGTAAGACCTATCCGGACGGCTCCCAGTGCTGCGTGAGCTGCATCTGCGGCTCGAACGGCATCCCCATCGCCTGCACCAACAATTACTGCCCGTAGGCGGGTGGCGGCAGAAAGGACACCAGGGACACCAAGGACGGATTTCCTTTTCTTGCCTTTGCTGTCCTTGGTGTCTTTGGTGTCCTTGTTTCCTACTTCGCCGTCTTCACCACCGAGACCGCGGGCACCTCGCCGTCCTGGCCATAGTAGGCGAGGAGACCGCGGACGATCGCTTCGGCGACCTTCTGGCGGTAGGCGCGGGTCTGGATGAGCTTTCTGTCCTCGTCGTTGGCGAGGTTGCAGACCTCCAGCAGGATCTTCGAGGGCACGGAGTTGTAGCGCAGCACCGCCGGCACCCAGGCGCTGTCGTTGCGGATGATCTTGTCGCGCACCGGTTTGAAGGGGTGGACCGGCAGGCTCCCCTCCTGGAACGCGGCGATGACCTGCTTGGCGAGCTCGCGCGACAGGCCCTCGCTCTTGATCCGGGCCTCCCAGGGGAAGGTCACGAACTGGCTCTCCTGCACCTCTCTCCGCGACGTGTAGACCGCGCCGTTCTTGCCGTATTTGTCCCCCCGCATGTCGGCGGCCGGAATGTAGGCCATGGCACCGCGCAGCGACGGGTGGAGCGAGTCCGCGTGGATGGAGAGGAAGACGACCTTCTGCGGGTCCTGGTCCGTGGCCAGCGACTTCCGGTAGACGCTGTTCGCGAGGTACCAGCGCAGGTTCACCCCGACCTTGGCGTCCGCGATCGGGTAGGGCGGCGTCGTGAGCACCGCGTGGCCGCGCGAGAACGGCAGCACGTCGGCCTCGGGGATGCGGAACTCGGGGCCGTCCTTGACCGTGACGTGGACCCGGGCGGCGGTGTGGGACTCCAGGATCTTCTTGACCCGGAGCGCGATGTCGTAGACGTGGAGGCTCTCCCAGACGCCCGAGAGCGTGGCTCCCGAATCCTGGCCGCCGTGGCCGGGATCCAAGATCACCGTGATGCCGGAGAGCCCGCGGGCCTTGACCTGGTTGCTGAACTGGGCGCTCGCCCGGAGCGACGCCTCGTACTCCTTGCGCTTCGGATGCCCCTCCGGCAGGTACTCGGGCTGCAGCACGTCGAACGGGATCTTCACCCGGTAGCCGATCTTGATGTCGGTCACGTCCTCGATGCCGCTCCGCTTCGCGATGTCGGCGGCGAGCGCGTTCACGTCCGCCGCGAACACGCGGCCGGTGAAGCGCACGACGACCGAGGAGTAGAGGGCCTCGCCGGGACGCAGGCGGTAGATGGCGTACTCGCCGTCCTTGTCGACCCCGTACTCCAGGAGGTAGGGCTTCTCGGGGACCGGCAGCACCGCCCGGAAGGCGGGCAGCAGAAGCTCCGAGGGGACGGTGACCGCCGTGCCGCGCGACACGTCGTCGTCCATCAGCTCGTTGTACTCGCGGATGGCGCGGAAGTTCTCGCCGGTGCCGGTGAACCACTTGGAGAGCTGCCAGAGGCTCTCCCGCTCGAGCGGCCCCACGCCGCGCACCTTGTGGCGCCAGCCGTCGGCCTCGCCCTTGTCTTCGGGGAAGAGGGCGCGGACCGTTTTGAGCTGCCACTCGCGCGACAGGATCTCCATGGGGATGCGGTAGCGCATGCCCGCGAGAAGCGTGGCCGAGCCGCCGTTCGCTTCGGCGAGCTGGGGCACGAATTTACTGTCGCCGCACAGACGGCGGGCGAAGGCGTGCATCCCCTCGCCGCTCTGGGGAATGGCTTCGAGGAAGATGCCTTCGGGGTCGGAGAGGGTCGCGACCACCCCCTTCTCGATCTGCACGCGCACGGACCGCGGGGCCACGACGGCATGGGCGGAGACGCTCGAAAGCGCTGTGAGCAGTACCCAGAAGAGAGTGGCTTTCCGCATCGTCAGCCGGTCCTCGCCTCCCTGAAGCCGGGGGCCACGACCCAGCCCACCTGCGCCTCGAAAGCCCGCGCGGCTTTGAAGACCGTCGCCTCGTCGAAGGGGCGTCCTTGGATCTGGAGCGCGAGCGGCAGCCCCTCTCCGTCCATTCCCGAAGGGACGGAGACCGCGGGAAGCCCTACGAGGCTCGCGGGCGTGGTGAAGATGTCGTTCAGGTACATCGCGAGCGGATCGTCCGCCTTCTCGCCCAGGCGGAAGGCCCCACCCGGCGCGGTGGGGGTCACCACCACGTCGGCCTTGGCGAAGGCGGCGGCGAGCTCGCGCCGCATCCGCGCGAGCACGGCGTGGGCCCGGCCGTAGTAGGCCTCGTAGTAGCCCGAGGAGAGCGCGAAGGTGCCGAGCATGATCCGGCGCTTCACCTCGGGGCCGAACCCCTCGCTCCGGCTCTCGACGTAGAGGTCGAGCAGGTTGTCCGCCCCCTCGGCCCGGTGGCCGTAGCGCACGCCGTCGAAACGGGCGAGGTTGGCGCTCGCCTCGGAGGTGGCGATCACGTAGTAGATGGAGATGGCGGCGTCGAGGCTCGGAACCGAGACTTCGACCAGCTCCGCGCCGGCCGCGGCCAGCCGGTCGAGCGACTGCCGCCAGTTCGCGGCGGCGGCTCCCGCAAGGCCCGCCTGATCGATCTCGCGGATCACGCCGACGCGCAGGCCCGGGATCCCGTCCTCGATCGTGGCGAGATAGTCGTCCACCGGCCGGTCCGCGGAGGTCGAGTCGCGCGGGTCCAGCCCGGCCATCACGCGGGTCGCGAGCGCCGCGTCACGCACGGTCCTCGCAATCGGCCCGATCTGGTCGGTCGACGAGGCGAAGGCCACGAGCCCGTAGCGCGAGACCCGGCCGTAGGTGGGCTTGACGCCCACGACGCCGCAGAGCGCTGCGGGCTGGCGCACGGAGCCGCCGGTGTCCGAGCCCAGCGCGAGCGGCACGCCTCCCGACGCCACCGCGGCGGCCGGCCCGCCGCTCGATCCGCCCGGGACCACCGACAGGTCCCAGGGGTTCCGGGTCTTCTGGTAGGCCGAGTTCTCGCAGGACGAGCCCATCGCGAACTCGTCCATGTTGGCCCGCCCAATGGGCACGGCCCCCGCCGCGAGCAGCCGTTCCACCGCGGTCGCCGTGTAGGGGGCCACGTAGCCGGCGAGGATCTTCGAGGCGCAGGTCAGCGCGTGTCCTTCGAGGCTCAGATTGTCCTTCAAGGCCACCGGCACGCCGGCGAGCGGTCCGGGGTCCTCCCCCGCCGCGATCCGCCGGTCGAGCTCCGCGGCGCGGGCGCGCGCCTCGTCCTCGAAGCGGTCGAGGTACGCCGCGATCAGCGGCTCGACCCGGGCCGTGCGCTGAAGCGACGCCGCGGTCACCTCGGCCGCCGGCACCTCCCGGGCGCGCACGCGCCGGGCGATCTCCTCCGCGGAAAGCTCCCAGAGCTCAGGCATCCCCGCCTCCTCCCTTGACCTCGGGGACGAGCAGGAAGGCGTCGAGCGACGCCGGAGCGTTGGCCAGGAACTTTTCGCGCGGCAGGCACTCCTGCGGCCGGTCGTCCTTCTCCCGTACCGCCGGAGCAGCTTCCCCCTCCGCTGCTCCCTCGTAGGCCTGGAGCCGGTCGATGTAGCCGACGATCTCCGCGAGCTGGCCGGTCAATTTCGCTTCTTCCTCGGGAGAAAAACGGAGCCGGGCGAGAGAGGCGATTTTCCTTACATCTTCGTGGGTTAGTGCCATGGCCTTGAAGTTCCAGTTTAGCCCTGCTCACACCGTGAACGCAAATGTGGCGGGCAACGTTCATAGAATGGGCGGGATGCCACACCGACACCCTCTCCGCTCGTTCCGCATCCTTCTTCATCATCCCGCGGTGACGGCGCTCCTCGCGGCCTCCGGAGACACGGAGTGCCACCTGGTGGGTGGAGTGCTCCGGGACCGGGCCCTCGGCCTTCCGATCCACGACGTGGATGCCGTGGTCGCGGCACGGGGGAAAGAGATCGCCGAGCGGCTGGCCGCGGACCTGCCCGCCCGCCTGGTCCTCCTGGGCGGCAAGGATTTCGCCGCCTACCGGCTGGTGGGAGAGGACTTGACGATCGACCTGTGGGACCGCGACGGGACGTCGCTCCACGAGGACCTCGCGCGGCGGGATTTTACGGTCAACTCCTTTGCCCTGGAGCCGCACACGGCCGCGATCGTGGACCCCTTTGGCGGCCTCGCGGACCTGGAGCGCTCTCTGCTCCGCGCCACGACCCCGGCGAGCTTTGCGGGGGACCCCTTGCGGGTGCTTCGCCTGCCGCGCCTTCTCCTCCGCCTTCCCGGCTTCGCGGCCGAGCCGGGCACGGTGGTCCTCGCCCGCAGGCACGCCTCCCGCCTCGTGGAGGTCGCCGCCGAGCGGGTGAGAGACGAGCTCGCGGCCCTCTTCTCCCATCCGGAGGCGCACCGCGGCCTGGCCTTTCTCGTGGCCCTGGACCTCTACCCCGGCCTCTGGCTCGGCGCGCCGGGCGAGCCGGGGCAGGCGGGCGGCGCGGTCTCCGAGCTCGAGGCGTTGCCGGGCTGCATCCGCCGCCTGCGGGAGATCGACACCGCGCTCGCCGACACGGTGGACGCGCGGACCGCCCGGATCGCCGCCACCTTCGCCCACCTGCCCGCGCGGGAGGGCAAGGGGCCGCTCGATTTCCTGACTCTCGTGCGTGACGCGGGCTATCTCACCCGCCAGACCGCGGCGGACGTGGCCGCCCTTCTCGCCTGGGACGAGGTCCCGGAGGGAGACGTGGGCCGCCGCCGGTTCCTCCACCGGGCCGGCCGGCTGTGGACGACCGCCCTTTGCTCCCTGGGGGCCCGCATCGCGGCCCGGGGGGATGCCGCGGCTGCCGAGCGCTGGCGCTCCGGCCTCTCCGCGGTCGCGGACCTCGCCCGGCGCGAGGGGGCAACTCTCTTCGAGCCGCCGCGCCTTCTCTCAGGAGCCGACGTGCAGGAGCTTCTGGGGATTCCGCCCGGGCCCGGCGTAGGCCGGGCCCTGGACGCGGTGCGCCAGGCGCTGGTGGATGGAACGATCCGGACGCGGGAGGAGGCGGTGGCGCTGGTGCTGGGGAAGGTTCCGCAGGTACCTAAGTAACTACCGGAAGATCCCCGATTTCTGGCCGGAGCCGGCGTCGCCGCCGGTCAGGCGCTGATTGAGCTCCTTGATGCGTTCCATGAGCTTGTCGATCTTCTCCTGCGCCTCCTGGCGGAGCCGGTTGTACTCGCCGCGCAGGCGCTCGCGCTCCTGGGCCATCTCCTGGAGGCGGCTCTTGAGCTCCTCCAGGTTGTCGTCGCGCTGGCGCAGGGCGTGCTCCATGCCGGCGAGCTGCTCCTCCTTTTCGGCCATGCGGAGCTTGGTCTTCTCCTCCTGCTCCTCGTACAGGCGCTTGAACTGCTGAAGCTCGACGATCTCCGAGAAGTCGGATGTGACGGGGCTCAACTCTCCTCCTCGCTCCTCGATGCTGGGGAACATCTTGCGGAGCTTCAACGACAGGTCTTCGGGGTCGGGCGACTGCTTCATGGCCTCCGCGTAGGTGATCGTGCCGTGGACCAGGAGCGCGAGCAGCGACTGGTTCATCGTCTGCATGCGGTAGTAGCCCACGGAGGACTCGATCTCCTCGTGGATCTGGCTGATCTCCCCCTGCTCGATCATCTTCGCGATCTTCGGGGAAGCGCGCAGGATTTCCAGGGCCGCCACCCGCCCCTGGCCGTCCTGGCGCTCCACGAGCTTCATGGAGACGACGCCTTTCAGGATCTGCGAGAGCTGGGAGCGGACCTGCCCGTGCTGGTCGGGCGGGAAGGTGTCCAGGATGCGGTCGATCGTCTGCGGCGCGCTGTTCGTGTGGAGCGTCGAGAAGACCAGGTGGCCCGTCTCCGCGGCGGTGATCACGGTGGCCACGGTCTCGGGATCGCGCATCTCGCCGACCATGATCACGTCCGGGTCCTGGCGCATGGCGTTCCTGAGCGCCTCGGAGAACGTTCCGGTGTCCGTCCCCACCTCGCGCTGGGAGACCGAGGACAGGTCGTCCGTGAACAGGAACTCCATCGGGTCCTCGATCGTGATCACGTGGCACGGCCGGTGGGTCGTGATGTAGCGGATCAGGGCCGCGAGCGTGGTCGACTTGCCGCTGCCGGTCGGGCCGGTGACCAGGACGAGCCCCATCGGCAGCTCGGTGAAATCGAGCAGCACGGGAGGCAGCTCCAGCTCCTCCAGGCTCTTGATCTGGTAGGGGATCCGCCGGAAGCAGGCGGCGATCGATCCCCGCTGCATGTAGATGTTGCAGCGGAAGCGCGCGAGCCCTCGCACGCCGTAGCCGGTGTCGACCGAATATCTCTCCTCGAGCTTCTCCTTCTGCCGGGGGGAGAGGATGCCCATGAGCATCTCGTTGAGCTCCTCCATCTTGAGCGGAGGGGCTTCGATCGGCATCAACCGTCCGTTGATGCGCAGCAGGGGCGGACGGGTCGGCTTCAGATGAAGATCCGACGCCCCCTTGTCCGTCATGAACTTCAGGAGCCGGTCAAGTTCCATAAATGTGTCGCGCATTGTACAGGAAAGAGTGGAAGATGCGCGAGGCCGTGGGGGAGGAGACAGTAGGGGCGGGTCTGTGACCCGCCCTGTTCGAAGGCCCTCCGCGTTCGAGGGCGGGTCACAGACCCGCCCTCTACAGGAGGCCCCTAGAACTTCCGCATCAGCCCGACCACCACCCCCTGCACCCGCACGTCCCGGGCGGGAACGCGGATCGGCAGCATGGTGGGGTTGGCGGGCTGGAGGCGGACCATGTCGCCCTCGGGGTAGTAGCGCTTGAGGGTCGCGTCGTCTCCGATCAGGGCCACGACCATCTCGCCCGGCTCGGCCGAGTCGCGCCGCAGGACGATGATGAAGTCGCCGTCGTGGATCCCCTCGTCGATCATCGACTCGCCCACGACCAGGAGCACGTAGTGGTCGCCCCCGCGGCCGGAGAGGAGGTGCCCCGGCACGGCGACCCGGTCGCTGCCCGAGAGCGCCTCGATGGGACGGCCGGCCGCGATCCGCCCGAAGAAGGGGAGCTCGTGCTCGGTCATGCCCCCCTCGCCGCCGGGGATGGCCCGGAGCAGCTCGATGCCCCGCTTCTGGTTCCAGTCCCGGCGCAGGAACCCCTTCTCCTGGAGCAGCTTCAGATGCTTGTAGGCCGTTCCATAGGAGGAGAACCCGAAGCGCTCGCAGATCTCCCGGTGCGTGGGAGCGATGCCCCGGTCCCGCCGGTACTCGTGGATGAACTCCAGAATCTCTTTCTGCCGCTCGGTCAAGTAGTCCATGGCCCGGAGTATAGGCGGTAACGTAGCGTAATGCAAGAACCTCTTTCGTTTTACTTTCCCCAGGCCCTTGCTTGACACCTTGTGACGGCCCTCACTACACTGCCGATACGCCGGGTGGTCACCTCTTTTTTCCTCCCCTGGTTCGATCGGAATCGATGCTTTCTCTCGCGACGCCCGACCTCGACCTCCGCTACCAGCGCCACACGCTTCCGAACGGTCTCCGGGTCATCCTGCACCGGGACTCGCGCCTCCCCCTGGTCGCCGTCAACCTCTGGTATCACGTCGGCTCCAAGCACGAGCGGCCGGGGCGCACCGGCTTCGCCCACCTGTTCGAGCACATGCTCTTCCAGGGAAGCCAGCACGTGGGCACCAACGAGCACTTCCGCTTCATCCAGCTCGTGGGCGGCGTGGCCAACGGCTCGACCTGGTACGACCGGACCAACTATTACGAGGTCCTCCCCGCCCACAACCTGGACCTGGGGCTGTGGCTGGAGTCGGACCGCATGGGCTTCCTGCTGCCCGCGATCACCCAGGAGAACCTGGACACGCAGCGCGACGTGGTGATGAACGAGCGCCGCCAGCGGGTGGAAAACCAGCCCTACGGCCTCGCGGGCGAGCGGATGCACGAGCTGCTCTACCCTCCCGATCACCCGTACCACTGGCCCGTCATCGGGTACATGGAAGACATCGCCGCGGCGACGCTCGAGGACGTCCGCACGTTCTTCCGCACCTTCTATACGCCCAACAACGCGGTGTTGACGCTCGCGGGCGACTTCGAGCCCGAGGCCGCCCTGGAGCAGATCGAGTCCTGGTTCGGGCCGATCCCCGCCGGCCCGCCCATCCCGCGGATCTCGGCTCCCCTTCCCCCTCTCGGGGGAGAGCGCCGGGAGGTGATCGAGGACAACGTGCGCCTCCCCCGCGTCTACCTGGGCTTCCGGGCCCCGGCCTATGGAAAGCCGCTCTGGTACGCGGCGGACCTCCTCTGCGCGGTGCTCGCCGGCGGCAAGTCGAGCCCCCTCTACCAGGACCTGGTCTACGACCGGCAGATCGCGCAGGACGTGGGCGCGTACGTGAACCCTTATGAAGAGGTGGCGACCTGCATGGTGATCGCCACGGCCCGGCCGGGAGTGAGCGCGGAGACGCTGGAGGAAGCCCTCTCCGCCCACTTGAAGCGGGCCGCCCAGGAGCCCCCCTCGGCCGCGGACCTGGAGCGGGCAAGGAACCGCGTGCTGACCGAGCTCTACAGCGGCCTCCAGAAGCTCGACAACCGGGCCGACCTGTTCTCCCAGTTCACGACCTACTTCGACGACCCCGGGCTCGTCGAAGGAGAGGCGGACCGCTACGAGCAGCTCACGGAAGACGATCTGGTCGAGTACGCGCGGACGTACTGGCCCGAGTCCGAGCGGGCGGTGGTGACCGTCGTGCCCAGGGCAGAGGGATGACCCCGCACAGGCCGGCACGCCCGGTGGACCGCGCAGTCCCCCCGCCTCCCGGGGAGATCCACCCCTTCCGCTTCCCCCCCTTCGAGCGGACGACGCTCGGCAACGGTTTTTCCGTGCTCGCCGCCCGCATGCCCGGCGTCCCCCTGGTCAGCCTGGAGCTGGTCCTCCCCGCGGGAGGGCAGTACGATCCCGCGGCCCAGAGAGGGCTCGCCACGCTCACCCAGTCGGTGATCGACGAGGGGACACAGCGCCGGACCTCGCTCGAGATCGCCGCTTCGATCGAGCGGCTCGGCGGGTACGTCACCGCCGGGGCGGACTGGGACGTGGGGTATCTCGCGACCGGCCTCCTCGCGCGCTACCTGACGGCGGGGCTGGAGCTCCTGGCCGAGCTCGTGACGTCTCCCACCTTTCCCGAGGCCGAGCTCGAGCGGCTCCGCCGCCAGCGGCTGGCCGAGCTCCTGCGGCGCACCCAGGACCCCTCGTCCCTGGCCGACGACCGCGCCGGGCAGGAGATCTACCGCGGGACGGTCTACGCGGGCTCGCTCCTCGGCACGGAAGAGACCGTCACCGCCATCACCCGGGATTCGATGCTCGCGTTCTACCGCCGGCACTGCACGCTCGCGGGCTCGTCGCTCATCGCAGTGGGGGATTTCGATCCCGCGGACCTGCTCGCGAAGGTCGCGGCTCTCTTCGGGAAGAGCGGCGACGGGAGGACCCCTCCCGTTCCTCCGGAGATCGTCCCCTCTCCGCTCCCGGGGATCGGCGTCCACATCGTGGACCGCCCCGGCGCGGCTCAAACGGAGCTGCGCCTCGGCCACGCGGGGGTGCCACGCACGCATCCGGACTACATCCCCCTGGGGGTGATGAACACGCTCCTCGGCGGGAAGTTCACCAGCCGGATCAACCTCAACCTGCGGGAGCGGCACGGCTTCACCTACGGGGCCACCAGCCGCTTCGTGGCCCGCATGGGGCCGGGTCCCTTCCTGGTGGGATCGGCGGTGGCGACCGAGTCGGCCGGGGCGGCCGCCCGGGAGGTGCTCTCGGAGCTCTCCCGCATCCGCCGGGAGCTCGTGGAGCCCGAGGAGCTTTCCGAGACCCGGAGCTACATGGCCGGGGTCTTCCCCTACACCGTGCAGACGATCGGGGACCTAGTCAAGCGGATGGAGACGCTCGCCGTCTACGGTCTGCCGGACGACTACTTCGATACGTACGTGGCGGAGCTCTCCCGGGTGGCGCGGGAAGAGGTCCTCGAGGTGGCGGAGCGGCACCTCGATCCGGAGAGGATGGCGGTGGTGGCGGTGGGGCCGGCGGACGTTCTGGAGCCGCAGCTCGCGGAGCTCGGTCCCGTGACGGTGTGGTCCCCCCAGGGCGATCTCGTCCGGGGATAAGCGGGTCCTACCGCAGGTCGACGGTCACCTGCCCCGATTCCGAGATCTGGATGGACACGGTCTTCGGCCCGTCCTCGAAATTCACGTCGAAGTCCTCGACCTCGGCAGGCTTGTTCCGCGGATTGACCTGAATGCTGAGCCGGTGATACCCCGAGGGCATCGGGATGTCTTGCCGCAGGGTTCCCGAGCCTTTTTTCCTCCCTCGCAGGAAGCCCCCCCCGGAAGAGAAGTCAAAGGGGATCCGGCGCACTTCCTGACGGTCCAACCGGACGATGACGCTCCCCGCGAAGAACCGGGAATCCAGATCCACGTGGAGCATCGGCTTCTCGGTGACCGTCCCTTCCCTCGGCTGTCCCGAGGTCTCCGGCGTCGTGCCCTGCACCGGAGTCGTACCGGCCACCGTTTCGTTGCCCGGTTTGGTCTCACCGGAAGGCGGCTGGGTGACCCGGCTGCCGCTCCGTGCCAGGCCCTCCTGGACCTTCGCGAGGATCTCCCGGGCGTCCTCGTTCTTCTGGTCCATCGCGAGGACGGCGTTGGCCGCGGCCAGAGCCACGTCGAAGCGCCCGGCATCCAGGGCTTTCCTCGCCTCTTCGATCTTTGCAGAGACCTGCTTTTCCTGCTCGATCATTCCCGGCATTTCGCTGGCGAGCTTCTCCACCCCGAGGCGCAGCTCCCGGATCTGGGCCTTCTCTTCTTCCGGAGCGATCTGCTCGGCCTCTGCGTACAGGGTCGCGGCGTTCTGGTAGTCCCCGGCCCGGGCCGCCGCGTGCCCCTGGCGCATCAGCTCGGCGTACTGACCGCGCGCCTGCTCGGCCGCAGGGTCCACCTCGACCGGAGGCGGC
>DATEIO010000522.1:0-2139 GCA_035278895.1 Thermoanaerobaculia bacterium | reverse complement strand
CCCAGCGGGCCTTGTCCGCCCAGGTCTCCTCGAAGAGGCGCACGGTCTCCCCGCCGTCCTTCGCGGTCACGCGGAAGGTCACGAGAACGTCCTTGCGGAGCACGCCCATCCCGAAATCGAATCTCCCCTTCTCCGGCACCTCGACCTCTAGAGCGACCTTTCCCGGCGCGTGGGTGTAGAGGGCCCGCCGGTAGAACGGCCCGCGCGCCTCGGTGACCACCCCGATCTTCTCCCGGGAGTAGCCGGCCTCCTTGGGAAGGAGCGAAACCGAGAGGACGTCGACGCTCGCCGGCCGGGAGGCCCCGACCATGAGGCCCAGCTGCCGCCACTCGCCCTTCCCCTCGTCCCCCCAGTCGGCCCGGAGGAGGTACCGGTGGACCTCGCCGTCGCCCACGAGCTGGGCGGACTCCCCGACCTCTTCGAACGCCTGGTTCTCGAACGTCGTATCCCCCACCGTCTTCCGTAGATTGCTCTCCAGGCGAAGATTCCGCACCTCGCCCGTGGCGCGGGCGCGCACCACGGCCCAGGCCCAGTCGTGCCGGTTCCATCCCGCGGGAAGGTCGATGTAGATCCCGCCCGTGAAGATGCGGCGCATCACCGTGCCTTGGGCGAGCGAAATCCGCAGGGCGCCGTCCATCCGGGAAAGCTCCGCGGGCGCGCGGCCGGGGACCAGAGGCAAGACCGCTTTCCACTCCGGACGTGGCTCGTCGAACCGCCACTCGACCGGCGCCGGCGGCTCCTTCGGCACCTCGGAGCCCTCGATCCGCAGGGAGGCTAGTTGCTCTTCCAGGTGGATGGGCGAATCGGCGGCGGGCTGGCGAGAATCCGAAGCGGGACGGCATCCCGGAAGGAGACAGAGGGCCAGAGCAAGTCCAGCGGACCGACGGACGGATTTCATGAGGTTCTCCTTAGGGGAAGGATACCGCGCTGTCCCACCCCGCCGCGGCCCCGCACCACCCGCGCGGGTGGCGGCGCCGGAGGCGCGGTCAGCCATCATGTTTCCAACGAGAGGGGGAGGGCCGGAACCACCGGGTTCGACGCCAACCCAATCCGAGGAGACCGGGCGAAAGCCATCGGCGCCAAAGTGACGGGGCCGCCCGGGGCGATCGCAGGATCGCGCGCTTCTTTCGGCAGTGACCCGGGATCGGAGCCCGGCCGCCCCCTCCACAATTCTTTCCCCGCCGCGCCGAAATCCCCGATTAGAATGGGCCGCCCCGGCAGAATGCCCGGACAGGAAAGGTCTCGATGCGGCTCCAGCAAATCCCCGGCCCCGAGCTCGGCACGATCCTGCCGGCGTGGAGCGCCGTCCCGTTCGCGGGCATCCTGCTGTCGATCGCGCTCTTCCCACTGCTTGCGCCGCGGTTCTGGCACCACCACTACTCCAAGGTGGCGCTCTTCTGGGGGCTCGCGCTCGGGATTCCCTTCGTCGGGATCTACCGTGGCCAGGCGCTCCACGAGATCGCGCACGTCGCGGTGATCGACTACATCCCGTTCATCATCCTCCTGGGTGCCCTCTTCACGATCGGCGGCGGGATCTTCATCCGCGGATCTCTGCGCGGCACCCCGGCGGTGAACGCGGGCCTCATGGTCATGGGCACCTTCCTCGCCTCCTGGGTGGGGACGACGGGCGCGGCCATGCTGCTCATCCGCCCGCTGCTTCGCGCCAACGCAGGCAGGCGCTACAAGGCGCACAGCGTGGTCTTCTTCATCTTCCTCGTCGCCAACATCGGGGGCTCGCTCACGCCGCTCGGAGACCCGCCGCTCTTCTTGGGTTTCCTCCACGGCGTGCCGTTCTTCTGGACGTTCCACCTGTTCAACGAGGTCCTGTTCGTCGCGATCCTCGTTCTCCTGGCCTACGTGGCGCTGGACTTCTTCCTCTGGCAGCGGGAGGACGCCGTGGTCCGCGAGCGGCCGGCCACCCGGGGCGAGCCGCTGCGCATCGAGGGGGCGCACAACTTCCTTTTCCTCCTGGGCGTGCTCGCGGCGGTGATCGTCTCCGGCGTCTGGCATCCCGGCGAGGTGGAGATCCTGGGCGTCCACCAGGGGATCCAGAACCTCGCGCGCGACGCCTTCCTCCTGCTGATGCTCGCGGGCTCCTGGTCCACCACGTCGCCCCGGATCCGCAAGGAAAACGGCTAC
>DATEIO010000521.1:0-3378 GCA_035278895.1 Thermoanaerobaculia bacterium | reverse complement strand
GGTCCTCCGCGATCACGCCCACGTGGAGCAGCCCGTTCGACAGCCGCCACGCGACCACGTCCCCGGGCTCGTAGGCGCCGTCCAAGGCGAGGCTCTTGCCCTTGCGCTCGAAGTACTTCATGAGGTTGGGAACCCGGCGGTGGTCGATGTTTTTGTCCGGACGGCTCATCCCCCAGGTGCGGGGATAGGCGGAGAAATTCTTCTTCATGTCCTCGTGGACCTCGACCTGGAGATCCACGCCGACCGCGCGGAAGGCGCGGACGACTACGTCCGTGCACACGCCGCGGTCCGCGGGCACGTCGCCGTTCGGATAGGCGAGCCGGACGTAGGAGGGGTCGTAGAGCGTGGTGACCCCGACCTGTCGCGCCGCCGCCCCGGCAAGGGATTTGCGTACCTGCTCCGGCGCCGGATCGGGCCAGACGGGGCGGCCGCTCAGGAACGCCCCAAGAAGGAGAGCGGCCACAGCCGCCCGGTTCGCTCGCATACGCCGGATTCTACAGGCGACCGGCCCGGCTAGAATAGGCGCTGCCTTGGACGCAGCACTTCTAAAAGGGGGTGTCTCATGCACCGGATTCTGGGACGTCACGCCGACCGCATCTACGCGATCTTCCGGATCGTTATCGGGTTCCTCTTCATGTGCCACGGGCTGCAGAAGATCTTTGGGGCCTTGGGCGGCCAGAAAGTCGGGGAGGTCGCCTCGCTCATCGGTCTTGCGGGGATCATCGAGCTGGTCTGCGGATTTCTGGTGATGGTCGGGCTCTTCGCGAGTTGGGCCGCGTTCCTGGCGAGCGGCACCATGGCGGTCGCCTACTTCATGGCCCACTTTCCCAGGGGCTTCTGGCCAATCCTGAACGAGGGCGAGCTCGCGGTGGCCTACTGCTTCACCTTCCTCTATATCGCGGCCCGCGGAGCCGGACCCTGGAGCGTCGCGAGGGCGGCGCGCAACCCCGGGCTCGAGTGATCGGGGCGGCGGAAGGCTGATCGGCCAACCGCCGCCAGATTCGCATCGATCACGGGCAGGGAACCGGAGGCGGAGCGCTCGGATCGTTGCCTACGCGCCGGTCCAGCCAATCCAGAATGGCGTCATAGGCGAGTGGCGCCTGCACGTGCAGGTTCAGGTCATGCCCCGCCCCGGCGATCACCGCCGTCTCCGTGCAGGCATCAGCCGGGTAGAAAGCCGGCTCGTTGGCCAGGCTTCCCGAGGCCGTGCACGACGTTCCGGCGCAGAACGCGAGATCCAAATCCCCGACGATCGAAAACACGGGAACATGGACCCCGGTCGACAGGGCCAGCGCGGGGAAGGCCGTGTCGAGCTCGGCCGTGGTCACCGTCTCCTTGGTCTGCTCGTCGATCGCGACGACCAGCGGAGCCGCGGACGGCAGGTAATAGAAGACACCGCGGTTGCCCGGGAGCGTGGTGAGATAGCCGTCCGGAATGCTCCGGCCCGCGAAAAGGGGATCGAGGTTTGCCGGGTACAGAACCCCAAAAACCTCATTCAGGTGTTCGGTGACCGTGTGCGACACACCGGTCAGCACCACGCCGTCCACGTCCCCGTAGGTGGCCGCCTCCTCGATCGAGATCACGGAGCCCAGCGAGTGGCCGACGAGCGCCACCCGTTCCGCCTGGATGCGGCCGAACGAAGGCACCACCCGATCTCCGCCGCGCAGCTCCTGCACGATCTGATGCACCACATGGGCATTGGCCGCGATCGTGACCGATGCCGCCGGAGGATGATCGCTCTGGCCGATTCCGATCCGGTCGAGATTCAGAACCGCGTAGCCCGCCGCCGTGGCGCGGCGCACGTACGAATAGGTCTGGGGCTCGACAGGCCAGTCCCAATACAGATGGCTGTACGTCGCGCCGTGCAGCGTGACCAGGATCGTTTTCTGCTGGAGGCTCCCGCGGGAGCAGAGGACGCCGAACACGTTGTAGACAGTCGCGTCACTCGGAGAAAGGTTCACCTCGAACGAAAGCTCCTCGCACCGGAATCCACCCGGCTCCGCCGATGCGCTCGGCGGCACGAGCACGGCAAAGGCCAGCGCGCAGAGCACCCCCACCCCGAAACGGATGATCGAACGGCTTGGACGGTGTCTCATGATTTTCTCCTCTCCTAAGTCGGATTCGAGAGAAACGAACGGCCGTCGCCAATTCCCTCACCGGCTCTCGAGCTCGTCGAAGACTTCGAGCACCTCCTCGGGCCGGGTGCGCACCCGGTAATCCTCCGTCAGGTCGACCCAGCGGATGGTTCCGGTGGGATCGATCAGGATCTCCGCGGGCCGGGCGATGTCCGCTCCGCCCGGCGCTGCCGCGGCGTGCAACAGGTCATAGCGGCGGATGACCTCACCCTTGGAATCGCTCAGGAACGTGTACGTCCAGCCCATCTTCGCCAGGTGCTCGCGCGTCGCGTCAGGGGTGTCGGCGCTGATCGCCACGAGCCGGATGCCGCGCTTTTCGAATTCGGGAAGCTGCTCTTCGAAGCTCCGTAACTCGGAGTTGCAGAACGGTCACCAGTAGCCGCGGTAGAAGATGAGGAGCGCCCAGGATCCGGAGCGGCTCCCCGCCAGAAGATCATCGTAGAGCCGGACGGGCCGGCCCTGCGGGTCCGGCAGCGTGAAATCCGGAGCCTTCCCACCGACCTTCGCCACGCTCGATGGGGGCGGCAACTGCCGAGACCCGATCATCGTGAAGAACAGGAAAAAGCCCAGGACGGCCAGGCTCAGGATTCCAAAGATCGGCCCCGCGATCCGGCCGCGGTAGCGCTCCGGCTGGCGGAAGGCGCGGGAGAGCCCCACGAACAGAAGAGCGAGCCCGGCCGCGAACAGCAGCCAGCTCGCCCAGGGGACGTCCCGCGTCACCGGGAACCGTGCGAAGAACAGGAAATAGCTCACCATCGCGACCGCGCAGACGGCGAAGCCGGCCAAGGGCAGGAGGTTGCGGGAGCGGGTCATGAGGGGATTCTAGCTTGAAGCGCCCTCGCCCTTGTCGCCCTTCGTGCTCCTGCGCTACGATGCACCCAGTGCCGTGAGGGCGGCCGACGGTCCGCGTAAAGGGTTCAACCCGCCCCCTTCCGTTTTCACAAGAAACCTTCATTCCTCGCCCCAACCGCGGACGACGGGCGGCCCAAGGAAGGAAGGTTCTCATGTCCGATCCGTCGCCTCTTCCGGATTCCCCCAACCTCGACTGGCTCCGCAAGCAGGCCAAGCGCCGGCTCCAGGAGCTACGGCAGGCGAGCCCCGGCGCCCGGCTGGCCGACGCGCAGCTCGAAGTGGCCCGGCAGCATGGGTTTTCGAGCTGGCGCGCGCTCAAGGCGCACATCGACTCGCTGACCGTGGATGGCCAACTGTTCGATGCGGCGAAGAGCGGCGACGTGGGCACCCT
>DATEIO010000520.1:0-2328 GCA_035278895.1 Thermoanaerobaculia bacterium | reverse complement strand
CCGGACATGGAGCCGGCCGACGCCGTCACCCTCTCCCAGGTGGCCGTGGACGCCGGAGCCGCCGGGGTCGTGGCCACGAACACCACGGTCGACTACTCCCTGGTGGCGAACCCGAAAAATTTCGGGGGAATCTCCGGAAGGGTCCTCCGCGAGAAGAGCTTCCGCCTCTTCGACGCCGTGGCCCGCGCCCTTTTCGGCCGCGCCGTGCTGGTGAGCGTCGGGGGAATCGACTCGGGTGCCGAGGCGTACCGGCGCATCCGGGCCGGGGCCTCGCTCGTGCAGCTCTACACGGCGCTCGTGTACCACGGGCCGGGGCTCCCGCGGAGGATCAACGAGGAGCTTCTGGAGCTCCTGGCGCGGGACGGGGTGAAGTCGGTGGGAGAAGCGGTGGGGGCCGATCGCTAGGACGGCCACGGACTTTCACGGACGACCACGGACTCCCGTAGGCCTGTCCATGAAGGTCCGTGTCAGTCCGTGCTCGTCCGTGGTCTTCTAAACCTCCGCCAGCTCTTCGAGCCGCCGTGTCAGCGCCTCCACCCTCCGCCGGATCTCCTCGCGCTCTTCCTCCCAGCCGCCGCCACCGGTGTCGCTCTCCAGCTCGCGGATGCGCTCCTTCAACGCGGCGTTTTCTTCCTTGAGCTCCCGCAGGCGCTCGGCCGCGTCGCGGACGCGGGTCTCCAGAGTTTCCAGCCATGCGATATCCACGCGGTGCTACCCCTTCCAGCCGAAACGGCGTTCGAGCTCCTGGCTCAACGCGAGCTGGCGGGCGTTGACCTCTTCCTGGGTCAACGACCGGTCGCGCGCGTTGTAGAGGAACGAGATCGTAGTGTTGACCGCCCCCTCGGGCACCCCCGGGCCGCGGTAGCGAACCTTGAGCTGAGAGGAGACCAGATCCTCGGGCCTGAGCTCGTGGAGGGCCGCCTCGATCTCCGCCCAGGGGGTGTCGAGCGAGTGGGTCAGCGTGAAGTCGGCGTCCACCCCCGGATACCGGGAGGGGGCGTCCACGAAGAGGCTCACGGTGCCGCCTTCGAGCGCGTCGAGCCGGATCTCGGCGACGTAGAGGGGATAGATCTCCTCCTCCGCCACCCGGCCGAGATAGCCCACGACCTCGCCGTCCCGCAGGAGCTCGGCCGTGGAGCCTTCGAGGAGCCCGGGCAGGACCGCCGGCCGCACGTCGAGCCGCGCGGCCAGGGCATCGGTGAGGCTCTCGATCACGCCTTTCAGGTCGAAGAAGTCGAGCTCCACCTCCCGCTCCCAGGGGTTGCCCACCCGGCCGCCGCAGACGAGCCCCACCATCTCCGGCTGATCCGGCAGGCCGCCTTCGGGACGGTCGAAGAACACGGTGGCGACCTCGAAGAGCCGCACCGCGGAGGCGCCGCGCCGCTGGTTGAACCGCGCCGTCTCGACGAGGTTGGGCGTGAGCGAACGCCGGAGCACGGAGTAGCGCTCCGAGAGCGGGTTCGCAAGGCGGATCGGCCGCGCCCCGGGGTTCAGGCTCGGGTAGGCGGCGTCCCCTTCCGGATCGTGGAAGGCAAAGTGGGCCGCCTCGGCAAGGCCGCAGGCGGCGAGATGGTCCTTGAGACGGTCGCGCACCTTCTGCCGCGGCGTCCGCGGCCCGTCCGAGCCGGGGAGGCCCGGCAGCGTCGGGGCGATCCGGTCGAAGCCGTAGACGCGCAGGACCTCTTCGTAGAAGTCCGCGGGATAAAGCCCGTGCGGCGGCTCGGACCGCGGCTCGAAGTCGAAGATCCGCCAGGAGGGGACGGTCAGATCCCAGGCCGGACCGCCGCCCGATTCCACAGGCACCGGCTCGAATCCGAGACCAGCGAACGTGCGCTCCGCGACCACTTCGGGGATCTCGGCCCCGGCGAAGCCGCGGAGGCCGGCCAGGCTGATGCGCCCGCGCCGGCGCTGGGGAAGGTGCTCCTCGGCCACCACGTCGATTGCGCCGGAAAGCACCCGGCCGCCCCCGAGCTCGGCCATGAGCTGCGCCGCGCGGGTGGCGGCGAGCGCGCAGCCGGAGGGATCGACGCCCCGCTCGAAGCGGTGGGAGGCGTCGGTGTGCATGCCGAGCTTGCGCGCGCCGCGGCGGACGAGAGCGCGGTCGAAGTGAGCGCTCTCGATGAGCACGTTGACCGTGGCGTCCGTCACCTCGCTCTCGCCGCCGCCCATGATGCCGGCCAGGGCCGTCGCGCCGGCCGGATCGCAGATCGCGAGGATCGAGGGATCGAGCGTCCGCTCGACGCCGTCCAGAGTGCGCAGCTTCTCCCCTTCGAAGGCGCGCCGCACGACGACCGTGCGGTCGGCCAGCTTGTCCAGGTCGAAGGCGTG
>DATEIO010000519.1:0-2185 GCA_035278895.1 Thermoanaerobaculia bacterium | reverse complement strand
GGTCGGCGCGCGCACGCGCTGGCGCCGCGGCACGGTGCGGGCGCCGGAGACCGAGCGCACGGTCTCGGGGAGGCTCTCGGCCAGCTGCTGCCAGCTCGCCGTGTCCTCGGGCTTGGGGAGCACCTCGAGCGCGCCCCGGCGGATCGCCTCGAAGGCGGTCTGCATCTGGTTCCGGTTGGCGCGCGAGGAGAGCACGATGATGGGCGTCGGCCGCACGGCCATGATCCGCTCGGTGGCCTCGTAGCCGTCGAGCACCGGCATCAGGAGATCCATCACCACCACGTGGGGGGAGAGATCGAGGACCGACTGGACGGCCTGCTCGCCGTCCGCCGCCTCCCCCACCACCTGGATGTCCTCCGTGCGCGAGAAGAAGCGTTTGAGAACCGCCCGCACCGAGGCGGAATCGTCGACCACGAGAACGCGGATCATCGGCTTTCAGCGCCCCGACAGGCGCCGCACGAGATCCACGAGCTCGCCGGCGTCCAGGCTCTGTTTGGTGAGATAGGCGTCCGCCCCGACCTTCAAGCCCCGCAGGCGGTCCTCCGGGCGGTCGCGGGTGGACACGACGATGATCGGGAGTTGCGAGAAGTGCTCCATGCTGCGCAGGTGGGCTGCAAGCTCGAAGCCGTCCATGCCCGGCATCTCGATGTCGGTCACCACGCAGTCGAAGCTCCCCTCGCCCAACTGCGAGAGCGCGTCCTCGGCGTCGTTGGCGGGCGTCACCTCGAAGCCCGCGTCCTCCAAGAGCCTGCGCTCCATCTCGCGGGTGACGAGCGAGTCGTCCACCAGGAGGACGCGCACGCGCCGCACCGCCACCCTCTCGCGCGCCACGGGGAGCACGCGCAGGAACTCCCGCTGGGCGAGGGTGGTGGGCGAGAGCACGCCCACGGGCTCGCCCGAGGCGAGAAGCGCCACGCCTTCGAGGAGCCGGTCCGTGGGCACCCGGCGGGTCAAGGGGCGCACCAGCACCTCCTGCTCGCCCAGGGCGTCGTCTACCGCGAGCGCCAGCGGCTGGCCGGAGACGATGCCTTCCAAGAGCAGCAGGCTCTCCTCCGCGGGCTGGCCGTAGAGCCGCGAGAGCGGCACGAAGGGCACGAGCCGCTCGGGAAGAACGGCGAGCGTGCGGCCGTCGCGCTCCACGACGGCGGTTGCGGCAAGCCGGGTGGCCCGGCGCACCACGGACGCGGGGAGCGCGACCTTGAGCTGTCCCACTTTCAGGAGCATCACCGCCTCGCCGCGGCGGGCGACCGGCACCTCCAGGGTGAACCGCGTGCCCTTCAAGGGCTCCATGTCCAGAAACACCTCGCCGCCCACGCGGTTGACGACGTTCGCTACCACGTCCAGCCCCACGCCGCGGCCGGAGATCTCGGAGACCTCCTTCTTGGTCGAGAACCCCGGAGCGAAGAGGAGGCGCAGGGCCTCCTTGGTGCTGAGCGACGCGGCGCTCCCGGCGTCCAGGAGCCCCACGCGCACGGCCTTCTGGATCACGCCGGGGACGTCGATGCCGCCTCCGTCGTCCTCGATCACCAGGCGCACCTTGGCGCCGTCGGCCACGGCGCGGATGTGGATGCGGCCGGCGCGCGGCTTGTTCAGGGCCTGGCGCACGTCCGGCGACTCGATGCCGTGGTCCACGGCGTTCCGGATCAGGTGGAGGATCGCCTCGTCGAGCTCTCGCGCGATCCGGCGGTCGAGGCGGACCTCCTCGCCTTCGAGCTCCACCTCGACCTCGCGCTTCAACGTCCTGGCGAGCTCCCGGGCGTAGCGGGCGTAGGAGAGGAGGAACCCGCGCAGGGGCTGGAGCTGGAGGGAGAGCATCTTTTCGAGTTGCTCTTCCGCCGAGCGGATCAGCCGGCGCTGCCCCCCTTCGAGCTCGACCGCCACCCGCCGGAGCATGGTCGAGAGCACGGCCAGCACCTGCTTGGGCTGCGGCTCGTGGAGCCCCTCTTCCGCCAGGCGCGCGAGGTCGTAGATGCGGTCGGTCACCTGCCGGCCGGCGACCGCCATGATCCGCACCTGGGTCGCCCGCTCGGCCACGGCGTCGAGCGCCGCGGCGTCCACCCGCACGTCTCCGGCGGTGACCGGCACCGCGCCCTTGCCGGGCGGAACCGGAGCCGGAGCCGCGGGGACCGGCTCGGGCGCGGTCGGAGGTGGCGGCTCGGGTGCGGGCGGCGGAGGCTCCGGGGCC
>DATEIO010000518.1:0-6963 GCA_035278895.1 Thermoanaerobaculia bacterium | reverse complement strand
CGAGGCATGGAACCGGTCCTTTCCGGGGATGGAGAGAGCCTCCGGTCATTCCGGGACCAGAGGTCAGGAAAATGGCACCCCCGGGGCAGTGTCCTCCTTGCCAGAGTCGGGGACAAGCGAACGGAATCCGGTGATCGCGCGGGACGACCCGCCGCATCGGCTGCGGCTCCCCCCGTTCGGTGCGGCTTCCCGGCCGAATGGGGGAACGCTCCTCCCCAGCGGGTACGGGGCCGGACTCACCCGGTGGAGAGCTCCAACCGTTCGGTGCGGCTCTCCGTCCGAACGGGGGAACGCTCCTCCCCAGCGGGTACGGGGCCGGACCCGCCCGGTGGAGAGTTCCACCCGTTCGGTGCGGCTCTCCATCCGAACGGGGGAACGCTCTTCCCCAGCGGATACGGGGCCGTACCTGCCCGTTGGAGACCTCTACCCGTTCGGTGCGGCTCTCCATCCGAACGGGTAAGCGTTCCTCCCCAGAGGGAGAGGGGCCGTACCCGCTCGGTGGAGATTCCCGCCCGTTGGGTGCGGCTTTCTGGGAACAGGAATAAGAGAGGCGATGCTCCGAGCCTCCGGTCATTCCGGGACCGGAGGTCAGGAATGCGGCACCCCCGGGACAGTGTCCTCCTTGCCAGAGTCGGAGACAAGCGAACGGAAAGGAGATCCCCCATGGACAGCCTCCCCATCCCGACCCTGGAGACTGAACGCCTGCGGCTGCGGCCCTTCCGCGGCAGCGACCTGGACGACTACGCCGCGCTGAACGCGGACCCCGAAGTCCTGCGCCATCTGGGCGGGGGGCCGGAGCCCTGGGACCGGGGCCGGTCCTGGCGCCACCTGGCGTTCCTCCTGGGGCACTGGCATCTCGGGGGTTGCGGCCAGTGGGCCGTGGAGCACAAGGAGACCGGCGCGTTCCTGGGCACGGTCGGCTTTGCCGAGCCGGAGGGCTGGCCCGGCTGCGAGCTCGCCTGGACCCTGGCAAGGCCCTTCTGGGGACAGGGCTACGCCACCGAAGCTGCCCGGGCCGCGCTGGGCTACGCCTTCACCGTCTTAAAGAAAGACCGCGTCGTGAGCCTCATCCACCCGGAGAACCACGCCTCCATCCGCGTCGCCGAGCGCTTGGGCGAGACACTGCAGGGCCGCATCCGTCATCTCGGCCGGGACATGCTGTGCTTTGGGATCGAGCGACGCGCTTTGAAGTAACATCCCAAGAACATGGGATATCGAACCCCTGTCGCCTCCTTGATCCTGCTCCTCCTCGGGGGGTCGCCTCCGAGCGCGCCGGTTCGCGTCACCCTGGAGCTTGCCGGGAACGGGCCGGTCAAGCCTCCGGCAGAAGCATTGATCCGTCTGACTCCCCAAAGCGGACCCGCAGGACGTGAACCGGGAAAGCCCTTGGAAGCCTCCATGACCGTCCCCGGAGAACGCACCTTCGATCTGCCGGTGGGTGGAACGTGGCGCCTGGAGGCACAGGCGGAGGGCTTCTGGGCCGAGGAGCAGATCGTCCTCCCCGGAAAGATCGGTCAGGATGTGATTCGTCTCCGTCTCTTTCCGACCGGCGTTCTCAAGGCCCGGATCGAGCCTCCACGCGGCGAGAGCCCACCGACGAGCCTGGCCGTCCGGCTTCAGCCAGCCCCAGGGACCGGAGGGAAGACCGGCCTCCCCAAGGAAGCCACCCTATCGTGTCCCGTTCGGGAGGCGGTTTGGGAGTGCGCCGTGCCCGCGGGCCGCCTCGACCTGCGGATCAAAAGCGAAGGCCTGATTCCCGTCTATCAATGGGGCGTTGGTGTAGAGCCCGGGAAGAAGAAGGATCTGGGAGCTCTGAGCCTTCGGCGGGGGGCGTCGGTGGCCGGCTGGGTCCAACTCGAAGGTGGGGAGCCGCCGGCCCGCCCGGTCCGAGTGGCGTTGAGCCCTCAGGCGGCCGCGTATCCCGACACCCGGTACGATGCCGAGAGGCTCCGCTCTCTCGCCTGGGAGACGCGCACGAACGAGCGAGGGTTCTTCCAGCTCGAGGGGGTCACCCCGGGAAGCTACGTCGTCACCGCTTCCGATGCGGAGCTCGCGCCCGCCCGGGTCAGCCCCGTCGTGGTGCGGGAGGGCTTGCAGGCGGAGATCCTGGATCCGATCGTCCTGGCCCGGCCGGTCTCGCTTGAAGTCGTTCTCGATCCGCCGCTCGATCCTTACGGCCAACCCTGGAAGCTTCAGCTCTACCCAGAGCAGGCGCCGGACGCGAGCGTAGAAGGAAGCTGGAAGGGTACGGCCTCCGAAGAGGGACGCTGGACCCAGGCCGGCCTCGCGCCGGGCGACTATCAATTGTCTGTTGTGGGGGATCTCGAATCCCGTTGGGCCCACCAGGAGATCCGGCTGGAGCGAGGAGGGCCGCCCGTTTTCGTGGAGATCCCCGTCGTTTGGATCCAAGGGAAGGTGACTCTCGGAGACGAGCCTCTCGCCGCGACTCTCTGGTTCGGCGGCCGGTCCGGCGAACGCCGCATCCGGTTCGACGCGGATGAGAAGGGAAGGTTTGAAGGGGTGCTGCCGGAGGAAGGGACCTGGTCCCTGGCCCTCGCCTCGGAAGAGAAAGAGCTTCAATTGAGCCTCAAGCCGGTCCAGGTCAAGCGCCTTCCTGGAAAGCGCGCGGCGAGCGTCGACATCCGGGTTCCGGACACCACGCTGGCCGGCGAGGTGGTGGATGACAAAGGTCGGAAGGTCCCGGGAGCCCAGGTCAGTGTGATCCGCGAGGGAACGCACCTCATCTCCACGGACGAGGACGGCGAGTTCGAATTCCGGGGGATTGAGCCTGGCTTGGCGGGAGTGGAAGCGCAGGAGCAGGACCGGACGAGCGGCATGGTCGAGGTGACGGTTTCAGAAGATCGCGACGCCCCCCGGCTGCGCCTCGTCCTTCGACAGGCGACACAAGTCCGGGGCAGGGTCTCCTCCTCAGCGGGCCCGGTTCCGGGAGCCGAGCTCCTTGCCTTTCCCTCGGTGTCGGACGTGCCCTTCGCAGCCGGAGTCGAGGCCGTCACCCGTGCGGACGGAAGCTTCATCCTCTCCTTTCCAGCGAACGTTCAGGCGTTTCACCTGACGGTCTTGGCCCCCGGCTATGCCTTCCGCATGCTGCCGGTGGTCGTGGAACGCGGTAAAGCCCTGGAAGTTCCCGTCGAGACGTCCGGGGGTACCCTGGTTCTCGAGATGCCCGGCCTGCGCAGAGAGGGCCCGCAGCCCCTGCTCGCCCATAACGGGACGTTCACGCCCCTTCCTCTCCTCTCCCGCTGGCTTCGGCTCCAGCGCGTTCAGAGCCGGGACCCGGGACGGATCGTCATTCCCAACATGGAAGCGGGCGATTACAGCGTGTGCCGAAACGCCGGGCTGGAGCTGCGCCAGGGCAAGGAGCCGCCCGGCGACCGCTGCGTCAGCGGCTTCCTCCCTCCCCACGGCGAGCTCGTTCTTCGACTCGGCGGCGGCTCGGACAAGAAAGAGGAGGCGTCGCCGGTCTTCTGACCGCCCTACGCCCCGAACGCGAGCCGGTCGGCCAGGTTGTTCGGCAGGCCGGCCTTGCGGATGCGGCGCTGGGCCTCTTTGATGGGATAAGTGATGCGGTACCAGCGGACGACCCGGCGCTCGCTGTCGTAGGTCATGTAGGAGGCGCGCGGGTCGCGGTCCCGGGGCTGGCCGATCGAGCCCGGGTTGATCAGGTAGCGCCCTTCGGGGTCGAGCACGATGCGGCCGGTCGTGCCGCGCAGAGCCTTCACCCCGAGCATCCTTCCCTCCAGCCAGAAGAGCGAGGGGATGTGGGTGTGGCCGAAGAAGGTCACCGGCGTGGTCGTCCCCGAAAAGATCTCCCAGGCGTCGACGTCCGAGAACACGTAGGTATCCTCGTCGAGCGGCGAGCCGTGGCAGATGGCCAAGCCTGGGGCGATCTCGATCGGCCCCTTGGGCAGGTCGCGGACGTAGCGCAGGTTCGAGGGCGTCAGCCGGTGCGTGGTCCACTGCGCGGCCGCGAGCGCCGTCTGGTTGAAGTTGGCGCCGTTGTCGATGCCGGCCACCACCTTGTCGTGATTGCCGCGCACGGTGTGGAGCCGGGGGCCCAGGTCGCGCACCGCCTCCACCACCTGGTTGGGGGCGGCCCCGTAGCCCACGAGGTCGCCCAGCACGAGCACCGCGTCGAAGCGCTTGCGCCGGGCCCGCCGCAGGACCGCCTCGAAGGCGTCCCAGTTGGCGTGCATGTCCGAGAGGATCAGGTAACGCACCGTTGTTGTCCGATCAGCAGGGCGAGTCTCGCCGCGATCTCCTCCGGCCCCTCTCCGGGGGCAATATCCAGCTTCAGATCCGCCCGCTGGTAGGCGGGCAGCCGTTCCCGATACAGGGCAAAGGCCTGGACCTCGTTCCGGAACAGCGGACGGTCCTCCTTGCCCAACGCCCCGATGCGCTCGACGACGGTCGAAAACGCCGGGTTCAACCAGACCGAGAGACCGCCCGACCGGATGATCCGGGCGTTCTCCGGAAACGTGATCGTGCCTCCTCCCGTCGCCACCACCGCGTCCGGCTGCGCGAGGGTCTCGCGCAGGGCCTCGGTCTCCATGCGGCGGAAGGCCGCTTCTCCGGAACGCTCGAAAACGTCCCGGACCCTCATCCCCGCCCGCCGCTCGATCTCCGCGTCCAGGTCCACGAACGGAATCCCGAGCCTTTCAGCCAGGAGCCGGCCGACCGTGGTCTTGCCGGACCCCATGAAGCCGGTGAGGAAGATCCGCACCGCCCCTCCTACCCCAGAGCGGCCTGGAGACGCCGGCAGTTGGCCCGCACGTCTCCCCGGCAGACCGCGCCCAGGACCACGGCGAAGTCGGCTCCGGCCGCGAGCACCTGGGCCGCGTTGCCGGCGTCGATGCCGCCGATCGCCACCAGGGTCTTGCCCGTCTTCGCCCGCGCCTTCCGCACGAAATCGAGGCCGACCACCGGGTCCGGCCTCTCCTTGCCGGTCGTGGGGAAGACCGGCCCCACGGCGATCACGTCCACGTCCGGGTCCGCGGCTGCGGCCTCCACCTGCTCTTCAGTGTGCGTCGACAGGCCGATGCGGACACCCGGGCCCACCACGCGGCGAACCGCGCCGGGAGGCAGGTCGGTCTGCCCCACGTGCAGGCCCGCCACTGGGAACAGCGCCGCGAGATCGGCCCGGTCATCCACCCAGAGCTCGGCGCCGCTCCCTTCGAGCGCCCGGCAGCACTCCTTGAGCAGCCGGTACCATTCACTCCCGGAGAGGTGCTTTCCGCGGACCTGGATCCAGCGGATCCCCTCCTCGGCCATCGCGGCCACGGCGGCGGGCACCGGGGTCGGAGCGAGCGCGCCGGCGTCCGCGATGGCATAGATCCCGCCGGTCATTTGCCTGCGCCGGAGCCCTCCCGCGTCGTCCTCTGGAGGAACCGCTCCATGAAGCGCGTCGACATGCGGCCGGCCGCGAAGTCCGGATCGCGCAGGATGCGCCTGTGGAGCGGAATCGACGTATGGATGCCCTCGACCACGAAGAAGTCGAGCGCCCGGCACATGCGGGCGATCGCGGCCTCCCGGTTGCGGTCGTGCACGATGAGCTTCGCGACCAGCGAATCGTAGTGCGGCGGGATGACGTAGTCCTCGTACCCGTGCGTGTCCACCCGCGTGCCGGGGCCGCCGGGGAGGTGGAACGTCTTCAACGGGCCGGGGCTCGGCGCGAACGTGTCCGGGTTCTCGGCGTTGACGCGGCACTCGATGGCGTGGCCGCGGGGCTTCAACCCGTTCGGGATCGTGAGCTTCTCGCCCGCCGCCACCTGGAGCTGCATCTTCACCAGGTCGAGCCCGGTCACCATCTCGGTCACCGGGTGCTCCACCTGGATGCGGGTGTTCATCTCCATGAAGTAGAAGCGGCCGTCACTGTCGAGCAGGAACTCGATCGTGCCCGCGTTCTCGTAGCCCACGGCCTCGCAGAGCTTGACGGCCGCGGCGCCCATCTCCTCCCGGAGCTCCGGGGTGAGCGCGGGCGACGGCGCCTCCTCGATGAGCTTCTGGTGCCGGCGCTGGATCGAGCACTCGCGCTCGCCCAGGTGCACCACCCGGCCGTGATGGTCGCCGAAGACCTGGAACTCGATGTGCCGGGGCTCGACCAGGTACTTTTCGAGATACACCGAGCCGTCGCCGAAGGCCTTCTCGGCCTCCTCGCGGGCGGTCGAGAACTGGCCGGCGAGCTCGTCCTCCGAGCCCACGATCCGCATGCCGCGGCCGCCGCCGCCCGCCGCGGCTTTGAGGATCACGGGATAGCCCACCTCGGCCGCGAGCTTGCGGGCCTCGTCCGCGTCCGGCAGCGGCTCGGCGCTCCCGGGGAGCACCGGCACGCCGGCCGCCTTCGCGGTCTGCCGCGCCTTGGCTTTGTCGCCCATCAGGCGGATGACCTCGGGGCGCGGGCCGATCCACGAGAGCTTGCACTCGGCCAGCACCTCGGCGAAGTGGGCGTTCTCGGCCAGGAATCCGTAACCGGGGTGGACGGCGTCCGCCCCCGTGATCTCGGCGGCCGAGATGATGCTCGAAATGTTCAGGTAACTCTGCTTCGAGGGCGGCGGGCCGATGCACACGTCTTCGTCCGCGTAGGTCACGTGCAGGCTGTCCCGGTCGGCAGTCGAATAGACGGCGACCGTCTGGATGCCGAGCTCGCGGCAGGCCTGGATGATGCGCAGGGCGATCTCGCCCCGGTTGGCGATCAGGATCTTCTTGAACATCCCGCGCTCCCCGGTCAGGCCGTCCGAATGGCGAAGAGCGGCTCGCCGAACTCCACCGCCTGCGCGTTCTGGGGATAGATCTCGACGATCTCCCCGTCCACGTCCGATTCGATCTCGTTCATCAGCTTCATGGCTTCGATGATGCAGAGCACCTGGCCCTTCTTCACCGTGTCGCCGACGTCGGCATAGGGCTTGGCGCCGGGTTCCGACGCGCGGTAGAAGGTGCCGACGATCG
>DATEIO010000517.1:0-4978 GCA_035278895.1 Thermoanaerobaculia bacterium | reverse complement strand
TCGCCGTTCGGAAGGGGGAGGAGCGACTCGACCCAGGAGGAGCCGGGCGGCCCGGGATCGATCTCCAGCCAGGAAACGCCCCCGTCGTCGCTCCGGTGGAGCCGATGATTCACATGCGCGTAGAGGATTGTCCTCCCCCCTCCCGGCTCCGCCGCGAGGAGCGAGAACAGAGCCTTGCCGAGGGTGTGTTCGACCGGAGCCCAACTCGCCCCGGCGTCCGTGCTCTTCCAGAGCCTTTTTTCGGGAGGGCCTGTTGTCGAGACGAGCCAGAGCGTGCGGGAAGACAGGGGATCGAGAAGGATCGTCTCCACGTCGCATCTGGGCTCCAGCCCCTGGATGATCTCCTGCCAGGTGTTGCCCCCGTCCGTGCTCTTCAAAATCCCGTTCGAGCGCCCATTGCCCCGGCCGGCGTAGAGCACGTTCGGGTCCGTGGGATCGATCACGAACGCACTGACGGTGCGTGGAGCCTCGGGAATCTCCTCCCAGGTCGCCCCTCCATCCCGGCTTCGGCGGATCGGAACGTTGTAGGGGCTGGCAGCGTAGAGGAGCCCGGGCTCCTTCGGATGGATCAGGAACGCCCGGACCGGGCCGTCGTTGGGCATGGCGTCGAGCTTCCGCCAGTTGCGCCCGCCGTCCGTGCTCTTGTGCAGCCGGCTGTTCGAGAGGATGTACACCCCGTTCGGGTCCTGCGGGGTGACGGCGGGATCGTACGCCGTGTCCCACTCGATCCCGTGGCTCGCGGGCGTCCACGTCTCGCCCCCGTCCTCGCTCCGGAATACGCC
This sequence comes from Thermoanaerobaculia bacterium, assembly GCA_035278895.1. Taxonomy (GTDB): domain Bacteria; phylum Acidobacteriota; class Thermoanaerobaculia; order Multivoradales; family UBA5704; genus DATARR01. The sequence continues at coordinate 4,196 of DATEIO010000517.1, read as the reverse complement.
CCCGTACATCAGCCCCGCGTAAATCGTCCGGGTACGGGACGGCGCGGCGGCGAGCGAGAGAACCATCCCGGTCTCCGGCCCGAGGCGCTCCCACTCGCCGGCCTCCGTCTGCGGAAGGAAGGAAAACATCGGGAAGACCAGAGCAGCCACGCCGACGGCCAGATCTCGCACCCTCATCGTCATCCTCCCGGGAGGCAGGGCTCCGCCAGAAGAGCCTTCGATAAGGATACGAGTGAGGGGAGCCAAACGTTGAGGGGCGTGGTGACCTCCGTACGTTGGACGTAGAGACGTTTCCAACCCGCAACGCACCACCCTCCAAAGGCTGCCACCGGTCCCTACGCGCGCAGACGTTCAAAGGCCCCCACCGGCGGAACGTCTCCTTCGAAGGGCCCACCGCTCCGAACGGCCATCCTCCCTGAAGCCTCCCATCCACAGGGTGGAGAAGATTCAACAGGACGACGCCCTTCGAGGCGGCCTGCCCTCCGAGGAGACGTTCCGCCGGTGGGGGTCTGCGAACGTTCGTGCGCGGGCCACCAGCGGAGGTCTTTGGCCGGTGGTGCGTTGCGGGTTGGAACGTCTCTACGTCCTCCCGCCCCGATGTCGCTGCGCGTCCGATTCCGGGCTCGGGTTTCAGATCCCGAAATTGCAGAGGTCGTCGGCGCGGACGGCTTCGTGGCCGGCGCTGAAGCGGCCTTCGGCGGTCATCACGACTCCGACCCAGCCCTGGGCGTGGGTTTCATCCCGGTGCCACAAGTCGATCATCAGCCAGCCGAAGGGGTTGGGGACGGGGAGCGCTTCGCTGCCCACGGCGACTTTCTGGGTGGCCAGGGGGAAGGCGTTCGCGTTCGGGATCTCCTGCGGATTCTCTTCCTCGTCGAAGGCGAAGAGCTGGAGCTCGCCAGGGGCGGTCCACTTCGGGGAGGTGCCGCAGGAGGCGGGGGAGACGTTGGCGCTGCGGTTGTCGCGCCAGACGACCACGTCGGTGCCGCCCGAGAAGACGCCGCCCTGCATGTAGCGGGCGTAGTAGAGGCTTGAGAGGGGGACTCGGTTGTCGCGCGAGTCGAAGCCGTGGTAGCGGCCGTAGAAGGTGTAGTCGCCATCGCCGAAGAAGTCGGCGTCGGCCAGGATGGTGACCGCGGTCTGGCTCTCGGCCGTGTTGAGCTTCGAGTTCACCTGGAAGATGTCGCCCCAGAGGACGTTCGAGTTGCTCGCGAGCCCGGTGCCGCCGTCCACGAAATAGGCGGGATCGGCGGGGGTGTTGACGGTGGAGGAGAGGGTGCGCGGAGTGCAGCGGTTGACCGTGTCGATGGTGACGTAGCCGGTCGCGATCGAGGTGCCGAGCGAGCCGCTCCCGGCGCACTGCGGCGTCGAGCTTCCCGGCAGGGGGAGACCCGTGTGGGCGCTCCGGAGCCACGCTTGCTCGGTGGCGGAGAGGCCCGGGGCCACGTTCGTCCCCGACGTGCAGCCGGTGAAGCCGTTGCCGGTCTCGGACAGGCTTCCGACGTTGCTCACGCCGTTGCCCGTGCCGGGGAGCACGCCTTTGAAGAGGTCGCGGACGTTGATCGTCTGCACGTCGTAGCCGGTCAGGTAGATGTCGAAGGCCAGGGTCGGAACGCCCCAGTCGGTCCACAGGACGACGCGGGCGAGAGCGGGCTTGGCGGACGCGTTGTTGACCGAGAAGAGGGTGGTCTGGGCGGTGGTGTCGTCCAGGTTCACCTCGAAGTAGGGGATGAGCAGGGTGGCGGAGGGCTGGTTGGCCGCGCGGCAGTTGCCGCTCAAATCTCCAGCCTGGGCCGTCCCGAAGGCGAGAATCAGGCACACCGATATCGTAAGAGCACGCTGCCAGAACATTACGGTTCTCCTGGAAGTTTCTGGAAGCGGCTTTCCATTTCTGGAATTTGGCCGCTGTCTCTGGCAGACTGGTAATGCGAATCCCATGCCATCCACCTCACCCCGTCTATGGATAGACTAGGCCCTATGAGCGAGACTCTAGTTCAAATCGGACGTTCCGGGGACGCACCCCCTGCCCGCCGGGAAGGCCGGCCGGAGTGGCTGCGGATCCGTTTGGCGACTCCCGCCTCGTATCACCGGGTCCGCGAGCTCGTGGACCGGCTGAATCTCCATACCGTCTGCCAGGAGGCCCGCTGTCCCAACATCTATGAGTGCTGGGGAGAGCACGGGACGGCGACGTTCATGATTCTGGGCGACATCTGCACCCGGCGCTGCGGCTTCTGCGCCGTGACCTCCGGCCGCCCGCAGGCGGGCGTCGATCCCCAGGAGCCCGCTCACGTGGCCGAGGCCGTGGCGGCGATGAGCCTCAAACACGCGGTCATCACCTCGGTCGACCGCGACGACCTGCCGGACGGCGGCGCGCGCCACTGGGCCCGGGTGATCGAGGCGATCCACGGAAAGAACCCCGGCACCGCCGTCGAGGTGCTCACCCCGGACTTCCGGGGCGTGCCGGACGCGCTGGACGTGGTGCTGGACGCCGCGCCCGAGATCTTCTCCCACAACATGGAGACCGTTCCCCGCCTCTATAGGCTCGCCCGGCCCGGCAGCCGTTACGACCGGAGCCTCGCGCTCCTGGCCGAAGCCTCCCGCCGCCGCGACGAGGGCGAGTACGCGGGCCGCGTGAAGACCGGCATCATGGTAGGCCTGGGCGAAACGTCCGACGAGGTCTATGCGACGATCGGCGACATCCGCTCGACCGGGGTGGAGATCCTCACCATCGGGCAGTATCTCCAGCCCAGCCCCAAGCATCTCCCGGTGGACCGCTTCGTCCATCCGGACGAGTTTGCGGAGTACAAGGCGCACGCGATGGGGCTGGGGTTTGCGCATTGCGAGTCGGGGCCGCTGGTGCGGAGCAGCTACCACGCGCATGAGCATGTGCGGGCCTGAGGACTATTCCCTCCCCCCACCCTGTTATACACACTGGAAACGACGGCTCCGCGACGCCGGTTCGCCGCAGCCGTCACACTCTTGACAACCGGTAATACTCACTCATAGCATAAGGATCGGTCGGTGATGAGCCGGCCCTTTCTTATGACATCGATATGCTCAGAGTGAGCATAGGGGGACAGGATGAACGTCGACGCTTCTCGGCAGCACGCCTCGCTGGACTATACGCCGGAGGTCGCCCGCGCGACCGCCCCGCTTTATGAGAAGGTCCGTACCGTCATTCCGGAAGTGGAGTGGGCTTCCTTCGCTCCCTACGTGGCGGCGATCAACGAGCTGAAGCGGCAGAGGAACGCCGTCATCCTCGCTCACAACTACCAGACGCCGGAGATCTTCCACGGCGTGGCCGACTTCGTGGGCGACTCGCTCGCCCTGGCCCAGCAGGGGGCGAAGACGGACGCGGAGGTGATCGTGCTCGCGGGCGTTCACTTCATGGCCGAGACGGCGAAGATCCTCTCGCCCGAGAAGACCGTGCTGATCCCCGACCTGGAGGCCGGGTGCTCGCTCGCGGCGTCGATCACGGGGGCGGACGTCCGCCTCCTGCGCCAGCGCTACCCCGGCGTGCCGGTGGTGACCTACGTGAACACGTCGGCCGAGGTGAAGGCCGAGTCGGACATCTGCTGCACGTCGGCCAACGCCGTCGCGGTGGTGGAGTCGCTGGGCGTGGACCGCGTCCTGTTCCTGCCCGACCAGTACCTGGGCAAGTACGTGGCATCGCAGACGGATGTCCAGATCATTCTCTGGAACGGCGCGTGCGAGGTCCACGAGCGGTTCACGGGCGAAGAGCTCAAGGCGTACCGCCAGGCGCAGGGGGGAGACATCCAGATCCTCGCCCACCCGGAGTGCCCGCCGGACGTGCTCGCCGAAGCCGATTTCGTGGGCTCGACCGCGGCCATGATCGGCCACGTGCGCGAGGCCCGGCCGCGGCGGGTGGTCCTGGTGACCGAGTGCTCGATGAGCGACAACGTCGCGGTCCAGTTTCCGGACGTCGAGTTCGTCCGGCCGTGCAATCTTTGCCCGTACATGAAGCGGATCACGCTCCCCAAGATTCTGCGCTCCTTGGAGACGATGGAGCACAAGGTCGAGGTGGATCCCGAGATCGGCGCCCGGGCCAAGCTCGCTCTCGACCGGATGCTGGCCGTGGGCCGGAGGGAAGGCAAGTGAACGGACACCTTTTGCCGGGCCGTTTTGACGGAGTGCTCCAGTCGGACGTCCTCGTGGTGGGCACCGGGGCCGCGGGA
>DATEIO010000516.1:0-13711 GCA_035278895.1 Thermoanaerobaculia bacterium | reverse complement strand
GCCCGGGTGCGCCAGCGCACCTTCTCCTTTGGAGGCGGCCGGTTTCCTGCCGGTCCCGTCGACTCAGGAGATGAGCGTATGAAAAAGCCCGTCCTCGTCCTCCTCGCCCTCTTGTCCCTCGTTTCATTCGCGCAGGCCATGGCCCAGACGCCGCCCGTGGCGCCCCCGCTGTCCGCCGCGGAGGAGCAGTTCCTGGCGACCCTGTCGGGTGGGGAGGCCCAGCCCCCCGGCGATCTGGTGCCCGCTCCCTCTTTCATGACCGGCTGCGCCGGCACCTACACGTGCCCGACGGGCGAGCTCTGCTGCTACATGTGCGGCAACCCGCCGGAAGGGGATGACAGCGGCTGCTACATGTGCGTGACGCCGTGGAAGGGCCGCTGCCCGCTGGTCGTCTAGAGCCCTCCCGACAAAGCCTTCGCGGGGCCGCCTCCAGGCGGTCCCCCTTTTCGATAAAAAGATCCTGTAAACTGCCTCGCCTGGAGCGCCGCCTCGTCCGCGCGGCGCTCGTCAAGACGCGCCTATGAAGATCGTCCACACCAGCGACTGGCACATCGGCCGCCGATGGAAGGGGATTCAGCGCCTCGACGAGCTCGAGGCGGTGCTCGACCATCTCGCGGCCTTCATCGAAGAGCAGTCCATCGACCTCGTCCTCCACACCGGGGATGTCTTCGAGAGCCGGAACCCGCCGGCCGAGGCGGAGCAGCTCGTGAACCGGTTCCTGGTTCGCGTGGGGCGGACCGGAGCGCAGATGCTCGTCATCGCCGGCAATCACGACGATCCGCTCCGGCTGGACGCCCGCTCGCTGCTCACGGAATTCGTCCACGTGCAGATCCTCGGCCGCCCGCGACCCGCCTCCCGGGGAGGAACGCGGGTCATCGAGACCCGTTCCGGAGAGACGGCGATCGTGGCCGCGCTGCCGTTTGCCTCCCCGGGAGCCTGGGTCTCGGCGCTGGACATCGTGGGGGAGGAGGCGAGCGCCCGGCGCCAATACGCCCGGATGTTCGAGCGCGCTGTCAAGAACCTCGCGAGCGCCTTTCGACCGGACGCGGTCAACGTCCTCATGGCGCACACGCACATCGAAGGGGCCCAATTCGGCGAGTCGGAGCGCCGGGTTCACATCGCAGAGGACTGGGCCGCCTCGCCCGAGGCCCTGCCGTCCACGGCGAGCTACATCGCTCTCGGGCATCTGCACAAGCCGCAGAAGATCGAGGGTCTGCCCGTGCCCGCGTACTATGCGGGCTCGCTGCTCCAGATGGATTTCGGCGAGGCCGGAGAGGAAAAAACCTTCGCTGTGGTCACGGCCTCGCCCGGCAAGCGCACGCTCGTCGAGCACGTCCCCTACCAAGGGGGGCTGCCGCTCGTCGACCTTCGGGCGACCCTCGAGGAGCTCGAAGAGACGGCGGACCTGCATCGCACGGGCTGGCTGCGCGTGACGGTCCCCTTGACAGAGAGGGACCCCGATCTCAATCGAAAAGTCCGCGAGCTGCTCCCCAACGCGCTCGTCGTGCGCGCCGAGCTCCCCGAGGTCGAGGAGCCGCCGGACGTCCGGCTGGAGAGCGGAGCTCCGCCGGTGGGGCACTATGCCGCCTACCATCTCCGCGTGCACGAGCAGCCTGCGGATCTGGCCGTTCTGGACACGTTTCAGGATCTTTATGAAGAGGCCGTCGGGGAGGATTGAGCGTTGCGTCCCGTCTATCTCACCATCGAAGGGCTCGCGTGTTTCCGGGAGAAGCAGGAGATCGATTTCAGCACGCTCGAGCTGTTTGCCATCTCGGGGCCCACGGGAGCCGGCAAGTCGACTCTCTTGGACGCGATGATCTTTGCGCTCTATGGAGAGATCCCCCGGGTCAACAATCCCGATCGGACCGAGATGATCTCGGCGGGCCGGGACCGGGCCAGCGTGGTGCTGGATTTCGACGTCGGCCCGAGCCGCTACCGCATTGCGCGGACGCTCCGGCGCAACGGGGTTCAAATGGTTCGCCTGGAGGAGCTCGACGGAGGCGGCGCTTTCCGGAATCTGGCGGACCAGGTTCGCGCCGCGGCCGATCGGGTGACTCAGATTCTGGGGCTCGAAGCTTCCGCGTTCATGCAGGCCGTGGTGCTGCCGCAGGGCGAGTTCGCCCGGTTTCTCAAGGCGCAGCCGAGAGACCGGCGCGGCATGCTTCGCACCCTTCTTCGGCTCGACGTCTACGAGCGGATGCGGGAACGGGCCCAGCGTCTGGCGGTGGCCAAAAAGAGCACGGTCGATTCGCTTCGGAAGCTCCTGGCGGACGAATACGCGGGCGTCGACGAGGCCGCGATCGCCGGGTTGGAGGCGGAGCACGCCCGAGTCCTCGAATCGCTCGAAATTTCGCGGAAGAAACGGGACGAGGCTCAGGCCACGCTCGCCCGGCTGCGCGGCCTCTACTCGAAGACCCGGGAGCTTCGACAGGCCGAAGAACGGCAGGCCGCTCTGCAGAAACAGGCCGAGCAGGTGAGCCGCGATCAAGCGAGGATCGAGGCGGCGGCCCGGGCGTTGCCCCTGTTGCCTCTGCTCCATGAAGCGGCCCGCGCCTTCACCTTCGCAGAGACGGCGACGAAGGCGGCGCTCGAGGCCAAGACTCGCCAGGACTCTGCTCAAGCGGATTGGAAAAAGAAATCCGCCGCGTTGAAGTCGGCGGAGAAAGCCGCGGAAACGATCCCGGCGATTCGCGAGCAGGTGGCCCGCCTCCATCAAGTGCTGGGACGCCTTCCGGAACGAGAGCAGCTCAACGCGGCGATCGAGCGGCAAACGCAGGGCTTGAGGGCTCTGGAGGAGGAGCGGGCCTCGCTCGCTTCGACGGTGGAAAAGGCGCAGGCCGTGCAGGCGCAACAACAGAAAGCCGTGGACGAAGCCCGGCAAGCCGCGGAAGCCTCGGGCTATGACCCGGAGCTGGACGAGCTGCTGCAGAGCGTCCGCGACCGGGCCGTCGAGCTGGGAGCGGCTCGCCGGAGCGCGGCCGAGCGCACGCAGGAGCTCGCTCGGAAACAGAAAGCGGTGGAGGAGCAGGCCGGGGACGTTGAGCGGCTGAAGGAGAAAACCGAAGCGGCCCGCAGGTCCGTGGAGGAAGCGCAGCGCGGCTTCGAGGCGGCGGAGGAGGCGTTGCACCGCGCGAGCCTTCTGAACGAGGCCAATCACCTCCGCGAGGGATTGGTTCCCGGCCAACCGTGCCCGGTGTGCGAACAGATCGTGGCCACACCGCCTCCCGCCGATCTGGCCCCCGAGATCGAGGCCGCCCGGACCGCGCTCCAAAGCGCGCGGGAGGCGCGAAAACAAGCCGAAGCGTTCGCCCGGCAGAGCGAGGCTGCGTACACGGGCGAACAGGCGAAGCTCCAGGCGGCCCGGCAAGGTCTCGCAGAGCTGGAAGCGCGCTGCGCCGAGTTGCAAGCGAGCGTGGCGGCCGGCGAGGAAGGGATCTGTCAAACGCTCGGCGACCGCGCTCCGGAAGAGGAGGCCGCGATCGAATCCTGGATCGAAAAACAGATCGCTTCGCTCGCCCGGAGCCGCAAGACGAACGAAGAGGCGAAGGCGCTACTGGCCAAGGCGGAACGAACCCTGGAGAGGGCCAAGGGCGACGAAGCGAGCGCAAGGGAACGTCTCGGCGAGAGGGAGACCTCGCGAAAGCGGCTGGAAGACGAGCGCAGCGCGAGCCGAGAGCGGCTCGCAACGCTGCAGGCCGAGATCCAGGCCGTCACCGAGTCGGCCGATCCGGCAGCCGAGGCGGAAACTTTGGAAAAGCAGATCCGGCAGCTCGAAGCCGATCTCAAGGCGGCCGCCGAGGAGGCGGCAACCTCCAAAATCGAGCTGACGGCCGCCAAGGAAGCGCAACGGCTCACCGCCGAAACGGCCCAGGCGGCTCTCCAGGACGCCTTGGAGAGAGCGGAGAGCCGGGACGCGGAAATCGCCCGCGCCGGTTTTGAAGACGAAACCGCCGTCCGCGAAGCCCTTCTCGACGAGGCCACCGCCAACCGCCTGAAGGAGCAGGTCCACAGGCATGCGCAGGACCGCCACGCCGCCGAGGAGCGAGTGGCCGCCCTTCGAGCCGAGTTGGGGGAGGAGCGGGTATCCGACGAACAGTTGGCAGCCGTCGAAAAGCTCGCAGCGAGCCTCACCACCGGAGTAGAGAACGCGCTCGGTCAGGAAAAGAGGCTCGAAGAGCAGATCGGGCGCATGAGGCAGCGGCTCGAACGCTCCCAAGAGCTCCGCGCGCAGTTGGAAACCGAAGAGGCGTCTCTGCGCGTGTACGACCTCCTGGCCGGCGATCTGCGAAGCGACAAGTTCCAGGCGTACGTTTTGGAGGAGGTCTTCACCGAGCTCGTGCAAGGCGCCTCGGCCCGGCTGCTCCAGTTGACCGGAGAGCGTTACTCCCTGCAGTTCAAAGACGACGAAATCCGGGTCGTGGATCACGACAACGCGGACGAAACGCGGATCAGCGACACCTTGAGCGGAGGAGAAACCTTCCTGACCTCGCTGGCCCTCGCCCTGGAGCTCAGCGACCAGGTGCAGCGGGCCGTGGGGGCCGTGAATTTAGACAGCCTCTTCATCGACGAGGGCTTCGGCACCCTCGATCCCGACACGCTGGCGCTCGTCGCCGAGACCCTCCACAGCCTGCGGGTGGGGGGCCGGATGGTCGGCATCATCACCCACATCCCGGAGCTGCGAGACGAATTCGCCCAGCAGGTGATCGTGACCAAGCGCCAGGGTTTCTCGACGGTGGCGGTGCGGGGGCTGGCGGAGGCGGCGTGAGGGGCCGGTAAGGTCGCGATGAATCGCGCCCCTACAACCACCCATCGGATTACACACATCTCGTCTGGGGGGTGGGGGAAGCGGCCCCTTGCGGGCGCCGGCACGTAGCCACGGGTTTCAACCCGTGGCACGGAGGCCGCAATACGCCCCTGAAGGGGCTCGAAAATGAAATCGAGCCTCTGTAACCACGGGTTGAAACCCGTGGCTACGTGCCGGCGCCCACAAGGGGCGCTTCCCCTCGGCCCTCCAGGTGAGATGTATGTAACGGTATGACAACCAATGGGGGGTGTAGGGGCGACATTCATGGCGCCCTGCGGCTTGTAGAGCCGGCTTAGATTTTGAGAAAAATCCGCCGGCGGTAAAGAACCGCCACTACCCCCCACCAAAAGGCGACGAAGAGAAGCGCCCAGGCGAGAGAGGCCACGTAGTCCGGCAGCCAGGGGGCGAAGAGGTGGCGATAGAGCCAGGCTTGTAAAGTGATCGTTTCACCTTCCGCCGCCGGCCGACGGATGAGGAAGAGGATCTTGGCCATCAAAGTGCTGCCGAAGAAGGCGATGATGGCGTTGGTGCCGAAGAGGGTGAAGGGACGCACCCAGGCGGCGCGGTCTTTGACGTCGACCAGAAGGTAGAACGCGGCGAGCAGCAGCAGGGCCATGCCGCCAGTGAGGATCACGTAGGTGCTGGTCCAGAGGTTTTTGTTGATGGGGAAGAGGCGGCCGAGCGCGAGCCCGGCCAGGGCGGCGGCGGCGCCCCAGAGCAGCAATCCTTGAAGCTTTTCGCGCTGGGTCCGCGGCGAACGCAGCCAGTCTCCGGCGGACAGGCCGAGCAGGGCCGTGGCGATGGCGGGCACGGTGCTCAGAATCCCTTCCGGATCCCCCGGCCCGGGTGCCTTTTTCCACGTGTGGGGGCCCAGGATCTCATGATCGACCCAGGCGGCCAGATTGCCGTCCGGGCTCAAATCCCCGGTGCCATGTCCGGGCACCGGCACGAGCACCATCGCGAGCCAGTAGGAGGCTAGGACGGCCAGCGTCAACGCCGCTCGCGCCCGGGGGCCGAGATGGAGCCAGGCGAGCGCGGTCACGAAGTACACGACGGCGATCCGCTGCAGGACTCCGGGGATGCGGGCGGTCGGCCAGTCGACGGTGTAGAACGGAAACCAGTTCAGGAAGAGGCCGAGAGCCAGGAGGATCAGCGTCCGCCGCACGATCTGCCCATGAAGCGGGCCCCGGTCGCCGCCCGAGCGCGCGAGGCGTCCGGCAAAGGCGTAGGGGATGGCGACGCCCAGCGCGAAGAGGAAGAACGGGAAGATGAGGTCGGTCGGCGTCCAGCCATGCCACTCGGCGTGGAGGAGAGGAGCGTAGGTCTTGTCCCAATCCCCGGGATTGTTCACCAGGATCATGGCGGCAATCGTCGCTCCCCGGAACGCATCCAGAGAGCCCAGGCGCTCCGTCCCTGCCAGGACCGGATTTGGGCGTGGAAGCTCGTCGTTCACTGTGGTCACGGATTGCATTTTAACTGCGTGGTACCATCGGCGTGTATCGCACCCGTATGGCCACTCCAAGCTCCCTCCTCCGCGAATACTTCAGCCCTCTGAAAGGCCTCCTTTCCTGGGAAGGCACGGCGGAGTTCGGAACCTGGCTGTCTCTGCGCTTTGGTACACCTCGGCTGACCGTGCGGGAAGGGAAGCCCGAGGCGGTTTCCAAGATTCTCCGGCGCAGGCGCGTGTTTCTCGAAGGCGACTTCCTGCTTTGGGTCGAGATGGGGGCATGGGAGGTGTTCGAGGAGGGGAAGCGGCGGTTCCACTCCGGGCAGTCGCGGCGGTCTCTGCGCCGTGCGGCGGCGTGGCTCGAAGCCCAGGCGATCTCCCGTGTCGAGATCACCACCGATCCGGTCGGGACCGTGTTCTTTTTCGATCTCGGCAGCGAGCTTCACGTCCGTCCAATGGCAGACGCGGAGCCTGATGAAGATCTCTGGCATCTCTACTCCCGCGATCGCTCTCTGTCCTTGATGCCGGACGGCACGCTCGAGCATGGGCCGTTGACCAGCAAGTCGCGTCGCACAAAAGCTCGGGATGTGATATATACGCTCTAGCATTTCTGTAAGGATCATTCTCCTGGATTCTTTTTTGACCCGGGTGGGTCAGAGATTGTTCCTGCTTCGGATCAGTCTCTGACCCATATGAGCCCTCCTGCCCGGATCGCCGGATCCATCAAATCTCTGATTCGAAAGATCTTCGGGATCTCTCCCGAAGCTGGCCCATCTTTTGCCTTATCCCCGGCTAACAAAAGGAGCTGAAATGGTCAGAGAGACGACGTTGTCACGTTTGATCCGTGGCTTCGTGGTGGCGGGAGCCAGTTTCCTGTTGGCTTTCCCCTCCACGGCCGGAAGCGCCGAGCCGTCGCCTGCCAAGCCGGCGGCGAAGGCGAGCCAGGAGGAGGTTGGCGAGGAGAAAGGGGAGAACCAGGAGAAGGACAAGCAGCAGAGGGAGGAGTATCTCAAGGCCATTCCGTATCCGGGCGGCCTGGACGATGAGAGTGATCTGATCAAGACGCACTCTCTGCGCACCTGGTATCTGATGACCTACCCCACCGGCGTCATGCCGTCCATGCCGTGGAGCAAGGCGCGGCGGCACAACAACAAGAACGTGGAGGACGCGGAGGTCTGGCCGGGCGAGGGTCTCGTGCCGCCCGGCGGTCCGGGCAGTGAAGGCGGGCCCTGGGACAAGGCGGTCATCGCGCCGCAGACCAACATCTGGACCTCGTATGGTCCCCGGCCGCTCGATTCGACCGGTACCACGAACAATGCCTATCAGTACGGACGGGTGGCGGGGCGCATCAGCGCCGGAGGCCTGGCCGTCAGTCCGACCAATCCGGCGGTGGCCTATGCCGGCTTCACGGCCGGCGGCGTGTGGAAGACCACGAACCTGGGCTCCGCCTCCGTGACCTGGACGCCGCTCTGGGATGACAAGGATTTCGTCGTCCAGTCGGCCGGTGCCATCGAGATCGATCCCACCAACAGCAACGTCGTCTACGTGGGCACGGGCGACTGGGACGCGAACGATCAGTTCAGCGAAGGGATCATGAAGACGACCGACGGCGGCACCAACTGGACGCACCTGGGAGCCGACGTCTTCACCCCTTACTCTCCGACCCTTCCGGCGGGGGGCAACCGCTGGTCGAACCAGAACATCCGGGTGATCAAGGTCGATCCGAAGAATTCAAACCGGATTCTGGTCGGCACCCGCTTCGACCTCTACATTACGCACGACGGCGGCGCGAACTGGCAGATCTGCGGTTTCGGGGCCAATTACACCAACCCCGCCGCCAGCAATCCGACGGTCACCGCCGTCAACCGGATCAGCAGCATCGTTCTCGATTCCCGCGGTGCCAATACGGTCGCCTATGTCGCCGTGGGCTACTACGCCAGCGCCAACAACGGAAACAATGGTGTCTACCGCTTTACGATGCCGACGAGCGGCTGCCCGGCGTCTTACACTCTTCTGAATGCCGGTTTCCCGGCGGGCACCGGCAACGGCACGAACGGCGGCAGCCTGACCGGCCGCATCGAGCTCGCATCGGGCATCGGCAGCGACAGCGGTTTGACTCTCTACGCCCAGGTCGCCCGGGCCGACAACCAGGCGGCCGAGGGCACGTACGTCCTGCGTCCGGACGGCGGCTCGACCACGTGGACGAAGCTTGCCGGCAGCACTACGTTCCCCACCTGCTCGACCGGATCGAGCGGCACCGGGCAGGATTGGTACGACCTGTTCATCACGGTCAATCCGTCGAATGACAAGGATATCTACACCGGCCACATCGACGTCTTCCGGGGGACGGTCAACTCGACGTACACCTCGATGACCAACTCCAACCTGAGCAATGTCTACACGACGTCGTGCCCTTCCTACGGCAAGGTCCATCCGGACCAGCACGCCTTGACCTTCGTGCCCGGCACCGGCGGCACGACCTTCCTTCTGGGCAACGACGGCGGCGTTTTCTACAACAACGCGAACGGTGCCACGGCAAACTGGAAACAGTTGAACGACTCGTTCAACACCTTGCAGTTCTATGCCGGCCAGATCGGCAAGGACTTCGCCAACCCCGCGGGCCCGCAATGGTGGGCCGGCGGCATGCAGGACAACGGCAACGCCACCTGGGACAGCTCGAAGAGCGATCTGACGGCGACTGGCCGGTCCGTGGGCGGCGACGGCTTCTTCATGTCGTTCGATCCGCTGGCAGGCACGGAGACGGCGGGCTGGTGGTTCTCCGAGTATACCTACGGCTCCATGTACTGCTCGCGCAACAGCGGCGCGGACGGTCCGTTCGCCTCGGCCTGCGGCCCGAACCAGACCGGCTCGGCGGACTGGAGCGCGCCCTTCGTGATGGACACGCTCCACTGCACCAACAGCGTCTGCCGCAACATCCTCTTCGGTGAGGACTACGTCCATGCCGCGGGCGTTTTCGGGACCCAGAAGCCGACCTGGAAGAGGGTCTCTCCCCTGCTGCCCCGCAGCACGTCGAGCGGCTCGGTGGTCGCTCTCCAATACGCGCCGTCGGAGCCGAAGTCGGCGGTGGCGGGCACCAGCGACGGCAAGCTCTGGTGGTCGGAGAACATCTACACGGGCACGAGCTGCACGCACGCGGCCGGCAACACGGCCTCGTTCTCGTGCTCGCCCAACATGAGCGCGACCTGGCGCGACGCGGATTCGACGAACGCCGTGCTGCCCAACCGCGCGATCCTGGGCGTGGCGGCCGACCCGACCAACCACCGGACGATCTACGCGGCGGTAGGCGGCTTCGACGACAACACGCCGACCACCCCGGGCCACGTCTTCCAGTTCACCTGGAACGGCACGGCGTGGACCCGCTCCAATAAGACGGGGAACCTGCCGGACGTGCCGGCTTCCGGGATCGTGGTCAATCCGCACAACCGGAAGCAGGTCTTCCTGGGCACCTACTTCGGCTTCTACTACACCGACGACATTGACGCGGCGTCGCCGGTCTGGGTCCGCTACCAGTGGGGCCTGCCGAACACGGTCATCGAGTACCTGACGGTCGACCGCGGCCCGTCCGCGACCCCCTACCTCGGAACGACGCTCATGGCCTTCACCTACGGCCGTGGCGTCTACGCGATCAAGCTGCCGACCAGTGGCAGTTTCCCGGCGCACTGATCACCGGGAGGGATGTAACGTCGAATCGGGCCCCGGGTGACCGGGGCCCTTTTTTTATGGTAGCCTTTGATAGTCACTGAACAATCTCTTCGGAGACCGGGTGAAGCGATCATGTCCATCCCGTCCGACAGCCTTCCGCAATTCGATGAGCTGTACGTAATCTCCGACCTGCACCTGGGCGGGCCGCCGGGTTTCCAGATCTTCAACTCGGGAGCCGAGGTGGAGAAGCTGGTCAACGCCCTGCGGGCTTCCGACCCGAACCGGCCGGACCGGAGAGTCGCCCTGGTGGTCAACGGCGATCTGGTGGATTTTCTCGCCGAACGGCCCGCCCGGCACTTCGACCCGGCCGGCGCGGTGGACAAGCTGAACCGCATCGTGAAGGACCCCGCCTTCGCACCGGTGTTTCGGTCGCTCCAGAAGTTTGCGGCCACCAGGAACCGGAGCCTCGTCATCACCCTCGGCAATCACGACGTGGAGCTCGCGCTCCCCTGGGTGCGCGAGCATCTGCTCGACCTCCTTTCCGGGGGCAACGAGGCGGCGCGGGGGCGCATCACGCTCTCCTTCGACGGCGCGGGCTTTCTCTGCCGGGTGGGCAACGCGCAGGTCCTCTGCGTTCACGGCAACGAGGTGGATACCTGGAACGTCACCGATCACGAAACCATCCGGCGGATCGGCCGCGACCTCACGCACGGGCTGCCAGTCCAAAGCTGGATCCCCAACGCCGGCACGCAACTCGTGATCGACGTGATGAACGATCTGAAGGGCCGCTATCCCTTCATCGACCTGTTGAAACCGGAGATGGAGGGGGTCATCCCGACGATCCTGGCCCTGGCGCCGGACCAGCGCGACAAAGTGCGCGCCGTCGCCGCGACCGCGCGGCGCCTCGCGTTGGACAAGATCCGGCGCGCCACTGGCTTTCTGGGCAGCGAGGAAGAGGTGGAAGAGGCCGTGGCCCTGCCGGCCGGCGTCGTGGCCGGCAGCTTCGGCAGCCCGAGCTCCAGAAAGGTGCTCCTGGACGAGACGGAAGAGCGGATCCGGAGCGGCGTGGACCCGCTTTCGCTCGTCCCCGGGGACCAGCGCGGCGAGTATCTCGGGATGTCCGGCGCGGTCTTGCGGTTCTTCCGCGGCGAGGACACCTCGGAGGTGTTGCGCGAAGCGCTCGAACAGCTCCGGGCGGACCGCAGCTTCGACTTCACGGCCGAGGACGCCACGTTCAAGAGCCTCGACGAGTCGATCGGCGGCGATGTCGACTTCGTGATCGCCGGGCACACCCACCTCGAGCGCGCCTTGCGGCGCAAGAAGGGAAGAGGCTGGTATTTCAACAGCGGCACCTGGGTCCGATTGATCCGGCTGGAAAAGGACGTGCTCGGCGACCGGGACCGGTTCCGGACGGTTTTCGACGCCTTCAAGGCGGGAACCATGGATGCCCTGGATCAGTTCAAAGACCTCGTCCTGCGGCGCCTGACGGTCGCCGCCATCTGGACGGACGGCCAGGGCACCCACGGGGAGCTGCGGCACGTGGGCCTGAAGCCTTCCGAGCCGCTCTTCTCTCCCGTGCCGGGAAGCCGTTTCAAGAGGATCTGAGGAGGACGCGAGAGCCATGCGCACGATCACCCTGGAGCTGCTGCGGCACGGTCCCGCCCATAACCAGCTCCTCTCGCCGCTGACCCCGTATCTCGCGCTGTGCGAGAACCACGCCGCCGTGACCCTGCACGTGCCGTTCGAGCACAACCAGTTCCTGCACCGCCTGAGCGCGCTGGGCTACAAGCTGAGCGAGGAGTCCCGCCTCTTCCAGTTGCAGGACACCGCCCGGGTGCTGGGGGGTGTGCTTTCCGGCATCCCCGGGCTGACGGCGGAGACGAACCGGGACAACGGCACGGAGGAGCCGCTCACCCACCTGCGGCTGATCATCTCCGCCTCCGAGCTCGCGCTGCTCCCCTTCGAGCTGGCCCTGTCTCCCGACGGCTGCCCGGGCTCGGGTCAGCAACTGCTGCTCCAGCCCCAACTGCCGCTCTGCCTGACGCGCGAGATCCGCCGCGTGCCGGGCGAGGCGATGGAGTGGCCGGACAGGCCGCGCATCCTCTTTGTGGCCGCAGCCCCGCCCGGCGTCGGAGCGATCCCGCTCGAATCGCATCTGCTGGCCCTGCGCCGGGTGATCGATCCCTGGGTGCGGTACTTCGACCCGGAGGATGAGAAGAAACGCAAGGAGCGCACGGAAAAGCATCTGGAGCTTTTGACCGGGGCCTCGGTCGAAGCGATCGAAAAAGCCTGCGCCTCGGGGCGCTACACGCACGTGCACATCCTCGCCCACGGCGTCGAGCGGAAGGAGGGGTACGACACCCGCTTCTTCCTGGCTCTCCACGACAGCCAGAATGCCAACAAGGTGGATTACGTGAGCGGCTCCCGGCTGGCTTCGGCCTTGCGGGTGGCGCGCAAGCCGGACAGCCGCGGTCTGGCCCGCCCGATCGTCGTGACGCTCGCGAGCTGCGACAGCGGAAACGTGGGCTCGGTCGCCGGGGCTGGGGCGAGCATCGCCCACTCGCTCCACGAAGCCGGCATCCCCATGGTGGTGGCGAGCCAGTTTCCGCTCTCCTTCCCGGGCTCGGTGCTCCTGGTCGACGCGCTCTACGAGGGGCTGCTCTGGGGCACGGACCCGCGCCGGCTGCTCTACGACCTGCGCCGCCGGTTGCACGCGCAGTCCCCGCTGACGCACGACTGGGCCAGCCTGACCGCCTACATGTCCCTGCCCGAGGATTTCGAAGAGCAGATTGCGCGGGTCCAGATCGAGCGGGCCATGGACAGCATCAACGCCGCGATGAACCATGCGGACGAGGTGACGCGCCGGTTCTTCCCCAAGCTGAGGTCCAAGCGCACCGAGTCCGAGTATCAGGAAAAGACGCCCGAAGAGAAGCTGGAGCTCCTGAAAAGCGCGCGGCAGAAGATCCGGGACGCGAAGAAGAATCTCGAGAGGCTCACGGTGTCGATTCCGAAAGAGCGTCCCCGCATCTACGGACTGCTCGCCAGCACGGAGAAACGCCAGGCGGAAGTTCTGTACTCGGCCAAGGAAAGCTCGCTCATCGACGGCAAGGCCCAGGAGAGCGACCGGCGCGAATCGATCGACCTCCTGCTCAAGGCCCGGGACCATTACTGGAAATCCTTTCTGCTCAAGAGGTCGAGCAGTTGGGCCATCGTGCAGTACCTCTCGCTCACCCTGGTCTTGAAACACGCCCAGCTGCTGAAGAAGGAGGAGGAAGAGCGCCCCGAAAAGGATCTGAACGCCTTGTGGTCCCTGGCCCAGCTCCTCTCCCTGTACGACCTGCACAACCAGGACCGGGACGCCGTCCTCTGGGCGCACGGCAACCTGATGGAGCTGTACATGCTTTCGCTGATCATGGAGCCGGCCCCCGGGCGTCCGGGCTTCGAGGAGACGGTCAAGCTCGCCCTGGATCATACCGATGCCCTGATCGACATCGCGGGCCGCGATTCTTTCGAGGTGTACTCCACGCGCCGGCAGATCTTCCGCTACGTGAACTGGTTCCCGCAGATCGCCATCCAGGGCCTGGAGCCCCTGCTGGCCCTGGCCGATCAGATCTTCGCCAAGTTCTCGGAAGACGTCGAGGAGAGGTGGAAGTAGGGAACCTCTACGAATTTCTTTTCACGATCACCAGGACAGCTCCGAGGCCTGCGAGGCAGACATAGGCGAACCAGTCTCCGGCCAGGCTGTACAAGGTTGTCGTTCCGGAGAGAGGGAGCGCGGAGAGCAGCAGGGGAGCGGC
>DATEIO010000515.1:0-14447 GCA_035278895.1 Thermoanaerobaculia bacterium | reverse complement strand
CCGCGGGTCACATGCCGGCCGGCCACCCAGATCTCCCCCACCCCGCCCGGCGGGCAGGGAGAGAGCGTCTCGGGGTCGACTACCAGAGCCTGTCCATCCATCCAGGGCCGGCCGCACCCGACCAAGCAGCGGGCATGGCTCTCCGGCCCGGGATCAACCGCCGTGTGACGCTCCAGGGCCGCCGCATCCACGGCCAGCACCCGCGGCCGGCGGCTCCGGTCGCCGCCGGAAACGAAAAGCGTCGCCTCGGCCAGGCCGTAGCAGGGAAAGAACGCCTCGGCCGGGAAACCGCAGGGCGCGAACGTGGCCGCGAATCGCTCCAGGCTCTCCGGGCGGATCGGCTCGGCGCCGTTGAACGCCACGTTCCACGAGCTCAGATCGAGCGTCTGCCGCTCGGCCTCGCCGATCCGGCGCACGCACAGGTCATACGCGAAATTCGGGCCGCCGCTGGTCGTGGCCTTGTACCGTGAGATCGCTTCCAGCCAGCGCAGCGGCCGCTGCAGGAACGCATGCGGCGACATCAGGATGCAGCGCGCGCCCACGTAGAGCGGCTGCAGCACGTTCCCGATCAGCCCCATGTCGTGGTAGAGCGGGAGCCAGCCCAGGATTACCGAGCCCGCGTCCTGTCCGAACGCCCGGCGGATCATCTCCTGGTTGTGGAGCAGATTGCCGTGCGTGACCATGACACCCTTGGGATCGGACGTCGAGCCCGAGGTGTATTGCAGGAAGGCCAGAGTGCCGCCGTTCGCACAAGGGTCGATCCAGGCGGCCGCGTCGCCGCAGGAGGGGTCATCCGTGGCCAGCCACCGAGCCTCCCGAAGCTCAGGGATCTTTCCGTCCAGGCCTCCGTTTTTCGCGAGGATCGCCGATGTCGTCAGCACCACCCGCGGACGGGCGTCGCGGGCGATGGCGGAGAGCCGCGGCTGCTCGCGGTTCGCGCGCGGCGGATAGGCGGGAACGGCGGTGACACCCCCATAAAGGCAGCCGAAAAACGCCGCGACGAACTCGAGCCCGGCCGGGTAGAGCAGCAGAGCGTTCTCTCCTTGCAGTCCGAGCTGTTGCAGCAATCCGCCCAGGGAGCGGGCCCGGCGGTCGAGCTCGGCATAGGTGAGGAGCTCGGATTCCGTCTCGCCCTCGGCCAGAAACGTGTACGCGTTCTGATCGGGTTTGTCGGCCGAGCGGACGCGCAGCACGTCCACGAGAGATTCGGCAGAGGGGATGGATTCGAAAGAATTTTCAGGGCCGTTCATCATCTCATTTCCCTGTGGCGCTCTCTCTCCTGAGCAACGGCCATGCCGCGGCCCGAACCGGCTCCACACGCTTCGCAAACTGCTGATCTAAAGGGCTTTGGGCGACACGGGGACAGACTCGAAGAGAGAGCGGCGGGCTTCTCTGGGTACCAGCTTACCCAGCGACGGAAAGTGGATTCCCAGCCTCGACCGCTCTCCTGCGCCGGATGCTCAGCAGGCGGCCGGCCTCCCCGTCACGCCACGCCTGATCCTCCCGGGCACGCCGCTGGCTCTCCTCGTCCGACCGGTCCAGCCGGTGGATGCATGCTTCCGGAGCCGCCACGAGGCTCCACAACAGCGCCTCAAGCCGGCCGTTCATGCGCTCGATCGTCGACTCCTCGAAAAGATCAGTGCGGAAGGTCCACGTGGTCTCCAGGCCACCGGGCGTTTCGGTAGCCCAGATCGTGAGATCGAAGCGGACCGCCTCCTCGTCGCGCGCGACCGGCCGGAGGATCAGACCCGGGACCCGCAGCTCCTCGACGGGAGAATTGCGGACCCCGAACGCCACCCGGAACAGGGAAGCGGCGTCGCCGTCCCGCCGCAGCTCTTCGATCAGCCCCTCCAGAGGGAAGTCCTGGTGGGCGAACGCTCCCAGGCAGACCTCCCGCACCTGCCGCAGCAGGTCGAGGAAACACGGATTGCCCGAGAGATCGACGCGCAGGGGGAGCATCTCGACGAAGAGCCCGATCAGATTTTCGGTCTCCGCTCGACTGCGGTGGGCCACCGCGGTGCTCACCACCACGTCGTCCTGCCCGGTGAGGCGCTGGAGCAGGACGTCCAGGGCGGCGAGCAGGGTCATGAACAGAGTCACCCCCTCGCGCCGGCTCAGATCCACCAGGGAGCGGGACAGGGCCTGCGGCACCCGGAAGGTCCGCCGCCGGCCGCAGCGGCCCGGCCGCTCGGAACGCGGCCGGTCGGTCGGCAAGGCCAGCGCGGGCGGGTTCCCGCCGAGCACCTTGCGCCAGTAGGCCAGATGCTGCTCCAGGACGGCGCCCTGGAGCCAGCGTTGCTGCCACGCCGCGAAATCCGCGTACTGCACCGGCAGCTCCGGCAAGGGGCTCGGCCTCCCCTGGCGGAAGGCGTCGTAGAGCGTGGTGATCTCGCGGACGAGAATGGCGCTCGACCAGGCGTCGCTCGCGATGTGGTGGAGGCTGAAGAGAAGCGCGTTCTCTTCGGCTGCGAGCCGCAACAGCACGGGGCGGAGGACCGGGGCGCTCTCGAGGTCGAACGGCCGCAACGCCTCGTCTGCGGCGTGCCGTTGTCTCTCTCTTTCCCGCTCCGGTGCGGCGAGGGCGCTCAGATCCACGACCGGCACAGAGACGGGCTCCCAAGGCTCGATCCGCTGCACCGGCCGGCCCGCGACGACCGGGTAGACCGTCCGCAGCACCTCGTGGCGGCGCACCACCTCTCCCACGGCGCGCCGCAGGGCCTCCACGTCGAGCCGCCCCTCCAGCGCGAGCACGGTGAGATTGTTATAGAAAGGGTTTTCCGGATCGAGCTGGTAAAGGAACCGGAGCCGCTGCTGGGCGAAGGTCAGCGGCAGGATCTCCGGGCGCGGAGACCTCCCGAGGGGCGGAACGGCGAGCCCCGCCCCGGCCCGTTGCTCGGCCTCGATCGCGGCGGCCACCGCGCGCACGGTCGGTGTCTCGAACAGCACGCGCACCGGCAGATCCACTCCGAACACGGCGCGCACGCGGGCCATGGCGCGGGTGGCAAGCAGGGAGTGCCCGCCCAGGGCGAAAAAGCTCTCGTCAGCCCCGATCCGCTCGAGGCCGAGCAGGTCGGCCCATGCCCCGGCAAGCATCTCCTCGGCCGGAGTCAGCAGGGCGCCACAGACCTCGGGTGCGGACGGGCCGGCCGCAGGGACCGGCAGGGCCCGGCGGTCGATCTTGCCGTTGGGCGTGAGCGGCAGGGCGTCCAGCCGGACGACCCGGGACGGCACCATCGAGGAAGGAAGGGAGTCACGGAGGAGCTCCCGCAGGTCGGTGTCCTGGGGGATGTCACCGGCGACGTAGGCCACCAGGCGCGGCTCCCCCGGCCGGTCCTCCCGCGCTACGACCACCGCCTCGCGGACGCCGGGCAGCCGCCGCAGCGCCACCTCGATCTCCCCCGGCTCGATGCGGACGCCGCGGATCTTGACCTGGTGGTCGATACGGCCTAGGTACTCCACCTCACCCTCCGGCAGCCAGCGCGCCAGGTCGCCGGTCCTGTAGAGGCGCCCACCGGGTTCTCCGAACGGATTGGGCACGAACCGCTCCGCCGTGAGGTCTGGCCTCTCCAGGTACCCTCGCCCCACCTGTACGCCGCCGATGAGGAGCTCGCCGGCCACGCCGGCCGGCACGAGCTGACCGTCCGCGTCGAGCAGAAGGATCGGGGTGCGGGCCACCGGCCGGCCAATGGGGACGCGCTCGTCACCGGGCCGGCAGGCATGGAAAGTCACGTCCACTGCGGCCTCGGTCGGCCCATACAGGTTGTGCAGCTCGACACCGTGCGCGCCCAGACGCTCGTGGAAACGCCGCGCCAAATCGAGCGGCAGCTCCTCGCCGCTGGCGATCACCCGCCGCAGGCTCATGCAGCTCTCGACCGCCGGCTCTTCCAGGAAGGCCCGCAGCATCGAAGGTACAAAGTGAAGGTGCGTGACCCCACTCCCAACGATCGTGCGGACGAGGCAGGAACTGTCCTGATGCTCGCCCGGACGGGCGACCACCAGACGCGCACCGGTCAGCAGCGGCCAGAAGAACTCCCACACCGACACGTCGAAGCCGAACGGGGTCTTCTGCAGCACCCGGTCTTCGGCGGTCAGACCGTAGGCGCTCTGCATCCACAGCAGTCGGTTCACGATGCCGCGGTGGGTGTTGATCGCCCCCTTGGGCCGGCCGGTCGAGCCGGAGGTGAACAGCACGTAGGCGGCGTTGTCCGGCCCGGCCCCGCTGTCGATCCGGGGAGTCTCCTCCGCTCCCGCGGATGCCACCTCGATGTCGAGCCCGCGCACCTCCCGGGGCAGCAGCCCGTCGAGCCGCTGCCGCAGGGCCTCCTGCGTCAGCACCACCGGCGGCCGGGCGTCCTCCACCACCAGTGCCAGCCGGGTGTCCGGATAGCTCGGATCGAGAGGCACCCAGGCGCCTCCGGCCTTGAGGATGCCGAGCAGGCCGATCACCAGCTCCAGCGAGCGCTCGGCGCAGATCCCCACCCGCACCTCCGGTCCGACTCCCAAGCGGCGCAGGCGCCGCGCCAGCCTCCCCGCGCGCCGGTCGAGCTCGGCGTAGGAGAGGGAGAGCTCGCCGAAGACGGCGGCCACGGCCTCCGGGGTGCGCTCTACCTGCGCCTCGATCAGGGCGTGCAGGGTCGTCTCCCCCTCCCCTTCGAGGTCCCTGTCGTTCCACTCGGCCAGGAGCTGGTGGCGCTCGGCATGGGCGAGGAGCGGGAGCTCCGATAGCCGGCTCCCGGGGTCTTCGACGATGCCGGCGAGGAGCCGGTCCAGATGGCCGACCAGGCGGTCCATGGTCACGCCGTCGAAGAGGGCGGCGTCGTATTCCAGCCGGCCGTTCAGCCGCTCCGCCTCCTCGATGAGCCCGAGGTCCAGATCGAACTTCGCCGCGCGGGCGTCGAAGGGGAAGGGGGCCAGCGACAGCCCGGGCAGCTTCAGGTGCGACGCGGGGACGTTGAGCAGCCGGAAACCGACCTGGAACAGAGGCGTGTGCCGCAGGTCCCGGTCGGGCCGCAGCTCCTCGACCAGCTTCTCGAAGGGCAGGTCCTGGTGCGCGTAGGCGCCAAGCGCGACCTGCCGCACCCGGTCGAGCAGCTCCAGGAAGCTCGGATCCCCGGAGAGATCGGTGCGCAGGACGAGCATGTTGACGAAGAACCCGATCAGGTTCTCGAGCTCGCTCCGGTTGCGGTTGGCGATCGGGGAGCCGACCACGAGGTCCTTCTGCCCCGTGTAGCGATGGAGCAGCGTCTGGAAGACCGCGAGCAGGGTCATGAACAGGGTCGTCCCCCGGCTCCGGCTGAGCACCCGCAGCTTCTCGGTCAGGGCGGGGGGGATGACGACGGAGCTCTGGCCGCCGGGCGCCTGGGTGAGGACCGACCTGGGGCGGTCGGTGGGCAGGGCGAGCACGGCGGCTCCCGTCAGCCGCTCCCGCCAGTAGGCGAGGAGCCCTTCCAGGACCTCCCCCTGCAGCCACTGCCGCTGCCAGGCGGCGAAATCGGCGTACTGGATGGCGAGCGGCGGCAGCGGCGACGGCGCGCCGGCCACCCGGGCGCCGTACAGGGCCGACAGCTCGCGGATGAAGAGGGCCGTGGACCAGCCGTCGAAGACGATGTGATGGAAGAAGAAGAGCACCGCGTGCTCCCTCTCCCGCTGGCGCAGGAGCAGGCCGCGCACGAGCGGCCCGCGGGTTAGATCGAAGGGGTGCAGCGCCTGTGCGTGCACCAGCCTGCGGGCCTCCCCGTCGCGCACGGCCGGGGGGAGCCCGCTCAGGTCGATCGTCGGGAGCTCGAAGGGCGCCGGGGGCTGGATCCTCTGCACCGCCCAGCCGTCCACCTCCGGGAAGGTGGTGCGGAGGCTCTCGTGACGCCGGAGGATCTCGGTCAGGCTCCAGCGCAGGGCGGCGGCGTCGAGGCGGCCCTCCAGGCGGAACGCGGACCCTTCGTTGTAGGCGAGCTTCCGGGTGTCGAGCCGGTGCAGGAACCAGAGCCGCTCCTGGGAGAACGACAGCGGCAGCGCACCGTCCCGCGGAACCGGACGCAGGGGCGGCGCCGCGCTCGCCCCCTGCTCGGCCTGCACCGCCTCGACGAGGAGGGCCAGGCCGGCGACGGTCGGCGTCTCGAACAGGCTGCGCAAGGGCAGCTCGATCTCGAAGGCCTCGCGGATGCGCGAGATCACCTGGGTCGCCAGCAGCGAGTGGCCCCCCGCGGCGAAGAAGTCGTCCTCCACGCCCAGGCGATCGAGATGGAGCACCTCGCAGAAGATGGCGGCGAGCGTCCCCTCGACCGGCGTGCGCGCCGGCGTCGAGGGGCCTTCCTGCAGCCGCACCGCCTCGGGCGCCGGCAGGGCGCGGCGGTCGACCTTGCCGTTGGGGGTCAGCGGCAGCTCGTCGAGGAGCACGAAGGCCGAGGGGACCATGTGGGCGGGCAACCGCTCCTCGAGGTAGGACCGCAGGGCCGGAGCCAGCCGGCGCGAGAGCTTCCCCAGGGTCGGATTGTTGGCGGACCGGCTCCACGGGCCGTCCACCGCCGGATGGGGCATCTCGACGCCCAGCCTCCCAGCCCCGCCCGGGCGGTGGAACAGGACGTCGAAGCGCCCTTCCGGCCCCGGCTGCGCCCAGCTCAGGACCGCCTCGTAGCCCGTCTCGCGCGCAGCGGCCAGGAGATCGTCGGGGTGCACGCCGGCCGGGACGAGCTGCCGCAGCCGCTCGCGCAGCTCGCCGGCCGTCTTCGGCCCCTCGCTCTCTCCGATCTCAGCGAGGGCCCGCGCCGCCGCCAATGCCTGCTCCACCCGCACATTGGGGACCCCGGAGAGCGCCAGCGCCTCCGGCCCCTCCGCCAGCCGCCGCCGCACCGCTTCCAGGCTGAACCCTTCCCGCTCCCAGTCGCGCCACGGCAGCTCGGAGGCGGCCGCCGTCTCCCGGCCCACCCGCAGGACGACCTGGTACCGGAAGCGCGTCAGCTCGTTGTCGGCCAGACCCCGCTTCGGCCGCACCTCCACGGCCGCGATCCGCTCCAAGCGGCTCTGGAGCGCGAAGAAGAAGCCCGGATCGATGACCAGCTCGGTCTCCGCAGCCCGCTGCGCCGCGGCGAGCTGGCGCAACCGTTCCAGGGAGAGCGAGGGCGTGGCCTGGAACAGCTCGACCGAGGCGTAGAACGCCTCGAGCAACGGCAGGCTGCGCACGTCTCCGACGTAGACCGCGCCGCCGTCGGCCACCGCCTCGACCGCGCCGGCGAGCACCCGCGCCAGATAATCGGCGTCCGGGAAGTACTGGACGACCGAGTTCAGGATGACGGTGTCGAACGAGCGCGGCGCGATCCCCGAGAAATCCTCGGCCGTGCGCTGCGCCAGCTCGACCTGCGGCAGGCTCCCCCCGAGCCGCTCGGCGAGCCCGGTGATCGCCTGGTGCGAGAAGTCGGTGCCGAGGTAGAGCTCGCAGCCCGGGGCCACCCGGTAGAGGAGGAGCCCGGTGCCGATGCCGATCTCGATCACCCGCTGCGGTCCCAGGGCCAGGATTTCCTCGACCGTCCGCTCCACCCACTCCCGCATCTCCTCCGCCGGGATCGGCTCCCGCGTGTAGCTGCTGTCCCACCCCACGATATTGAACGTCGCATCCTCGGTGGAGCGGCCCTTCTCGTAGGTCTCATCGTAGAGGGCCCGCCACTCCTCCACCTGTTCCTCGCCAACGTCACCGGCGGGCTCCTCGGCAGGCATGCGGGCCGGCGCCACGTAGGCCACCAGCCGCTGCTGGCCGGGGACGTCCTCCCGCGTCAGCACGGCACCGGCCCCCACCTCCGGATGCTCCAGCAGCAGGCTCTCGATCTCCCCCAGCTCGATGCGGAAGCCCCGCAGCTTGACCTGATGGTCGATCCGGCTCAGGAACTCGAGCTGGCCGTCCCGCCGCCACCGGGTCAGGTCACCGGTGCGATACAGCCGCCCACCGCTCCCGCCGAACGGATCGGGCACGAAGCGCTGGGCCGTGAGGACGGGCTGCCCCAGATAGCCCCGGGCAAGCCCCACGCCGGCGATGAGCAGCTCGCCCGGCACTCCGATGGGGACCGGCCGGAGGTGGCGGTCGGCGACATAGATGCGCAGATTGTCGATGGGGCGGCCGATGGGCGGATCCTGGTCGTCCACGGCGGCCACCGGCGCGCAGCTCGCGACCACGGTGCTCTCCGTCGGGCCGTAGTGGTTCACCAGCCGGTACGGAGGCTCCTCCAACAGGCGGTGCAGCCGGTCGCCTCCCGTGAGAACCACGGAGAGGGCAAGACCGGGCGGGGTCGTCTGCCGCAGGCAGGCCTCGGCCAGGGGGGTGGGCAGGAACGAGTGGGTCACCTTCTCGGCCGCGAGCCAGCGCAGGAGGTCCGGTGCCGAGGCGCGGACGACCTCGTCCGGCAGGTGAAGGCTCGCGCCGGCCGTCAGATAGGGCCAGACCTCCCAGACTGAAGCGTCGAAGGCGGAACCGGCCAGCTGGGTGGCCCGGTCCTGCGGCGCGACGCCATACGACCGCAGGTGCCAGGAGACCAGATTGGCCAGACCGGCGTGGGTGAGGGCCACGCCCTTGGGACGGCCGGTGGAGCCTGAGGTGTAGATGACGTACGCCAGTCCCTGGGGGAGGCAGACGGTCTCGGGAGCGGCGCTGCCGCGGGCGGCGATGGCCTCCGAGTCGTCGTCGATCCTCACCACGTGCGCCCCCGCCCCCGCCACTGCCGGCGCGAGGCGCTCGTGGACGACGACCGCCAGGGCGCCGGCGTCCCGCAGCATGAACTCCAGACGCTGTGCCGGGTAGGCCGTATCCAGGGGCAGGTAGGCGCCACCGGTCTTGACCGCAGCCAGAATGGCCACGATCAGATCGACGGAGCGCTCGAGGCAGAGACCTACCACCTTCTCCGGCCCCGCCCCGAGCGCGCGCAGATGGTGTGCCAGCCGGTTGGCCCGCAGGTCCAGCTCACGATAGGTCAGCTCCTCCCCTCTCATGGCGACGGCCAGGGCATCCGGGGTCTCCCGCACCCAGGTCTCGAAGCGCTGGCGCACGCCGGCGAACGGGCCGAAGCCCACCGCGGTGTCGTTCCACTCCGCGAGGAGTTGCCTCCGCTCGGGACCAGTGAGCAGCTCCAGCTCGGAGAGCGGTCGGCCGGGCTCGGCCGCCGCCTCGGACAACTGTCGTTCGAGATGGCTCACCACGCGCACGATGGTCGTGGCGTCGAACAGATCGCGGTCGTAGAGGGCCATGCCGCGCAGGCCGTCCGGGAGGTCCCAGACATGGAGCTCCAGGTCGAACCGGGTGGCGCCCCCCTCGGGTCCGAGGGGGCTCAGGGTGAGGCCGGGCAGCTCGAGAGAGGCCGTGGGCGCGTTCTGCAGGGCGAGCACCACCTGGAACAAGGGGTTGCGGCTCAGGCTGCGCTCCGGTTGCAGCTCCTCGACGAGCCTCTCGAACGGCAGATCCTGGTGGGCGTAGGCCTGCAGGGAGACCTCGCGGACCTGGTCCAGGAGGTCCCGGAAGACCGGATCGCCGACGAGCCGGACGCGCAACACCAGGCTGTTGACGAAGAATCCGATCAGGTCCTCGATCTCGGCGTGGTTGCGGTTGGCGATCGGAGAGCCGAGGGCGAAGTCGTCCTGGCCGGTGTACCGGTGCATCAGCGCCGCGAAGCCGGCGAGGAGGACCATGTACAGGGTGCCCCCCTGAGATCCCGCGAGCCGGCGCAGACTCTCAGAGAGAGCGGGCGTCAGGTGGATGGGTACGCGGCCGGCACGGAAGCGTTGAACGCTCGGGCGCGGGCGGTCCAGGGGCATTTCCAGCGGCGGCACCAAGTCAAGCTGGCTGCGCCAGTAGGAGAGCTGAGCCTCCAGGGCCTCATCCCGCAGCCAGTTCCGCTGCCAGATTGCGAAGTCCGCATACTGGACGGCGAGGGGCGGGAGGGGGGAGGGGCGCCCCTCCCGGAAGGCGCCGTAGATGGCGACCAGGTCGCGCAGGAAGACGCCCCGGGACCACCCGTCGCTCACGATGTGATGCAGGGTGAAGAGCCCGGCGTAGTCCTGCGCGTCCATCCGGACCAGGGTGGCTCGGAGGGCCGTCCCGCGGGTCAGGTCGAAGGGCCTGCGGGCGTCGGCGGCGGCCAGGGAATGGGCTGCGGCGAGCCGCCGCTCCGGCGGCAGGCAGGACAGGTCGACCAGGGGGAGGACGAACGGCGCAGGAGGCGCGATCCGCTGGACCGGGATGCCCCCCAGCGCCGGGAAGGACGTCCGCAGGACCTCGTGCCGGTGGATGATCTCTTCCAGGGTCCGCGCGAAGAGGACGGGATCGAGGACTCCCTGCAGGCGGAGCGCCGCGGGCATGTTGTAATGGGAGCTCTCCGGCAGCAGCCGGTGCACGAACCACAGCCGCTCCTGGGCAAAGGACAGGGGCGGGGCCTCGTCCCGTGGCTGGGGAACCAGGGGGGGCACCGCCAGACCGGCGCCGGCCCGGCGCGCCCGCTCGATCACGCCAGCGAGCCCGGCGATGGTGGGAGCCTCGAACAGGCTGCGCAGCGGCACGTCCACTCCCAGGGCCTGGCGCACCCGCGAGATCACCTGGGTGGCGAGGAGCGAGTGCCCGCCCAGCTCGAAGAAATGGGCCTCGGCACCCGGCAGGCCGTCGAGGCCCAGGACGTCGCTCCAGATCCCGGCCAGGATCTCCTGCACCGGGGTGAGGGCGGCGGGCGCGCCGCCGAGGCCCGCGGACAGCGCGGGACTCGCAGGCGCGATCCGGGCCAGAGCCCGGCGGTCCGCCTTGCCGCTCGGGGTGAGAGGCATCCTCTCCAGAGGCACGAATGCCGCCGGCAGCATGAACTCGGGCAGATCCCCGCGCAACTTCTCGCGCAGCTCCCGGACCGACGGCGGCTCGCCGGCTTCGGGGCCGAAGACCACATAGGCCACCAAGCGGGCGCCGCCCGGCCCGTCCTCCCGGACCAGAACGGCGGCCTCCAGGATCGCCGGATGCACACGCAGCGCGGCCTCGATCTCGCCCAGCTCGATGCGGAAGCCGCGCAGCTTGACCTGGTGATCGATCCGTCCTAGGTATTCGATTTCTCCGTCCGGCAGATGCCGCGCAAGGTCCCCGGTCCGGTAGAGCCGCGCACCGTGGTCGCCGAAGGGATCAGGAACGAAACGCTCCGCCGTCAGATCCGGTCGCCCCAGGTATCCCCGCCCCACCTGCACGCCACCGATGTGGACCTCGCCGGCCACGCCGGTCGGGACGAGTTGGCCGGCCGAATCCAGCAGACGGATCTGCGTCTGGAAGATCGGCCGTCCGATGGGGATCCGCTCCTCGCCGAGCCGACAGGTGTGCCAAGTCACGTCCACTGCCGCTTCGGTCGGGCCGTACAGGTTGTGCAGCTCCGTGCCGCACGGTACGCCCAGGCGCTCGTGGAAGTGGCGAGCTAGGTCGATGGGTAGTGACTCGCCGCTCGCGATGACCCTCCGCACGCTGGTACATGTCTCCAGGCCGGGCTCTTCCAGGAAGGCCCGCAGCATGGAGGGCACGAAATGGAGGTGGGTAATCCCGCTCGCCACGACCAGGCGCAGCAGATAAGCGCTATCCTGGTGCCCTCCGGGCTGGGCGACAACCAGCCGCGCTCCGGTCAGCAGCGGCCAGAAGAATTCCCACACCGAGACATCGAAGCCGAACGGAGTCTTCTGGAGCACCCGGTCTGCGGCCGTGAGCCCAAAGGCTCTCTGCATCCACAGCAGGCGGTTGATGATGGCGCGGTGGGTGTTGATCGCTCCTTTGGGCCGCCCGGTGGAGCCGGAGGTGAAAAGCACGTAGGCGGCATTGTCCGGCCCAACCCCGCTGTCGATCCGGGGCGCTTCATCGGTGTTGTCTTCCACAGCCTCCAGATCGAGTAGACGGGTACCGCGATCGACCAGACCCTCCAGCCGATCCCGGAGAGCCTGCTGGGCCAGCAGCACCTGCGGCCGGGCATCCTCCAGCACCATGACCAGCCGGGAGTCGGGGTAGTCGGGATCGAGGGGGACGTAGGCCCCCCCCGCCTTGAGGATCGCCAACAGCCCAACCACCAGCTCAAGGGAGCGTTCGGCGCAGAGACCGACCTGCACCTCGGGCCCTACACCCAGGAGGCGCAGATGCTGCGCCAGCCGGCCGGAGCGCCGGTCAAGCTCGGCGTAGCTGAGCGCCTCGTCCTCGAACACAACCGCCACGGCCCGGGGGCTGCGTGCCACCTGCAACTCGATCAGGCCGTGCAAGGTCGCCTCCCCCTCCTCCGTCATCGCCGTGTCGTTCCACTCCGTGAGGAGCTGATGGCGCTCGGCCGGGGCCAGCAGCGCGAGATCGGAGAGGAGGGTCTGCGGAGCCCCGGCGGCGCTCTCCAGCAGGGAGACCAGATGATCGGCCAGGCGGGCGATCGTCGTCCGGTCGAACAGCTCCGTCCTGTACTGGAGCTCGCCGCGGAACGCCCCGGCCTCCTCGCTCAGGCTGAGCAGCAGGTCGAGCTTCACCACTCCGGGCTCCGCGACGAACGGCGACAGCTTGAGGCCGCCGATCTGCACGCCGTCCCGCTCCACGTTCTGCAGGACCAGCATCGCCTGGAACAGCGGCGTATGCATCAGCGAGCGCTCGGGAGAGAGGTCGTCCACCAAGCGCTCGAAGGGGAGATCCTGATGGGCATAGGCCTGGAGCGCCGTCTCGCGCGTCTGGCCGAGCAGCTCTTCGAAGGTCCGAGTCCCCTCCACCGCGCCACGCATCACCAGCGTGTTGACGAAGAACCCGATCAGCCCTTCGGTCGCGACGTGGTGGCGCCCCGCGATGGGGGTGCCCACGCTCACGTCCGGCTGGCCGGAGGAACGGGACAGCAGAGCCTGAAAACCTGCCAGCAGGGTCATGAACGGCGTCAGCGACCGCCGCCGGCTCAGGTCGGTCAGGGAGCGCGACAACGCGGCGGGCAGAGCGAACGCCAGCCGCTCCCCGCGCGCGCTCGCCACGGGCGGCCGCGGCCGGTCGAGCGGCAGCTCCAGCACCGGGGGCGCGCCGGCAAGCTGACCGCGCCAATACGCGAGCTGGCGGTCGAGCACGTCGCCCTGCAGCCACTCCCGCTGCCACTCGGCGAAGTCCCCGTACTGCACCGGCAGCTCCGGCAGGGGCGACGGCTCGCCCGCGGAGAACGCTTGGTAGAGAGCGGTCACCTCGCGCTCGAGGACCGCCACGGACCACCCGTCGCTGGCGATGTGATGGGTGGTCAGGAGGAGGACATGGTCCTCCAGGCCGAGAATGAGAAGCCGGGTGCGGATCGGGATCTCGCGCGCCAGGTCGAACGGGCGCTGCGCCTCGGCGCGGAACGCCGCGCGCGCCCGCTCCTCGCGGTCGGGGTCCGCCGAGAGATCGTGCACCGGCAAGCCGGGCCGCGCCTCCGGATCGATCCGCTGGACCGGCCGGCCGTCCGCGGAGGGGAACGTGGTGCGCAGGACCTCGTGGCGCCGCACGATCTCGTCGAGCGTGCGCTCGAGCGCCGCGACGTCCAGCGGCCCGCGCATGCGCAGGGCCTTGGGGCTGTTGTACGCCGGGCTCTCCGGCTCGAGCTGCCAGAGAAACCAGAGGCGCTGCTGCGCGAAAGACAGAAGGAGATCGCGGTCGCGCGCCACCGGCTGGATCGCCGGGAGCTCGAGCCCCGCGCCGGCCTGGAAGGCGGCGTGCACGCGCTCCGCCAGCTCGGCGATGGTCGGCCCCTCGAACAGCGCGCGCAGGGGGAGCTCCACCCGGAAGACCTCGCGGACGCGCGAGACGAGCTGGGTGGCCAGGAGCGAGTGTCCGCCGAGATCGAAGAAGCTCTCGTCGATGCCGACCTGCGGCCGTCCCAGCAGATCCGCCCAGATCCCGGCGAGCACCTCTTCGAACGGGTTGCGCGGGCCCAGGACCTGCCGCGGCTCCGCGGATTGCAAGTCCTCCGGAGCTGGCAGCGCCGCCCGGTCGACCTTGCCATTGCGGTTCAGCGGAAGCTCGGGGATCACCACCACCGCGGACGGCACCATGTAGTCCGGCAGCCGCCCACGCGCGAAGTCGCGGAGCGCCTCGCCGGTCATCTCGGCGCCGTCGCCGCTCTCCAGCCAGCGGGAGAGAGCCGGCCGGGCGCCGGCCGGGACTGCGGCGCTCTCCCTCTCCGGCCGGACCGCGTAGACGTTGTAGCGGTCCGTGCCGGTCAACAGCTCGTCCTGCTCGATGACCACCGCGAAACCGTGCCGCTCCAGCAGAGCCCGGATCTCGTGAACCCGGCCTTCGCTCTCATCCCCCGGCGCGTCGTGGACCTCGAGCACCACTTGCCGGACCAGCGGCCAGTGCTCCTCGTCGAGACCATGGAGCACGTCCAGCTCGGCCCGCTGCACATCGATCTTGAGCAGGTCGATGCGCGGGACCCGCTCCTGGCGGATGACGCCGGAGAGGCGCCGCAGCCGGACCTCCACCT
>DATEIO010000514.1:0-8709 GCA_035278895.1 Thermoanaerobaculia bacterium | reverse complement strand
CGGGCGACAGCTCGCCCTCGAGCCGGAAGGCCCGAGGCACGTTGTAGGCCGCCCCCCCGGGGTCCAACTGCTCCAGGAACCAGAGGCGCTCCTGGGCGAACGAGAGCGGCGCGTCGCCGCGGCGCTCCCGCGCCCCGAGGGGAGGCGCCTCGGGCACCGCCCCGGCCCGGCGCAGCTCGTCGACGTGCGCGGCGAGGGCGCGCACGGCCGGCCGCTCGAACAGAGCGCGCAGCTCGACCTCCACGCCGAAGGCCTGCCGGGCCCGCGCAAGGAGCCGGACGGCGCCGAGCGAATGGCCCCCGCGCTCGAAGAAGCCGTCCTCCGCGCCCACGGGGCCGGTCTCCAGCACCTCCTCGAAGAGGCCGGCGAGGATCTCCTCGGTGGGAGTGCGGAGCGCCGCGGGCTCCGCCGGGCCCGTAGCGGCCGGCTCGGGCAGGGCCCGCCGGTCCACCTTGCCGTTGGGGGTCAGCGGGAACGCATCCAGCGCCACGATCGCCGAGGGCACCATCGCCTCGGGCAGGCGGGAGCGGAGCCACTCGCGCAGGTCCCGAGCCTCGCCGCGGGGGACCACGTAGCCGATGAGCCGCGTCTCGCCTCCCGGCGTGGGCCGGCCGGCGACCAGGGCTTCGCGCACGGCGGGGTGGGCGAGGAGAGCCGCCTGGACCTCTCCGGGCTCCACGCGGAAGCCGCGGATCTTGACCTGGTGGTCGATTCTCCCCAGGAACAGGAGCTCGCCCCCGGGAAGCCGGCGGACGAGGTCGCCGGTCCGGTACATCCGCTCGCCTCCCGGGGCGGGCACGAACCGCTCCGCGGTCAGGCCGGGCCGGCCCAGGTAGCCGCGGGAGACCTGCGGGCCGCCCACCAGGAGCTCGCCGGGCACTCCCGGCGGCACGGGCTGGAGCCGGGCGTCCCGCACCACCGCGCGGGTGCCGCCGAGCGGGCGCCCGAGCGGCACGCCCGCTGTGCCGCGGCCGTCCGCGCTCCAGGTGGGATGGGTCAGCACGCCCACCGTGGTCTCTGTGGGTCCGTAGTGGTTGAGCACCCGGCAGTCCGGAGCAAGCTCGCGGATCCGGTCCACGAGCGTCCACGAGAGGGCCTCGCCGCCCAGAACGAGCAGCCGGCGGGGGAGCACCCTCTCCGGCCGCTCCCCGGCGAGGAGAGCCGCCAGGTGCGAGGGAACGATCTTCAGGCAGTCGACCAGGGGCCAGTCCAGGGCCTCGGTGGCGGAGAGCACATGGAGGGTGCCGCCCGTGGTCAGGGCCGCGAAGACGGCCGTGTTGCCCAGGTCCGCGGCGAACG
Organism: Thermoanaerobaculia bacterium; assembly: GCA_035278895.1. Taxonomy (GTDB): domain Bacteria; phylum Acidobacteriota; class Thermoanaerobaculia; order Multivoradales; family UBA5704; genus DATARR01. Next base: position 7,410 of record DATEIO010000514.1, on the reverse strand, counting down.
TGCCGGCCATTCCGTAGGAGGCCCCGCCGGGAAGCTCCAGGCGGGACTGGACGGCGCTCACGTAGCTCGCGAGCTGCCGGTGCTCGACCATCACCCCCTTGGGGCGGCCCGTGGAGCCCGAGGTGTAGAGGACGTAGGCGAGATTCCCCGGCCCGGCGAGCGGAGGCGGTCCCTCCGGGCTCTGGCCCCCGTCGAGATCTTCCCGGGTGATGAGAACGCGGGCTCCGCTGTCTTCGACGAGCGCGCGCCGCCGCTCCTCCGGAAGGTCCGGATCGAGCGGCAGATAGGCGCCGCCGGCCTTCCAGGCCGCGAGGATCGCCACCAGGAGCTCGGGCGAGCGCTCGAGGCCGATCGCGACCACGGCCTCCGGCCCCACGCCGGCCTCGCGCAGCCGCAGGGCGAGGCGGTTGGCGCGCCGGTCGAGCTCGCCGTAGGTGAGCGTCTTCCCCGGGCCGGTCACGGCCGGAGCGCCGGGCGTGCGCGCGGCCCACTCCGCGAACCGCTCCGGCACGAGGCGGGGCGCGTCCAGCGAGGTCTCGGCCTCCCCAGCCAGGAGCTGCCCGAGCTCGTCGGCGGAGAGGAGCGGCAGCTCGGAGAGGCGGGCCCCGGGCGCCGCAACGATCCCTTCGAGCAGGTTGCGGAAATGGCCGGCCATGCGCTCGACCGTCACCGCGTCGAACAGGTCCACGGCATACTCGAAGCCACCCGCGAGCTCGCCGGCCGTTTCGGCGAGCGCGAGCTTGAGGTCGAATTTGGCGGTGCCGCCCGTTTCCGGGCCGAGCCGCAGGGAGAGGCCCGGCGCGAGCTCCGCCGGCAGCGCGGGATCGTTCTGGAGCAGGAAGAACACCTGCACGAGGGCGCTCTGCGCCAGGCTGCGCTCCGGGGCCAGCTCGGCCACGAGCCGCTCGAAGGGGAGGTCCTGGTGGGCGTAGGCGTCGAGCGCGGTCTCCCGCGTCCGGCCAAGGAGAGCGAGGAAATCCGGGTCGCCCGCGAGGTTGCCGCGCAACGCGAGCGTGTTGACGAAGAGGCCGACCACGCCCTGAAGCTCCGCGCGGCTGCGCCCGGCCACGGGAGAGCCGACCAGGAGGTCCTCCTCGCCCGTGTAGCGGTTAAGGAGCGCCTCGAACGCGGCGAGGAGCGTCATGAACAGGGTCGCCCCGCCTTGCCGGGAGAGCGCTCCCAGAGCGGCGGCGAGCTCCGCTTCGATCGCGAGCCGTGCCATCGCTCCCTTGTGGCTGCGGACCGCGGGCCGCGGGCGGTCCGTGGGCAGGGCGAGGACGTCCGGGGCCCCGGCCAGGCGCCCGCGCCAGTGGGCGAGGAGCGCTGCGAGCGGCTCGCCCGCGAGCCAGCGCCGCTGCCACACTGCGAAGTCCCCGTACTGGAGCGGCGGCTCCGGCAGCGGCGAAGGCGCCGCAAGCTCGCGCAGCACGAGGTCGACCGACCAGCCGTCCACAATGGCGTGGTGGAAGGTCAGCAGAAGGCGGTGCTCTTCCGCGCCGAGACGGAGCAGGGTGGCGCGCAGGAGAGGCCCGCGCGTGAGGTCGAACGGCCGCCGGGCCTCTTCCCCGCTCAGCCGGTCCGTTTCCGGGCGCCGCAGGGCTTCCGGGAGGGCGGCGAGATCGACGGCCGGCAGCGGCCGGGGCCGGGCCGGCCGCACCACCTGCACGTCCGTGGCGAAGACCGTGCGCAGGGCCTCGTGCCGGCGCTCCACCTCGGAGAGAGCCGCGGCCAGCGCGGCCGGTGAGAGAGGCCCCGAGAGGTCGAGCGGGACGGGCACGTTGTAGGCCGTTCCACCCGGCTCCAGGCGGTCGAGAAACCACAGGCTCTCCTGCGCGAAGGAGAGCGGCGGCGGGTCTTCGGTCTCGCTGCGCCGGGTGACCTCCGGAGCGGCGCTGGCCCTCCCGAGCTTCCGGGCCAGCTCCGCCACGGTCGGCGCCTCGAACACGCTCTGCAGGTCGATCTCGACCCCCAGCATCTCGTGCACGCGGGCCACCAGGCGGATGGCGAGCAGAGAGTGCCCGCCCAGCGCGAAGAAGTCGTCGTGGAGCCCGACGCGCGGAAGGCCGAGCAGCGAGGCCACGAGGCCCGCCAGGATCTCCTCGGCGGCCGTGCCCGGCCGGCCGCCGTCCGCGGTTTCGGCGGCCGTGGCCGGCCGCGGGAGCGCGCGGCGATCGACCTTGCCGTTGGGCGTCAGGGGGAGCGCGTCGAGGAAGACGAGCCGCGCGGGCACCATGTAGGCGGGCAGCCGCTGCGCGAGAAACTCCCGGAGCTCGCCCTCCGGGGCGCCGGCCGCCACCCAGGCCACCAGGCGCCGCTCGCCGCCGTCCTCGACCGCGAGCACCGCGGCCTGGCGGACCGCGGGGTGCTCGGCGAGCACGGCCTCGATCTCGCCCGGCTCGATGCGGAAGCCGCGGATCTTGACCTGCTGGTCGAGCCGCCCGAGGAACTCGATTGCGCCGTCCAGCCGGAAGCGCGCCCGGTCTCCCGTGCGGTAGAGGCGGGCTCCCGGCAGGTCCAGGGACCCGGCGAACGGGCTCGGCACGAACCGCTCCGCGGTCAGGTCCGGCCGGCCGAGATAGCCGCGGGCGAGGCCATCTCCCCCGGTGTAGAGCTCGCCGGGCACCCCCACGGGCACCGGCCGCAGCTCGCGGTCCAGCAGATAGACGCGGGTGTTGGCGATCGGCCTGCCGATCGGCACCGAGACGCCCGGCGGCGAGCCCGGCGCGATCCGGTGGCAGCAGGTGAAGGTCGTGTTTTCCGTGGGACCGTAACCGTTGATCAGAGCGCAGCCGGCCAGCGCCGCCATCGCCCGCCGCACGTGGGGAGCCGAGAGCGCGTCGCCCCCGGCCAGGAGCTGGGAGAGGCCCCGGAGCTCGCCGATCGCCTCGTCCACGGCCTGGTGGAACAGCCCCGCGGTGAGCCAGAGCGTGGTCACGCCGTGGCGCCGGAGCGCGCGGCCGAGCTCCGCCAGAGACGGCGTGCCGGGGGGAGCCAGGGCGAGCCGGCCGCCGTTCGCGAGCGGTCCCCAGATCTCCAGGGTCGAGGCGTCGAAGGCCAGCGGCGCGAGCTGGAGGAAGACCTGCTCTCGGTCCAGCCGGGCATAGTCCGCCCCGCGCACGAGCCGCACCACCCCGCGGTGGGGGACGGCCACCCCCTTGGGCCGCCCGGTCGAGCCCGAGGTGTACATCGCGTACGCGAGGTTGCCGGCCGTGACGCCGCTCGCCGGGTTGCCCGTTCTCTCGCGGGAGAGCGCCTCCCGGTCGCGGTCGAGACAGACCACCGGGCCGCCGATCTCCGGAAGGTCCGCCTGGAAGGATTCGAGGGTCACCAGGGCCCTGGGCCGCGCCTCCTCGATCATCGCGCGCAGCCGCTCGCGCGGAGACGCGGGGTCGAGCGGCAGATACGCGCCGCCCGCCTTCAGGATCCCGAGAAGACCCACGGCCATCTCCGGAGAGCGCGGCACGGAGAGGCCGACGAGCGACTCGGGCTCGACGCCCATCCGCCGCAGGTGATGGGCGAGCTGGTTGGCGCGGGCGTTGAGCTCGGCGTAGGTCACCTGCTCGTCCTCGCTCTCGACCGCGACCCGGTCTCCCGCTTGCGCGGCCTGCTCCTCGAACAGCTCGTGGACCGGGGCCTCGCGGGGGTACTCCGCCGCCGTCCGGTTCCACTCCACGAGGATCTGCCGGTGCTCCGCCTCGTCCAGCAGGGGAAGCTCCCAGACGTCCGCCTCCGGACGCCCGGCCATGCCCCGCAGCAGCGCCCGCTGGTGGTGGAGCAGGCGCTCGGCCGTGGCCGCCTCGAAGAGATCGGTCGCGTATTCGAGCCAGGCGTGGAGACGCTCCTCCCGCTCGCGCCAGAGGAGCGTCAGGTCGACCTTCGCCGTGCCCGTGCCGAGATCGGTCCGCGCGAGCTCCAGGTCGCCGATGCGCGTCGCGGTCCCGGGCTCCTCCTGCAGGGCGAACAGGGCCTGGAACAGCGGATTGCGTCCCGCCTCGCGCTCCGGCTGGAGCTCCTCCACGAGCTTTTCGAACGGCAGCTCCGCGTGCGCGTAAGCGGACACCGCGGTCTCCCGGACCCGGCGCAGGGCTTCGGCGGCCGTGGGCCGTCCGGAGAGATCCACGCGCAGGACCAGGGTGTTGACGAAGAAACCGATCAGGTCCTGGACCTCGCCGCGGTCGCGGTTGGCCACGGGAGAGCCCACGGCCAGATCGGTCTGGCCCGTCCAGCGCAGGAGAAGGATCTGGAACAGGGCGAGGAGCGCCATGAAGGGCGTCGTCCCCTCGCGGCGGCCGAGGTCCTGGAGGCTCCGCGTCTCCTCCACGGTGAGCGCGAGCTCTGTTTTGGCGCCGCGGAAGCTCTGCACGGCAGGCCGGGGTCGGTCCGTCCCGAGGTCGAGCGGCGGCGTGCCGGCGAGGCGCTCGCGCCAGAACGCGACCTCCCGCTCGAGCGTCTCGCCCTGCAGGTGGCTGCGCTGCCAGACCGCGTAGTCCGCGTACTGGAGAGGCAGCTCGGACAGAGGGGAAGGCCGGCCGGCCGCGAACGCCTCGTAGAGGATCCCGACCTCCCGGATCAGCACCCCGATCGACCAGCCGTCCGCCGCGATGTGGTGGAGCGTCAGGCCGACAACGTGCTCGCTCCCGCCCAGGCGGAAGAGGAAGGCCCGCACCAGCGGGCCGCGCGAGAGATCGAACGGGAGGCGCGCGGAGACGGTCGCCCAGTGCAGCGCCTCGTCCTCGCGCCGGTCCTCGGGGAGCCCGGAAAGGTCGATTCCGGGAAGCTCGAAGGCGGTCTCCGGCGCGAGGGTCTGGAACGGCGCGCCGTCCTGTTCGCCGAAGCGGGCGCGGAGCGTTTCGTGGCGGCGCGCCACCTCCTCGAAGGTCCGCTGCAGGGCCGCCGCGTCGAGCGGACCTCGAAGCCGTACGGCCGCAGGGAGGTTGTAGGCCGCGGACCCCACGCCCAGCCGGTCGAGGAACCAGAGGCTCTCCTGAGAGAAGGAGAGCGGAAGCGGGCCGCCGTCCCGGGGCGCACGTCCGATCCGGTCCGCGGAGCCGGCCGACTGCTTCAACCGGCCCATCAACCGCCGAAGCTGGTCCGCGGAGAAGGAAGAAACCTTCTTCGCTCCGTCAGCCATGGTAGACCTCTGTCGAAACCCGGTTCGATATTGAAATTATAAAGCGATACATCAGCTGCTGTATGGAAAGAAAGCGGGCAAAACCTTCAGCAAATTGGAAGTCTCGAGGATCAGGAGGGTCTTAGGAAAGTACTGCATACATCCTAGAGTGCCGAACTTGGCGAGAACGGGACGGTGGGATCGAAAATCGATCGCTAGGGTGCTGCCGGAGCCAGCCGGAACGCCGTGCTGGCCACCCCGCCCCAGGGCACTGCGGGGCTTGGATTTTCAGCCACCACCTCGATCCGCACCCGCCGGCCCGGCCGCGGCCCGGTGATTCCCAGAGGGATCTCAAACGCGCCTCCTCCCGGCTCCGCCGCCAGGTCGTGGGTGAAGACGGGGACGCCCCCCACCTCCACCCGCTGCACGACCCGTCCCGGATCGCCACCCGGGCTGTAGCTTTCAGTTATACGCAGAAGGAGGGGAGAACGTTGATTGGAAGAGAGGGTACAGTCGGCGGACGCTCTTTCGCCCGGCGCCGGATATGCGTGGAAGAGCTCCAGCGTGGCCTCCTCCTTGCCCAGGAGCGTGAGCCGCCCCTGCCGCACCACGCAGTCGAGCGATCCCGCGTGGTTCCAGCCGGTCAGCGTGAAGCGGTAGGTCCTCTGCGTCTCCTCGGCCAGGTCCCGCGCGCGGACGTGCTTCACGAGCTTCCCGCCGCCCACGGCCAGCCCCCAGGCCGCGGCGAGGGAAAAGATCAGGACCACCAACGGCGCCCGCCGGGAAGGCATCCGCGACGCCTGCCAGATGCCCAGCGCCACGGCCACGATCGCAAGCGCTGTCGCCGGAGTGAAAAATCTCCCCTGGGCGGACAGCGCCGCGTGGATGCCGATCTTGAAAAGCGCGGAGAGCGCGATGAGAAGGATGGCCGGGTTCCGTTTCCAGACGCCCAGGGCCACCGAGGCGAGGAAGAATCCCTGGAGCACCAGCATCTCGCGGTCCAGCCACGGCGAGGCCCGGACCGCGAACGCCGCGCCCGCCGCCTCCCGGTCCGGCGGCAGGACGCCATATGCGGACGTGCTCCAGTAGAGGTTTCCCGCGTCGCCGTGGAACGGGAACTCCAAGGCCGCCGCAAGCGTGCGGAGCGCGTGAAAACCGGGCCGCCTCCGGAGCTCCGCGAGCGCCAGGGGCATCGAGCCTGCGAGCATCTTCCTGCGGTCCCGCGCAAGCTCGGGGTCGACCGATGCCACGAACGACACCGGGTCCGCCCACCAGTTGGGAGTGGCCCCCGGCACGACCGTGCCCAGGAGCGTGTATCCCACGTGCCCGGAAGAGAGCGCGAAATGCCCCGTGGCCTTCTGGCGCTGGAGCATCATGGCGAGGAAGGGGAGCCCCACGGCGAGCGCGCAGAGGCCGAGGTTGCGCCACGCCCGCCGGTCCCGCGGCAGCGCCGGAGCCGCCGTGGCGAGAACGAGCGGAAGGAGCGCGTACATCATCTCCTGCCGCGTCGCGGCCGCGAGCGCGTAGACGAGCCCTCCCGCCACCGGGTGCGCCCGTTTCGAAACCAGGCACCGCGCCGCGAGCGCCGCCATCGCGACCGTCCAAGGGATCACCCAATTGTCCTGCGCCACCACCCCGGAGAAGAAGATCTGCCCGGGCCAGAGCGCGAGCATCCCCCCGGCCAGAACCCGCACCCAGAACGGGAGCACCCCGCGCCAGATCAGGAACGGCAGGAGCGCCATCAACCCCGTCCAAACCGCCGTGGCCACCCGCGCCGTCGTCTCCGGATCGGCCGGAGAGATCCACAACGCCGCCGCCAGGCCCATCGCCGGGCCGATGTTGAACGTCTCCCAGTAATACCCCTGCGGAGCAAGCCCCTGCTCCGTAAACGCGATCGCAAAATCGAGCACCCCCCGGAAATCCGACACCGGGAGCGTTTCAAACCGGTGGACGAACGCCAGCCGCGGCCCGAGCGCGAGAACGAGAAGGAGGATGGCCCAGGCGATTTCGCGCCGGAGGGACGGGCGGGGAGTGGTCATGGTGGGGGAGATCTTACGGCGAGTTCCCCCCGCCCCGAAGACCTCACCCCTGTCCCCTCTCCCATCGCCCCCCCGCCGACCGGGAGAGGGGGACGCCTCCAAGGGGTGTTGCCGTAGGGTGCGCTGTGCGCACGTGTTGTTTTCCACCACCCAAAAACGTGCGCACAGCGCACCCTACAAGCACCAACGCCTCAGCGACGTCCCCCTCTCCCGGGGGGAAGGGGGGGCGATGGGAGAGGGGACAGGGGTGAGGTTTTCGGG
>DATEIO010000513.1:0-17542 GCA_035278895.1 Thermoanaerobaculia bacterium | reverse complement strand
CGTTCCAGACGTTTACCGCGAGCTGCCAGGGCAAGATCTATCCGACGGGTCAGGACCCGTTCGACCCGGCCTCGACGCCGTACGTCGAGTTCGACTGCGCGTATCTGAACGGGTATCAGTACAAGCGCGTGCCGCTCGGGTAGCGGCGAACACCGAGTCGAAGGGTCGCTGAGAGCGCCGGCATCCTGCCGGCTTCTTACTTCGCTTGAAGTGAGAAGGCCGGCAGGGGTCAGTCCCGGAACACGTCCTCGAGAGTCGCAGCCGTCAACACCCGCTCCGCCCACACAAGGCAAGTCGGGCGAACGACGGGGGAGGGGTAGGTGTGCTAGCATCTGATGCATGCGCACCACCCTGGACATTGCGGATGACGTTCTGATGGCGGTCAAGGAAAAGGCACGGCGGCAGAAGCGCAGCGTCGGGGATCTCCTCTCCGAGCTTGCCCGAGAGGCCCTGACCCACCAGTCTCGGGAGGACGCCGGAGCCAAGAAGCCGAAGAGCTTCTATGGTTTTGCCCCCCTGTCCCCTCGCGGGGGCGCGGTGTCCAATGAGCTGATCGACAAGCTCCGAGAGGAAGACTTCGGCTGATGCGGGCGCTCCTCGACATCAACGTGCTTCTCGCTCTACTGGATGCAGACCATGTCGATCATCAGCGAGCCAAAGAATGGATCTCCAAGGAGATCCGGCATGGTTGGTCTTCCTGCGCTCTGACGCAGAACGGATTCGTCCGAATCATCAGCCAGCCTCGGTATCCAAGCCCGATTTCGCCCTTCGAAGCCGTCGAGCTCCTTCGCCGGGCGACCAGCACCGAGTACCATGAGTTCTGGCCCTGTTCGATCAGTTTTCTTGAAGACCGCCGCATCAACTCCAGCCACGTTCACGGGCCACGGCAAGTGACCGATGTTTATCTTCTCGCGCTCGCCGTGGAGCATGGCGGGAGATTTGTCACCTTTGATCGCTCCATCCCGCTGTCGGCAGCTCCAGGGGCGACACCAGAGCATCTCGTCGTCGTCTGAACAAGGTAGACCCTGGCGAGGAACACCCACATCCTTCAAGACGGCAGGCGGCGGACGAGGCTGTCGTAGGCCTGGAGGAGCTGAACGACGGGGAGACCCAGGGGCCGGTCGAGGTTGTGACCGATCAGATCCGCGTGATCTCCCTGCCATTGTGCGATCGGGACCCGGCCGCGGGTTGCGGAGGAGAAGGGGACGATGCCGTCGTTTCTTCCCCGCCGGGCATTCACGAACAGAAAGGTCGGCAGGAAGAAGGCCGAGGTCTGCAGAAAGCCCTCCCGTCCGATGCCGACGACCTCGAAGTATCCAATCCCGGGCTGGTCGGGACATTGGGCATTGAAGATGTGCGCGGCCTCTTCGGAGAGGTCGTGAACGGCGTTGGCGTTCGCTCGGAGATCGTCAAGGACCTGGCCGTGGAGCCCGAGGAGAGGCGGCAGGATGTCGAGTGGGTTTCCTTGATTGAGAAGGCTCGCGACCGGCGATCCCAGGTGCGGCGTCCCGATCGACGTGATCGTTGCGATCCTGGGCTTCAGGCCTCGCAGGTTTTTCGCGGCAAGGAAGCGGGCATCCAGACCTCCCATGCTGTGCGCCAGAATGTGGAGAGGCCGTGAGCCGTCGAGGGCTCCTCTGCTCATCGCCGCGACGATCTGATCGGCGAGCGTTTCGGCGCGGAGCGCGACGGTGCCGAGCGGCACCGTATTTGCCGGGAAGACGCGAATCCCCGGAAATCGATTTCTCAGGTGGGCGGCGACACCGTTGAAGTATTCGAGGTTCTTGATCCGTTCAAATCCGAGGACGCCGGGGACGAGAACGATGTTTCTTGCCATATCTTCAAGATACCAGAAAGTCCTATAACACCGGCGACATCCACCGCGCCAACCGGTCGCCGGTCCTCTTCCAGAACGTCCTCTGCTTCCACGCTTCGGCCGTGATCTCGACCGAATTCTCCAAATCCTTTCGAAAGGCCTCCGCCATCTTGGCGGCGGTTGCGTGATCGAGGATCAGGAGGTCGCACTCGGCGTTGAAGAGGAAGGAACGGTAATCGAGGTTGGTCGAGCCCACGACGGAGACGTAGTCGTCCGCCACGAGGGTCTTGGCGTGGAGGATGGCGGGCTGGTATTCGAAGATGCGGACGCCCTGCTTCAGAAGAGCGCGGAAGTAGCCGTGGCCGGCGCGGCGGACGATGGGGACGTCGGTCTTGCCCGGGAGAAGGAGGCGGACGTCCACACCGCGCTTCACGGCTTCTCCCAGAAGGGAGGCGGCGCGGCGGCCGGGGGCGAAGTAGGCGTTGGTGATCCAGAGGGTGTGGCGCGCGGCCCCGGTGATGGCGGCGAGCGCCGAGGCGGATTCGGCCTGCCCGCGATTGGGGCGCGAGTCGAGGACGAGGATGCGTGCACCCGGGGCCTCCAGGGCCGCGGCGGGCAGGGGATCAATCTCGAAGGGGTCTCCCCCCGCCTCGGTCCAGCCTTCGGAGAAGACGATCGCCATCTCCCAGGCGGCCGGGCCCTTCACCCGGGCGTGGGTATCCCGCCAGGTGGTGCCCGGCGGGGCCGAGAAGGAGCCGTACTCCTCCCCCAGGTTCATCCCGCCCGTGAAGGCGATCTCGTGGTCGACGACCATGATCTTCCGGTGATCCCGGAACGGCTGATACCAGAGCTTTTCGAAGAGCGGGTTGTAGAGGCGGACTTCGACGCCGGCCTGTTCGAGCTGCTTCCAGAACGCGGCGTGGGTGGAGGCGGAGCCCAGGGCGTCCGCCAGCACCCGCACCTCGATGCCGCGGGAGGAGATGGCCGCCACCTTTTCGAGGAACCGCTGTCCTACGCCGTCGTCTTTCAGAATGTAGGACTCGACGAGGAGCTCGCGTTGGGCCGCTTCTCCTGCCTCTTCCATGGCCCGGAAGGCGTCCTGACCGCGGAAGTAGATCTCCACCTCGTTGCCGCCGAAGAGGGGAGCGCCGTCGATGCGCCGCAGGAGGATCTCGAACCCGGGATCTTCGACGCCCAGGGGGAGGGCCTCGGCGAGGCGGCCAACGCGCTGCACCCGGAGCTCGCGCGGGAGCTTGCGCCCTTCGAAGGGGCGAAGGATGGGTCGGAGGAGCCGGTGGCGGTGGCGGCGCGGCATGGGCAGGGGGAGTATGTCAGAAAGGCGGTCCCCCTCTGACAGGGTAGGGGGCGGACCGCCCGTTGGCGTGTGGCGTCCGGCCTCGTGGGTGCGAAGAATGGGGCCAGGTTCCAAGGAGGAGGATCCGCCATGAACGGAACGATCGAAACCCGGCCCAACGGGCCCGAGAAGTGCTTCGGGAAGGGGGCCATGATCAACGAGATGCTCCTGCACGACGTCTACGAGATGCCCCGGGAGGATGGGGGATTCGTGGTCTGCCCCTACTGCGAGGAGGTTGGGGAGTCTCTGGACCTGATCCTTCACGAGCGGTGGTGCCCTATGGGAGACTGGGCCATCCGCCCGGGCGATTTCTAGTCCGGGCCCCTTTTCCGAGGAGTCCCCCATGGCCCATTCCGTGGACCTCGATCTCGAATTGACCGGAGCCCAGAAGGCGACGATCGATTTCCTGTTGAAGGGCGAGGCCCCGATCCGGCCGCCCGTGTGGCTGGTCCGCGACGCGGCGGTCGACGACGAGGTGGAGCGGGCGCGGGCCGAGGCGGATCTCGAAGCGTTCTGGGCGGAAAAGGCGGGGCTTGTCCAGTGGGCCTCGCCCTGGCGGGAGGTGCTGCGTTTCGATCCCCCGAAACACGAGTGGTTCGTGGGCGGCACGCTGAACGCCACGGTGAGCACGCTCGACCGCCACGTGCACAGCGACCGGCGCAACAAGGCGGCGCTCATCTGGGTGGGGGAGGACGGCGACGAGCAGACCTACACCTACAACCGCCTCTACCGCGAGGTGAACCGGTTCGCGAACGCGTTGAAACGGCTGGGCGTGGGCAAGGGCGACCGCGTGGTCCTCTACATGCCACTGGTGCCGGAGGGGATCATCACCATGCTCGCCTGCGCGCGGATCGGCGCGATCCACTCGGTGGTCTACGCGGGCATGGGCACGCAGGCGCTCAAGGCGCGGATTCTGGACGCGGGCGCGAAGGTCGTGGTCTGCTCGGACGCGACCTTCCGCCGCGGAAAAAAGGTTTCTTTGAAACACACGGTGGACGAGGCGGTGCGCGACCTGACCGGGGTCGAGCACGTGATCGTCCACCGGCGGGGCTCGCGCCCGGGCGACGCGCCGGTCCAGTTCGAGAGCGAGCGCGAGGTGGATTTCTACGACGTCCAGCAGCCGCGCGACATCCACTGCCCGCCCGAGCCGGTGGATTCCGAGCACCCGCTCTTCATTCTCTACACCTCGGGGACGACCGGACGGCCCAAGGGGGTGGTGCACGCGACGGGCGGCTATCTCGTGGGCGTGACCTATCTGGCGCGGGCGTTCTACCAGATCCAGGACCGCGACATCTACTGGAGCACGTCGGACATCGGCTGGATCGTGGGGCACTCGTTCATCGTCTACGGACCGCTGTCGATCGGCGCCACGGTGCTCTGCCGCGAGGGCGCGCCGGACTACCCGAGCCCGGACGTGACGTGGGAGATCTGCGAGCGGTTCGGGGTGAACGTGATGTTCACGGCTCCTACGGCGCTCCGGATGTGGATGAGCCACGGCGGCGAGGTGCCGGCGCGCTACGACCTCTCGCGCCTGCGGCTTTTAGCCTGCGCGGGCGAGCCGCTCAACCCGGAGGCGCACCGCTGGGCGCAGAAGTATCTCGTCTCGCAGGCCAACGGCTTCGTGGTGGACAACTGGTGGCAGACCGAGATCGCGGGTCCGGTCCTGGGGACGCTCCCCACGTTCGAGGCGCGGCTCGGCAAGGTGGGGAAGCCCTTGCCCGGTGTCAAAGCCGAGGTGGTGGACCGGGAGGGCCGGCCGGCGGCGCCGGGAGAGGGCGGGCTGCTCGTGATCCAGTCGCCGCTGCCCTACATGCTGCGCACGGTGTGGAACGATCCGGTCCGCTACGAGGAGTACTGGCGCCAGATCCCGGGGTGCTACACGGCCGGAGACGTGGCGGTGCGCGACGAGGACGGCTGGTTCGCGGTGCTCGGCCGGGCGGACGACGTGCTGAACGTCGCGGGCCACAGGATCGGTACGGCCGACGTGGAGGGATCGCTCCTGCGCCATCCGGTGGTGGCCGAGAGCGCGGTCGTGGGTCTCCCCGATCCGGTCAAGGGCGAGCGGATTCTGGCCGTCGTGGTGCTCAAGGCCGGCTTCGAGGACGGACCGGGCCTGCGGGCGAGCTTGAAGGACCACGTGCGCGAGGATCTGGGCCCTATCGCCCAGCCGGGCGACATCGAGATCCGGCCGTCGCTCCCCAAGACCCGTTCGGGCAAGATCGTGCGGCGCCTGCTCAAGGCGCAGGCGATGGGGGAGGACCCGGGAGACCTCTCGACGCTCGCGGACTAGGCCGCGCTGGCGCGCTTCTTCGCGACCTCACCGCGCCGCTTTTCGATCCAGGCGAGCGCCTGCTCTTCCGTATCCAGGAAGACCACGGGCGGGCCGGCGTCTTCCCCCTTGAAGAGCTTCATGGCGGTCAGGATGAGCTTCGCGAGCACCTTGGCCTTGAGCGGCGCTCCGAAGATGGCGAGGCCTTCGAGCGGAAAATCCTTGATCGTCTCCGAGGCCGCCTTGCGCACCGGCGCGGGAACGCTCTCGAGCTCCGTGAAGTCGATGAGGTAGTACACCACCTCGCGACCGACCACGTACTCCCGGTGCTTGTCGTTGACCGCCAGCCCTTCTTCGGCGGTCACGTCGCCCGACATCTTCATGTAGATGACGTCGGGCTCGATGAAGGCGGTTTGCTGCTTACCGATGAAAAAAAGATCGCGCATGACTCACCCCTCGTCAAGCTACGAATAGACTCCAAAGCTCATGCAAGTATAGACATGGATTTCTCGTAGAACAACAAAAGCGGGTGAATCTCAAGATTTTAAGAGACTGCGGATTTCTTCGTTGCTGAAACCCGCTTCGCGTAACACTTCCTCCGTGTGCTCGCCCAAGGAGGGAGGAGGGAGCCCCGGCGCGGCGCGTTGGCCGTCGAAGAGGAAGGGGGCCGCGATGGTGGGAAGGCTGCCGTAGGCTCCGGGCGGGAGTGGGACGACCTGTCCGCGCGCGCGGGCCCGCTCGACCGCCTCACCCACGGAAGCCGGTGGCCCGGCGGGGACGCGGGCGGCGCGCAGGGCGCGGTCCCAGTGGGCGACCGGGCGCTCTGCGAAGATCCCGGCGAGGAGGGGGTCGAGCTCGCCGCGGTTCTTGACGCGCGCCTCGCTGGTGCGGAAGCGGGGATCGTCCGCGAGGTCCGGCCGCTCGAGGGCCTGGCAGAAGCGGCGCCAGAGGTCCTGGCTGCCGACGCCGACGACGAACCAGCCGTCCGCCGCGTGGAACGCCTGGTAGGGGGCGAGATTGGGGTGGGCCGAGCCCAGGCGGGCGGGCTGGCCGCCGGTCGCAAGCCAGGACTGGGCCGCATAGGAGAGGAAGGCGGTGCCGGCGTCGATCATGGAGACCTCGACGCGGCGCCCGCGGCCGGTCGCGTCGCGGGCATGGAGCGCGGCGAGGACGCCGGACAGGCCGTAGAGGGCGGCCAGGAAGTCGATGATGGCGACCCCCACGCGCACCGGCTCGCCGTCGGGGAAGCCGGTGAGCGACATGAGCCCGGACTCGGCCTGGAGCACGACGTCGTAGGCCGGGCGGTCCGCCTCGGGGCCGGCGGTGCCGTAGCTCGTGACCGTAGCCTGGACGAGCCGCGGGTGGCGCCGGGTGAAGCGGGAGCTCCGGAACCCCAGGCTCCGCCACTCCCCGGGTAAAAAATTCTCGACCAGGACGTCGGCCGTGCCGAGCAGGCGGTCGAAGGCCCGGCGTCCGGCAAGGTTCTTGAAATCAAGGACAATGGAGCGCTTGTTTCGGTTGGCCGAGACGAAGTAGGCGCTCACCTGGGATTCTGGGGGACCGACAAAAGGTGGCCCCCAACCGCGGGTCTGGTCGCCGCTCCCCGGTCTTTCCACTTTGATGACATCGGCTCCCAGATCACCCAGGAGCATCGCGAGATAGGGGCCGGCGAGGACGCGGGAGGCGTCGATCACGCGGATACCGGCCAGGGGACTCTTTTTCCGTTTTGGAGGCATGGGTTCTCCGGAGCGGGTGCGCTAGCAGGGTGCGATTGGAGTATTCTTCCGGGATCGACTCTCTACTCTGTTCGCAGAAAAAACGTGCCCGCCAGGAGCGCCCTGCTTGCCTGACAGCACTAATATATCCAGAGGCCTTATTTCATGAATCTGCGTTTAAGGTCGGGAGGTCTCTCGAAAAGAGAGTACTACCGTCCATAAGAATAGATGGATCTTGCAATTATCCTCCCTGCCATAAAGGCTGGGGAGGTTTTATCGGAGAGGATGAAATCATGTCTCGACAGCTCCGCTCGATCTCCCTCACTCTCGCTCTCGTCCTCTTGGCGGCCGGCGCAGCCCAGGCCTGGCCTGCAACTGGACACCGGGCTGTGCAGCAGGCCGCTCCCGGAGAGAGCTTCTTCACCACAGTCTGGAACCGGCTGGTTTCGCTGTTGACCCGTCCCGAAGCTCCCGCTCCCCAGGGGAACACGGTTCCCCAGAAGGCGGGTTGCAGCATGGATCCGAATGGTCAGCCTTTGCTAAATTGCATTCAATAATCCCCGGGTCCCTCCAGTTTTTGAAAAGCGCCGGCCGGTTTCGGCGCTTTTTTTGCTGGAGGGAGTTATCATGGAAGAAGCTTTCGGCTCCGGGAGGGGCTGCTCCATGAAGATTCATTCTCACGATGTGCTGCTGCAGGAGCTTACCGCGGGTCTTACAGGCGAGACCCCCAAGGAGATTGTTCCCTGGCCGACGCCGGACTATGGCGCCGTCTTCGACCGTGCCGAGGAGGTGTTGCGGGCGAGGCTCGCGACTCTCGGGAAGGAGCGCGCCCAGGCCGCGGGGCTTCTGGCCGAGCTTCTCGGGCGGGCTCCCGGAAAGCGGGAGATGCTGCTGCGCAACCATCGCCGGTTCCAGACCTGGGGTCTCCTGGAGCTGCTGGCTGAGCGGAGCCACGAAGCGAGGATCGACGCGCCGGCTCAGGGAGAGGAGTTGGGGCACCTCGCCCTCGTCCTCGCCGATGCGCTGGACACGATCTACTACGGGGCCGAGCGGATCGAGGACCTCCGCGCGCGGATCTGGGGCCAGATCGCGAACCACCGCCGGGCGATGTCCGATCTCCTGGGGGCGGAGGAGGCCTTCTCCAAAGCCTTCACCCATCTCCAGAACGGGACGGCGGACGTCATGGAGCGGGCTGTCCTCCTGGACCTCCGCGCCTCCCTCCTTCGCGATCAGCGGCGTTTCCCGGAGGCCGAGCGGCTGCTCGAGCGGGCACGGAGGATCTTCCTGCAGATCGGAGAGAAGCAGCGGGCCGGCCGGAGCCTGGTGAACCTGTCGAGCCTCTATGAACAAGCCGGCACGCCGGAGCGGTCGATTCCGGCGTTGACCGAGGCCTTGAAGCTGATCGACCCGGAGCGGGATCTGCGGCTCCTTCTGGCCGTCCGCCACAACCTGATCACCAGCCTGGCCGAGGCGGGCCGGTTCATGGAGGCGCACGGCCTCTTCATCCAGTCCCGCACTCTCTACGCCCGTTTCAGCGACGGCTGGACTCAGAACCGGCGCCGTTGGGTCGAGGGCCGTATTGCGCGGGGGCTCGGCCAGTCCGCGGAGGCGGAAGCGCACCTCCAGGCGGCTCGCGACGGGTTCCTCACCGAGGGAGCCGCCTACGACACGGCTCTCGTCTCTCTGGACCTCGCCTTGATCTACGCCGAGCAGGAGCGGACGGTGGAGCTCCGTAGGATCGCCGAGGAGATGATCCCGATCTTCCAGTCCCACCAGATTCACCGCGAGGCCCTGGCCGCCCTCTCGCTTTGGGCCGGAGCCGTCCGCGAGGAGCGGGCGAGCCGGGAGCTGGTCGTCCAGGTGGCGTCCTACCTGAAGCGCGCACGGCACAACCCAGAGCTTCGCTTCGAAGAGCGGATCAGCGCCGGGAGTTGACCGAGCGGGCGACGGCCACGACCGCCGCCCGCAGATCCCCCTTTTGCGCCGCGAGCGCCCGCTCGAAGCCTTCGAGGTCCGTCCGGTAGATCCGCTGGGCGATCACGGTGGCGTTGTTCATCTCCCGTTTCGCAAGCTTTTCCGAAGAGTAGACCTCGAGCGGCAGGCTCTGGAGGGTCTTGTGAGAGCGGCCGAAGATCTCCTTCCGGCGGGCTTCGAGATCCGGTCCGGAGAGCCCGGAGACATAAAGGGCTTCGAGGTCCCGGGCGAGGGTGGCGTAGAAGGCGCCGAGGCGCTTTTCGTCGCGAAAGGTGGCGGCGGCGAGGCGGGCGGCTTCGCGGTCCCCCCGGCTTGCGAAGAAGGCTTCGGCCCCCTTCAGTCCCACAAAGTTGGCGAAGCTTTCGTTGTATTCGGCCTCGCCCGGCACCCAGAGGGTGTTGTGGGCGATCTCGTGGATCACGGTTGAGACGAGGTCCACCCGATCGCCCTCCAGGGCCGTCGAGAGGAGAGGATCGTTGAACCAGCCGAGGGTGGAGAAGGCCCCGGCCGGCCGCAGGTAGGTGTCGTAGCCGCCAAGCTTCAGACGGCGCTCTTCGGCGAGCGCCGCTCTCCGGCTGAAGAAGCCCTTGTAGGGGACGGAGCCGGTGACCGGATACCACCAGCGGTACTCTTCCAGGCGGTCTTTCGGGCTCGCGGAGAGCACGTGGAGGAGGGTGCCGGAGCCGACGTCCGAAAAGGTGGTGTAGGTCTCCTTTGCTTCGAGGCCCAGCTGCTTGGCCGCGAAGGCGCGGGCCGCCAGCACCAGCTCGAAACGGGCGCGGCGGCCGGGTGGGACCTCGGGGGAGGCGGCCAGCTCGGCCAGGGGCTCGCGGGCGGCGAGGATGCGCCCCTCCTCCCAGGCGGCCCGATAGAGGAAGCGGACCTCGGAGCTGATGGCGGGAGCGATCAGGAGGAGCGCCGGGACTCCCAGCCCGATCCACCTAGAAAAGCGAGAGAGTCGTCCCATCGTCGAGCCGTAAGGCGGGCTGGGGCCTCCGGAATTCGGCTCCGAAGAGGCGGAAGCGCGCCGCCCCGAAACGGGGGACCCGGCACCGGCCCGCGGGCGATTCTCTCCCCGAAAGCTCCGCGGAGGGAAGGATGCGGCTCCAGACCTCGCGCCTCAGGCTCCGGCGGACATGGATGGGGTCGAGCCCGTACCAGGAGGCCTCGGGCTCGACGAGGCGGAGGCCGCGCTCGGCTCCGATTCTCCGGAGGCGGGCATCGAGCTCCCGGGCCTCATTCCGGAGGCGGGGCCACGGCACGTTGCGGCCGGGAAAGAGAAGCGAGCGCGCCACGAGGTATTGCCCTCGGGTGAGCGTTTCGAGGCGCGGGAGCGGCAGGAGCGTCAGCACGGTCTCGGCGCCGGCCAGGCGGTCGAGGCAGGATTCGACCCAGCGGGCGACGGTCGCGGCATCCGCGCCGTAGATCAGATCGTTGCCCACGTCGGTCACCAGGGCGACGGTGGGGAGGGGTGGAAGGCCGTCGAGCGCTTGCCAGAGGCCGCAGGAAGCGATCCCCGGGAGCCCGCGGGCGAAGAGGAAGCGGCTCCACGTTCCGTAGGAGCGGCCGTGCCCGCAGGCGGCCAGGATCTGGATGGGACCCCCGGCCCGGCGGCGGAGCCCGTCCACCACGAGCGGGAGGGCCACGGCGAGATTGCTCGCCCCCAGGAGGATCGCGCGGAGCGCCGGCCGGCCGTCCATGGCGGGAAGAATGCCACGGCTTGACCGGGAGCCGCCCTGGGACAAGCCCAACCCTAGGCCGTCGCGGCGAGCCGGACGAGCGCTTCGGGGGGGACCTTGAGCTTCTCGAGCCCCTCGATCATCTGGTCGACGAGTTGGCGGAGCCGGTCCCAGTCTTGCTCGACGACGGCTTCGCTCATCCGGCCGCTCACCTCCTGGCAGCCGCCGAACTGCTGGTAGAACAGGCAGTAGCGGCACCGCTCGATTCCGCTCCCGGCCTCGGCCTCGGATTTTTCGCACAGATCGCACACGGCGTTGATCTCGGTGAGCAGATCGACCGGGGGGGCGGTGCCGATCGAGTCCCGGATCGTGGTCCACTGCCGGACCGTTCCATGGATTGCCTCTGTCCAGGTCATGGCGTTCTCTCCTTGCTTCTTCATGCTCCTCCCCGGGCCGCCCGGCCGCAACGGGCGTTCGGGTGGGAGGAGAACCACCCCACGAGACGGGGGCCGGGTGTCTCGGTTGTTCCTTCGGGGATCACCTCTCCTTACGGAATGGAACGGCTCTCCGCGAGCCGCGGGATACACTAGGTAGCCCCCGAGGGGGAGAGGGCCAGTTCCGGCCGCCGTCCGAGAGAGGAGATCTTTGATGAGCAATACCGCCACCCTGCTGTCCAAATATGCGCGATCGATCGATCACGTGGCAATCGCCGTGCACGATCTTGAAGAGTCGATCGCTTTCTATACGAATGTTCTGGGCCTGGAGCTCAAGGAGCGGCGCCGGACCGAGGGCAAGCACACGGCCATGGTCTCGGCCGTCCTGAAAGCGGGGCCGATCACCATCGTGCTCCTCCAGGGCACCTCTCCCGATTCGCAGGTTTCGAAGTTCGTCGAGCACTATGGCGCGGGCGTCCAGCACGTGGCGATCGGCGTCGAGGACCTCCCGCAGATGGCCGAAGACCTCAAGGCCTCGGGTCTGGAGTTCGACACCAACGTCATCCAGAGCCCGGGCCTGCGCCAGATCTTCTCGGCCCGGGACAAGGGGTCGGGCATGATGTTCGAGTTCATCGAGCGGATGGGCGGCGACTTCTCCGACCAGAGCGTGCAGCAGCTCTTCGAGCAGCTCGAGAAGAAGGACGCGTTCTGACCGCGGACCCGGACGCCATGGACGTCGTGCTCAGGGGTTGCTTCGCCGACCCGCTCCTGGACGTGATGAACTTCCTGAACGAGGTGGTGCACCGCTACCCCGAGGCGGTGTCCTTCGCTCCGGGGCGTCCGGCGGAGCGCTGGTTCGACGTGGAGAAGAGCCTGGACGCGGCCCGGGTCTGGGTGGACCACCACGCCGCGAAGACCGGGCTCTCCACCCAGGCCATCTGGAACGACCTCGGGCAGTACAACAAGACGAACGGGATCATCAACGACCTGATCGCCCGCCAGCTCGAGGCGGACGAGGGGATCGCCGCGGCTCCCGGCTCGATCGTCGTCACCACCGGCTGCCAGGAGGGGATGGCCATCCTCCTCCTGGCGCTGATCGACCCGGCCACGGACGCGCTCCTGGTGAGCGATCCCACCTACATCGGCATCCCCGGGCTCGCGCGGATGATGGGGATCACCCTGATTCCCGTCCCCACCGGCGAAGAGGGTCTGACGCCCGAGGCCGTTCGTGCCGGAATCGAGGAGGCGCGAGCCCAGGGGCTCCGCCCGCGGGCGCTCTACGACATCCCCGATTTCAACAACCCCCTGGGCACCCGGATGCCGGTGCCGGCCCGGAAGGCGCTTCTCTCTCTCGCCCGCGAGCAGGAGATGCTGATCTGGGAGGACAATCCCTACGGGATGTTCTCCTACGACGGCGATTCCCTGCCGACGATGAAAGCCCTGGACGAACACGGGGTCGTCGTCTACATGGGGAGCTTTTCGAAGACGCTCTTCCCCGGTCTGCGGTTGGGCTACCTCGTGGCCGACTCGGGCGTGATCCTCCCCTCGGGGCAGCGCGTGCCCCTGGCGGCCGAGCTGTCCAAGGTGAAGAGCCTGACCACGGTCAACACCTCGACGGTCATCCAGGCGATCGCCGGCGGGCTCCTGCTGGAGAGCGGCGGCTCGCTCGCCCCCCTGATGAAGGACAAGCTCCCATTCTACCGGGCCAACCGGGACTGCATGCTCGCCAGCCTCGAAAGAGAGCTCGGCGAAGGCGGGCCGGTCTCCTGGAACCGTCCGGAAGGGGGATTCTTTCTGACGCTGAGCCTGCCGTTCGAATTCACGCCCGAGCGCTTGACGGAGTGCGCCCGGGACTACGGGGTGATCGTCTGCCCCATGTCCTTCTTCGCGTTGACCTCCGGGAGGGAGCGGCAGGTCCGGCTCTCCTTCAGCTACGTCACCGAGGAGCAGATCGAAGAGGGGATCGGCCGCTTCGCCCGCTTCGTGCACGACCGGATCGCGGATTGAAAAGGATTCCTGCCGCTACGCTCGCTCCGACCCTGCGCGAGGCGCTCCTCCGGCGCGGCGTCTCCGAGGAGCACGCGGGCTGGGTGGTGGACGGTCTGATCGGAACGTCGCTGCGGGGGATCGACACCCACGGTGTCCGCCTGTTTCCCACCTATCTCGCGGAGCTGGACGGCGGCCGGAGCCGGGCGAAGCCGGAGCTTCGCTTTCTGGGCGAGGCCCGCGCTGCGCGGGTGCTCGACGCCGGACATGCCCTGGGGATCGTGGCCGGGCGGGTGGCTTCCATCGAGGCGGTTCGCCTCGCCAAGGAGAACGGCGTCGGGGCCGTGGCCGTCCGCAACTCCAACCACTTCGGCGCCGCTTCGGTCTACACGCTCGAGATGGCCCGGCAGGGCGTGCTCGGCCTCTCGTTCACCAACAGCGACGCGCTGGTCGCCCCCTGGAATGGCCTCGCCCCGTTTTTTGGAACGAACCCGATCTCGCTCGCCGCCCAAGGCCGCGGCGACGACCTCTTCTGCGCCGACTTCGCGACGAGCCAGGTCTCCTACTCCAAGGTGAAGCACCACCGGGCCCATGGCCTCCCCCTGGAGCCGGGCTGGGTCGTGGAGGAAGGCGGCGAGGTTGCGCTGAAGCCCTTGGGCGGGCACAAAGGGCACTGCCTGGGGATGATGGTCGAGATCCTCTGCGCGCTGCTCTCCGGGATGCCTCAAGACCACGAGCTGTCCCACCTCTACACGCCCCCCTTCGACGAGCCCCGCCGGGTGGCGCACTTCTTCCTCGCGCTCGACCTCGGCGCCTTCCGGCAGCCGGGCGATTTCCGCACGGATCTCTCGGGCCTGATGGCGACCGTGCGGGAGCAGCCGGCGGTCCCCGGGGAGCGGGTGATCGTGCCCGGCGATCTCGAAAGCGCGGCCGAGGCCGACCGGCGCGCGCACGGCATCCCTCTCGCGGAGGAAGAGTGGGAGTGGCTCGCGGCGCTCGACCGCGAAGCGTGATTCGGGTGGGCGGCGCACTCGCCCCGTGGGGCGGCCCGCTCGCCTCGTGGGGCTGCGCACTCGCCTCGTGAGGCGGCGCCCTCGCCTCGTGAGGCGGCACACTCGCCTCGTGAGGCAGCACACTCGCCTCGTGAGGCGGCGCACTCGCCTCGTGAGGCGGCACACTCGTCTCGCGGGGCGGCGCACTCGCCTCGTGAGGCGGCGCCCTCGCCTCGTGGGGCGGCGCACTCGCCCCGTGGGGCGGCTCATTCGCCCCGTGGGGCGGCGCACTCGCCTCGCGGGGCGGCGCCACTCCTCTGGCTCGCCTCTTGCTTCGAGCGGTCGACACGGATTCCTGAGTCTGCGGATTCCGTCTCTCAGCCGAGGAGGGGCGATGCTGGTCCGCTATCCCAATCTGTTCGTGCTCGCGGTTTTGCTGGGGGGCTACCTCCTGGTCTGGGGGACCGTGCTGCTTCTGGCGCGCCGCCGCCGGAGAGAGATCGCCAAAGGCTTCGTGGTGACGAGCGCCATGGTGGTGCTGACCTTGGGATTCCTCGAGCTCCTGGTCGCGCTCCATCTCGCCGATTTCCGCGTACTGTTTGGAACGCCCGCGGCCCAGCCGTGGAGCCACCCGGGCAATCTCGTGGACCCGACGCTGCTCCATCTCCACCGTCCGCACGACGATTTCGTGTGGGAGGGCGTGCGCTACCGCTACGACCGGAACGGGTTCCGCAACGCCGCGGACGTCTCTGGAGCCGACGTCGTCGTGATCGGCGACTCCTTCATCGAGGGGTGGGGAGTGACGGCGGACGAGCTCGTGACCTCGCGCCTCGCAGCGGACCTGGGGCAGGCGCGGGTCGTCAACCTCGGGCAGTCCTGGTACGGCCCGCAGCAGGAGTTGGAGGTGCTCCGGCGCTATGCCCTGCCCCTCCATCCCCGGACCTGCGTCTGGTCGTTTTTCGAGGGGAACGACCTCCAGGACGTGGAGCGCTATACCGCGGCGTCCAAGGTCTGGCCCGAGCTGTCGCGGCGCAATCACTCCTTTTTCCTCCGCTCCTTCACGAAGAACGCCCTCCACCGCCTCCGCCGGGTCCTCGAAGCCGGCCTGGGGGAGGACGCCACGGGCACGCTGGGCTATCCGTCCGGTGTCTTCCGCCAGCGCGGCGGCGCGGACGTGCGGATGTTCTTCGAATACAAGGCGCACCGGCTCACGCCCGCCGAAGAGCGGGCGCTCGGGGAGGTCCGCCGGGTGGTGGGGGAGGCCGGGCGCCTCTGCCGGGCCCGGGGAGCGGAGCTCCTGGTCGTCTTCGTCCCCACGAAGGACCGGGTCTACAAGCGCCTCTGCCGGTTCAAGCCGGAGGCCGAGCCCCTGCGCTGGAAAAGCAACGACCTTCCCCGGAGGATCGCGGCAGTCGCGGAGGAGGCGGGCGCCTCCTTCCTGGACCTGACGCCGGGCTTCGCGGAAAGAGCCGTCCGTGGGGAGGTCCTCTACTTCCCGAGAGACAGCCACTGGTCCCCGGCCGGCCACAAGGTGGCCGCTGCGGCCATTGCCCGGGCCGTCCGGGGGAAGGCGGAGCCCGGTTTCCGCCATCAGGTCGCCCGCCGGAACCCCGCAACCCCGCACCGCAATCCCAGGGTGGGCGGGTAGCGAAAAGCGGTCCGGCCGGCGCGGTTGTATGCTCTCGGTGCACCTAAGGGGTGGAGTCGATGAACGACCCTGGAGATTCCCGATGAGCAGCAACGACCTTGTCTATCTGAAATCGAACGTCCTGGCCGAGCCCCTGATCTGCAACTGGTACGCCTGGACGCATCTGATCGCCCCCGTTCCCGCGGGCATGAACGTCCTGGACCGCCACCTGGCGATCATGAAGTCCTTCGTCCAGGCGCCGCAGGTCCACGCCGCGGCGGTCAAGAATCCGGCCATGCTGGGCGGACCCTTCATCAGCTACGAGCCCTCCCGGGCCAGCGACATCAAGGCGCTCCTCGAAAGGACGCTCGTCGAGCAGGGCGACCTGATCACCCTGGCGCGCGCCGTCAAGGAGCTGGACGACCTGCTGCGGGCGGAGGCCAAGGGCTTCTCGCTCGAGCCGCTCTACGCCAAGGTCCCTGAGCCGCTCCGGGGCTACGTGGAGCTGGTCTACGACCTGAACCACAACCCGTCGTTCCGCCTGTTCGAGCCGCTCCTCTACCGGAGCCCCTATTACAACCGCTCCCTCCAGAGCCTCTCGCTCACCCTGGTCGAAGGGGACCTGGACCGGCCTTTCGTGCTGAGCACGCCGCGGATCGCGCAGGAGGGGCTCCTCTTCATCCGCCGCCCGTTCGACCACGAGGGGATCGACGAGCTGTTCCGCATGAAGCGCTCGCCGCGCCCGTTCGGCCACATCAAGGAGCTCCTCGGGGTGGCGGATGGAGACGAGGCCCTGCTCCGCACCTTCTTCACCGAAGAGGCCCCGGAGCCCTACGCGCGCTACGAGGGCGAAGGGATGCGCACCCGCTACTTCGGCCACGCCTGCATCCTGATCGAGACGCGGGACGTCGCCATCCTGTCGGATCCGGTGATCAGCTACGACTATCACGCCGAGCTGCCGCGCTACACCTACTCCGACCTGCCCGACTTCATCGACTACGTGGTGATCACCCACAATCACCAGGATCACGTGCTGGTCGAGACCATGCTCCAGCTCCGCCACAAGATCGGGACCGTGGTGGTCCCGCGCGGGGGCGGCGGCGAGCTCCAGGACCCGTCGCTCAAGCTCGCGCTTCAGGCGATCGGGTTCAAGAACGTCGTGGAGCTCGACTCGATGGACGTTCTGGAGATCGAGGGCGGGACGATCACGGGCGTCCCCTTCCTGGGCGAGCACAGCGACCTGGACATCAAGACCAAGCTCGCCTACCTCGTGCAGATCGGCGAGGGCAAGATCATGCTCGCCGCCGACTCGTGCAACGTCGAGCCGCGGATCTACGAGCACGTGCAGCGCGTGACGGGCGACGTCGACGTGCTCTTCCTCGGCATGGAGTGCGACGGGGCCCCGCTCTCCTGGGTCTACGGCCCGCTGATCACCCGGCCGCTCGACCGCAAGGTCGACCAGTCGCGGCGGCTCTCGGGCTCCAACTACGAGCGCGGCATCGACATCGTGAACCGCTTCGGCTGCCGGGAAGCCTACGTCTACGCCATGGGCATGGAGCCCTGGCTCAAGTACATCATGGCGAAGACCTACACCGAGGACTCGGACCCGATCGTCGCCTCCAACAAGCTGATCGAGGACTGCAAGAGCCGCGGCATCACGGCCGAGCGGCTCTACGGGGAAAAAGAAATCGCCTTT
>DATEIO010000512.1:0-3528 GCA_035278895.1 Thermoanaerobaculia bacterium | reverse complement strand
CTCCCGGCGGCAGGGAGGGGGCTGGGAGAGGAGGGCCGGGGAGGTGAGGGCCCGGGCGGGGGTATGGTAGGGTTCCCCCCCGAGGATCTCCTCGCAATCTTTCCTCACAGCCATGGCCAGGAAGCACGTCAAGCAGATCATCCAGGTGGGCAATCATCAGATCGAGCTCCCCGAGGGAGTGACGGCTCTGGACTGGGCTCTGGAGCGGGTCAATTTCCAGAACCCGCGGATTCGGGCGTTTCTGGGGTGTATCCGGCTGATCGAGGGGGTTCTGGAGAGCAATTACGCCCTTCTCCACTGCTCGCCGGAGCGGCTGCTCGACATCTGGAGCAAGGTGCGCCAGGTCACGGCGCTGATCCGCACGCGGCTGGCGCCTCTCCTGGACGTGCCTTCCCACATTCCGCGCCTGGAGGAGGCGCGCCAGAGCGCGGGGATGGCGCTGGTGTTCCTGGATGACCAGGTGCTCTCGGGGATCGACCGCTTCCCGGACGAGGTTCCCGAGGACCAGCTTCTGGAGATCCGCAAGCTCCTCTGCGTCTCAATCGGCCAGATCCACTCGTTTCTGCACGACACCTTCGGCGAGGTGATGGCCGCCGATCCGCGGAGCCTCCACGACGCGGACTACTTCATCTCCCGCCGTTTCCCCCGGGACATCGAGGAGGCGGAGTGGCTTCAGGCGACGCTCGGCAAGCTCCAGGAGTACCTGGACGAGCTCGAAGCGGCCCGACCCCGGCACCTCTCGTCGCTCGCCACCCGGCTCCGCAGCGAGGAGACGATCCCCACCCGCGCCGCGTGGGAGGAGACGAAGGCGTTTTTAGAAGCGCTCCTTTCGGGCCTCACCCCAAAGCTCAAGGAGGTGCTGTCGCTGCGCGGCGTGCGCTTCTACGAGATGGAGATCCTGGACCGCTACACCTACGACGTGCCGGCCCGCTGCCGCGTGCTCCTGGAGCTTTTCGAGACGGCGACCGAGGCGATCGACGGCATCCGGGAGTCGGTTGGCGCTACGCGGGAGGAGCGCGAGCAGGGGGTGCGCGATCTCATGCGCTGCCATGCCGTGTTCGGCCGGCGGATGGCCGCGCAGATGGCCGAGGTGGACAAGGCCCTGCGCGACCTGGTCGCCTTCATTCCCCTCTGGCTCGAGGCGATCGAGAAGCGCCGCGCGCTGCTGCTGCGCCGGAGCCTCGAGGAGGCGGGGCGGTAGGGGCCTGTGCAGGCTTCCGTTCTGTAGGGGCGGCCCTATGTGGCCGCCCTGGGTGGGGGAAGGGCCGGAACAAGCAGGGCGGCCACATAGGGCCGCCCCTACAGGAAACCGGTTCTGTGGGTGTCCTCAGAACCGCCGCTTCCCCTTGAAAGGCGCCTTCCCCTGCGGCCGCGGGCGGCCCCGCTCTTCCCGCTCCCCTCTCTCCCGCCGATCCGGTCGATCCCGCCGCTCCCGCTCGGGGGTCGCCAGCCGGATGTCCACCGGCCGGCCGCGGATGGTGGCGCGGGCCATTTTGGTGAGCACCTGGTCCCGGTACTGGGACGGGATCTCCACGAAGGTGAAGCGGTCGTAGATGTCGATCGAGCCGATCGCCTTGCCGGGCACTCCGGCTTCGTTGGCGATGGCGCCCACGATGTCCGCCGGGCGGACTCCGGCGCGGCTGCCGGCGGCCAGGAAGATCCGGACCATGCCGTCCTCGGCTCCGGCCAGGGCTTCGGGCTCGGGCTCGACTTCGACCTCGAGCGGCTTGTCTCCCCGGGCGAGGCGGGCGGCGGCGGCGGCGATCTCGGCGAGGTCGAGCCCTTCGTCCACCAGCTCTTCGACCAGGGTGAGATAGAGGTCCAGATCCCCCTCGGCCAGGGTCTTCCGGATGCTCTCCTTGAACAGCGCGATGCGCCGGGCCGCCACGTCGGCCTGGGTGGGCATCTTCATCGGCGTGATGCGCTGGCCGGTGTAGCGCTCGATCTCGGCCATCATCCGCCGCTCGCGGGGGGAGATGAAGAGGACGGCGGTGCCCGAGCGGCCGGCCCGGCCGGTGCGGCCGATCCGGTGGACGTAGGCCTCGACGTCGTAGGGGATGTCGTAGTTCACCACGTGGCTGATCCGCTCGACGTCGAGCCCGCGGGCGGCCACGTCGGTCGCCACGACGATCTCGAGCTGGCCGCCGCGCAGGCGGCGGATGACGCTTTCGCGCTGGGCCTGCCCCATGTCGCCGTGCATGGCCTCGGCGGCGTAGCCCCGGGCCTGGAGCTTCTCGGCCACCTCGGCCGCGCCGGTCTTGGTGCGGGTGAAGATCAGGATCGCGTCCGTGGCCTCGGTTTCGAGAATGCGGGCCAAGGCGTCGATCTTCTGCTGGGGCGAGACGTTCAGATACCGCTGCTCGATCGCCGGGAGGGTCAGCGTCTTATGCTCGATCTCGATCGAGACCGGGTCTTTCAGATGCCGCTCGGCGATCCGCCGCACCTCGCGCGGCAGGGTGGCGGAGAAGAGCGCCGTCTGCCGCTCCGGGGGGGACTGGGCGAGGATCCACTCGACGTCCTCGATGAAGCCCATGCGGAGCATCTCGTCCGCCTCGTCGAGGACCACGATGCGGATGGCGTCCAGGCGGAGCGTCCCCCGCCGCAGATGGTCCATGATCCGCCCCGGCGTGCCCACGACCACGTGGACGCCACGCTGGAGCCGTTTCAACTGGAGCTGGATGGGCTGGCCGCCGTAGACCGGGATCACCCCCACGCGGCCGAGATGCTTCGAGTAGGTGTGGACCGCCTCGGCCACCTGGATTGCGAGCTCGCGGGTGGGGGCGAGCACCAGCGCCTGCACCTCAGGCGACGACGGATCGATCTTTTCGAGGATCGGGATCGCGAACGCCGCGGTCTTGCCCGTGCCCGTCTGCGCCTGCCCGATCAGGTCCCGGCCGGCCATCATGGGCGGGATCGTCTTCGCCTGGATCGGCGTGGGCGCCTCGTATCCGACGTCCGCGACGGCCTTCAGGATGGGCTCCGACAGGCCCAGGCTCTCGAAAGACTCCGGCCCATCCGTCTCTTCTCGGTCTCCCATGTCTCCTCCTCCAGCCACCACTCTATCCTTTCAGCAAGAATCCCGCCGGGGGCAAGGGGCAACAGGGGTGCGAGGGGCGCCGCCAAAAGGGCGCAATGAATTGCGCCCCTACGACCTCCGCTGTAGCGTCATCCCTGCGCCGAAGGCTGTAGGGGCGCAATTCATTGCGCCCTCTAACTGCGTCCCCCTAAACCTCGCAGGCTACACTGCGTACTTCAGGAGAAAGCCTTCCGGGGATTCCCCCCGGCCACTCAAAGCACGGAGACGATATGACACCTCCCCTCGAGCTGCGAGACGTGCGGAAAAGCTACGGCAATTTCGTCGCGGTGAACGGGGTCTCATTGACAGTGCCGCCCGGCAGCATCTTCGGCCTTCTGGGGCCGAACGGTGCGGGCAAGACCTCGACCATCCGCATGATCATGGACATCACCGCCCCCGACTCGGGCGAGGTCCGCTTCTTCGGCCATCCCCGCACGGACGAGGACCTGCGC